>VGJU01000033.1 GCA_016867335.1 Candidatus Zixiibacteriota bacterium | reverse complement strand
ACGAAGTATAGCCTCGTTTTACCGACTCTTTGGCTTCTTTGGCCCAGTCTTCAGGCGGCATGTCGATGTCCCACCACGAAATCGGGCATCGGTTGCGGAGTTTGGAACCCAGCAAGGCATGGACCGGAACGCCCGCGTCTTTGCCGCACAGATCGAGCACAGCCATCTGGGGGCCGAACCCGATGCTGTCGTCACGTATAAGTGAAAAAGGATTCCGGCCCACCAGCCCGTCCACTTCGTGAAATCCACCGTCGCCGTACGCGACCAACCCGTTGTCCGTTTCCAGTCGGTATACCCATACACGCTCGTCGTGTGTGTTGGCACGGTGCATCGCGGCGTCTACATGGGCCGCGTAAAAAGGAATGTTGAGGGCCAGGCGTTTTGCGTGCGTAATTTTCATGGAGGCTCCTTCAGAGGTAGAGAGATTAACGCCCAATACCGAGCGAAACGATATTCGTCTGGATTATAGACGACGGGACGGGTATAATCAAGAAAAAGCCAAACAGAGGTAGGGTATGCTCGAAAAAATTGCAAAGTCTGCTGTTCCAGCTTTTGTAAAAAAACGCCTGTCTTCCCAATTCAAGTATACATGGTTGCGTTATCTGGAAGACCTTTGGCCTTCTTTGGCGTTTCGACTCAACCGATCCATGCAGATGCAAGCTCAACAGGAGTATACTGCTTGTCGAAGCATGTCCGACTTTTTTGCATTTGGCCGTCGATGGTTAGGCGTGGGTTCCGTACAACTTCCTGAGGAGATCGGTCCTGCGCTAGAACATATGGGAAGCGAAAACCCTTGCCGTGTATGCGAAATAGGCACGGAACACGGCGGCACCACGTTGCTGTTGAGCCAATTACTTCCTGATGTAAAACTGATGATCGGGGTTGATTTATTTATAAAAAATCGTCCCCGCTTGAAGAAATTTCGACGTCTTGATCAACAGATTTATCTTATTGATGGTTCTTCTACCCATCCGACTACGGTTCGGCGAATTAAACGGATTCTCAATGGTCAATTGCTCGATGTCGTTTTTATCGACGGTAATCACCATTACGAGGGCGTATGGCAGGATTTTCTCCTATATAGAAATCTGGTTCGTGCGGGGGGGAGTATCGTATTTCACGATATAGTTCCGGACCATCGTATTCGTTACGGTACGACCACTGAACGTTGGTCTGGCGGAGTTCCTCAATTATGGGCACGGCTTAAACTCCTCTATCCTTCACGGGAGTTTATTCAACACCCGGATCAGGACGGGCTGGGTATCGGAGTTATTAGATATAATCCGCAAACGGCTTTGCCGGACGACTTGAAGGGCTTAGAATCGTAGCCATGCTCATTTCCGAGAGACACAAGGTTTCCCGCCGTCGGCATGAGAGGCCCCGTGGTCGCCGTCCGTCGCGTTTGGCTCTGTTTTACGCAAAAATCCTCATAGCGGCAGGGCTATTTGCCTGCATAGACGTTTTTTTTATCGTCGATATCTCGCTTCCGGATATCGACGCCATTAAAGCACGTCCTTCTGCATCGATGGTAGCCAACGGTCATGTCCTACGGATCGACATCGAAACCGACGATCGTGTTTCCTTCGCCGCGTTGACCGTATACCACACCGCCCCCGTTCGTGTCTACCCGCACCCGCAAGCAAACCCCGGCACCAGTTTTGCACTGGTCGGCATCCCTTACGAAACCGTGCCCCGTCTTGATACACTCGCGGTGATGTGGGCGGTCCGAGACCTCGTTTTCGCGCTTGAGCTTCCGGTGCGGATCGTAGCCGGGCCGTACCGGGCGGAGACGATAGAGGGGGTGGATCAGAGCCGTGTAGCACCCAGCACGGACGACCTGAAACGCATCGCCGACGAGCGGGACATCATAGCGAAAGCCTATAGGGTCACGCGCGATAGTGTTATGATGGACGGGCCTTTTTTCTGGCCCGTCGAAAACAAGGTAGTGACCAGTCCCTACGGAACCCGTCGCGTATTTAACGGGCAATTGCGCAGCGTTCACGGCGGTCTCGACTTGCGGGCGCGCGAGGGTACGCCCATCTTTGCGGCGCAGTCGGGTGTCGTTCGACTGGCGCAGAATCTTTTTTACGCCGGCAACCACGTACTCATAGAGCACGGCATGGGTGTACATTCAGGATATTCGCACCTGAGCCGGATCGACGTCGCTGTGGACCAGTATGTGGAAAAGGGTCAGCAGGTGGGACTTGCAGGCGCGACAGGGCGTGTCAATGCCGCGCACCTGCACTGGACCGTCAGCATACACGGGGTAAGCGTCAGTCCGGCTCAGGCGTTCGAAATGTTGGATGCACTGTTTAGCGCCTACCCGAAAACCTGATCTTGGGACAAAGAATAACCGGAAAGATCAGCTTTGGGATAGGGGCTCAGTACTATCCTTTGAGTACGTCGCCCATCGTGTACAGCCCCGGTGGGCGGTCTTTAAGAAAGCGAACCGCATGAAGCGCGCCGTGCGCAAAGGTGTCGATACTGCGAACCCGGTGCGCGATCTCGATGCGCTCTCCATTGCCGAAAAAAATCGCGGTATGCTCGCCCACGATGTCACCGCCTCGTAGGGCATGGATGCCGATTTCCCCCGGCTGGCGGCGGCCCGTCGCCGGGTTGCGTCCGTATGCGGCGACATCGTCGAGCGTCTGGTTCCGTGCTGTGGCCATGCGCTCGACCAACTGACGCGCCGTACCGCTTGGCGCATCGCGTTTCATCCGGTGATGCGCCTCCACGATTTCCATGTCAAAATCCGTTCCGAGCGAGCGAGCGGCTGTTTCTGCCAGCGAAAACAGCAGGTTGGCGCCCAGCGACGTGTTGGAAGCGACAAGCAACGGGATAACCCGAGCCAGTCCATAGAGTTCTTCTCTTTCCGAACCCGAAAATCCTGTGGTTCCCACAAGTGTGGGAAGCCCGATTTCCGCGATCCGACGAGTGTGCGCAAGCGTGGCGGCAGGGGTGGAAAATTCCACCCATGTCCGCCCCGGTTTCAATACGATCTCCATGTCCGACTCAATAACCGCCCCGAGTAAATCGCCTCCGAGCACCGTCCCCAGATCGCGGCCCGTGTAGGGCCGGTCGGAGGCGCCGAGCGCGCCGACGATCCGAATGTCTTCCATCTCCCGCGCGATACGGGCGATGGCTTGTCCCATACGTCCTGCGGCTCCGCTGATCACGATGTCGATCATGCGGCGGCCTCCTGCAAGAGGCCGTAGGCGCATAAGGTGCGCGCCAGCTTTGCCCGGTTGCCTTCTTCCATCGGAACCAGCGGAAGCCGCATGTCCTCACCCGCCAAGCCAAGCAGACCGACAGCGGTTTTTACCGGGATAGGATTGGTTTCGATAAACATGGCTTTGCTAAGCGGAAGCTGACGCCGAAACCTCTCCAATGCGTCGGCATGATGGCCGTTTGCGTATAGCCGGACCATATCGGCCACATCGCGGGGGATGATATTGGCAACGACCGAGATGACGCCGCGTCCGCCTACGGAAAGCACGGGTAACGTCAACGTGTCGTCCCCGGAGAGCAGGGTGATCCGATCACCACACAACGCACCGATCAAGCCGATCTGTTCCAAATTCCCGCTGGCCTCCTTGACCGCCACGACCGCGTCGATCTGCATCACCTCTGCCAGTGTCTCCGGCAACACGTTGACGCCGGTGCGCCCCGGCACGTTGTACACGATCAACGGCAGATCGACGCGATGCGCAATCTCGGCATAATGCGCGATAAGACCACGCTGTGTGGGCTTGTTGTAGTACGGTGTCACCACAAGCGCGCCCGTCGCTCCGGCAGACCGGGCGTACCGGACCAGTTCCACCGTTTTGGCCGTGTCGTTCGTACCTGCTCCGGCAATGACCGGTATCCTGCCCGCGGTTTCCTCAAGCGTGATGTTGACGACCCGCTCCCACTCGGAGCGGCCAAGCGTTACGGCTTCCCCGGTCGTGCCACACGGCACGATGCCGTCGGTTCCGTTCTCTACGTGAAAACGCACCAGCCGACGCAAGGCAGACTCATCGACTTGTCCATCGCGAAAGGGCGTGATAAGCGCAACGATAGAACCGGTAAACATGGCGGTGTCCTTTCCTGAAGTATACGAAATAGTGACGGTGGTCGGGGACAGGCTCTGTTGTATGCCTCAACCTGGCGAGCCTGTTGCGATACCGTATCTCGTATCGTTACAGAGCGGTGCCGCCGGCCAGATTGAGGCCGCGTTTGGATTTTTTACCGATTTTATGGCAAAAGAAACAAAGACAAAATGGGAAAAAGGCAAGATGAAACGATGCACGCCCGAAAAAAAAGACGCACGGGAGAAAGCGTAGAAAGAGGAGGTTGCAACAAGCGTCATGGATAAATTTTAAGAGGTGTTCAGCGTGACGAACTATTGTCAAACAATTATGACTATGATAGGCAACATTGTCAAGATTGGTAAGTAAAAATTTAGAAAGTATGTACTTCGTGTGCCGATCCAGGAAAGTAGAGAAAATCGACGAGTATGGCCACTGCCGCGCCTACCACGTGACCCAACAGGATGCCGAGCATAAGCGGCTGAGCGTCACGGTACAGTCGTACTCCGCCCACACGCAGCAGAATGATCTTGAGTAGCCATGCCAGCAGGATGGGAAAAAATGCGCTTCGCACCGATCCCCCAGCGGCCACGACAAACCCGATAGGTGACAGCGGCCACCACGGAAAGACATACCGCGCCGCCATGATCCCCGTGGTGATGGCCCCGCCGGAAAGCAGAAAGATGATTTCCGGCGCCGTAATCCGTGTGCTATTTTTCATCCATGTGGGGATAAGGTCGTAAAACCCCGATCCGCCCGCAATATCGACGTAAAAACTGGCTGCACCGCCCGTTCGGTAGCCGCAATACATGGTAAAGACCACGGCAGTCAGTACGCTTACCCCAAAGGTGATCGCACACCAGAAAAAAAGCGCGCGTCCGTTTTGCTCGAGCAATCCCCGGAGCCGTGCCACATGCGATGGAATGATCATGGGGAATGTCTTCCAGTTGCGGGCAAAAGCGCTGCCGAGTCCCAGCGCGGTGAGATTCTGGGGAGACAACGCTCCTGATCCGGCCATGGCAATGGTAAATTCGTGCGCGTTGATGGGCAGATCGACCATCACCAACCCCGTTTCGGCCAGTACCCGACACAAAGCAAGATAAAAGGTAAATAAAAACGCCAACAGCGCCAGCACGACAGGAAGCGACATACCGGCGGCGTGCAGCCAGCCGATTACATAGAGCAGTCCGGCTCCACCCACGATCATCGCCGTTCGGTAGGAAATCCATTCGTCTTCGTCACGTAACGAGGAGGTTTTTCCCCCCACATGCCGCCACACCTCACCAAGATGTCGCCGGGCCGTCCATAGCATCCAGCAGGCAAAGGCGATCATACCGCCGATAAATTGTACCGCCACCAACCCCCCCGGAATCGCCGTCCCGGATGCCGCCGTAATACCGATACGGTTGAGCGTTCCCTGTTCGAGTGTATTGAGCAGTTGAAATACCCAAATGCTAAACAGCACATCCACATTGATAAAAAACGACAAGGTAAACGAGATGAGATTCATACGGATGACCTGTGTAGGAAACGCCCGACCAAAACCCAACTCGAATCCGTTTTGTGCGTTGATAGGCACGGTAGGCCATCTAAACCAGTACGACCCCACGTTCCAGCACATAGCGAGCAGCGTGACGATAAACCCGATCCGGAAAGCGCGTGTCCGCATAAACGCGGGCCATGGCGAAACGTCGCCGGGCACGGTCTCCGTCAACAACACCGGGATCTGCGCCAGCGGATACGAGAGCCGCTCGTGCTCCACCCACTGTTTGCGAAAAAGCGTAACCGTGCATACTCCCACGGAAAGCAAACCGGCAAAAAAGGTAAGCCACCAGAAGACGGGTACCACCCACGCGCCCCATGGGATGGGCGCTTCGGGCGCAAGTCCTATATAGTACGACCGCACCGCGCCGCCCGTGTCCTGCACCACAGCCCATTCAGGTAGATATTGGAAAAACAAAGCGCCCCACTGATTTTCCGGCGTGGCAAAATAGTGCGGTACGACGATCATATTGATAAAATAATTCGACATGCCCCACGTGGGGACCATAAACCCGATCCAGCCAAGACAGAAGATAAACAGCAGTTCGGAACCGCTTAATCCATAAGCAGGGCGGATTGTTTTGAGCAGGATGTTGGGGCCGAATATGCCGAGCAGAAAGGGGATGAGAAACCCAAGATCAAAATGGCCGAACGTCAGATGGTTATACCCGATGCGATACGATCCGTACAGCGAGAATACGTTTTCCGTCACGGCCAACAGCAGACCGATCGCAACGGCGCGCGGGGTGGCAAATGGGGGAGTCATTTCCGATAAAGCGGGCAGGTCAGCTCGCGTAGACCCGTCTCATCGAGATCAAGCCCGACACCGGGTCCATCGGGGAGCATGAGATAGCCATCTTGATAATACACCCGTTTTACCACTACGTCTTCCCTATACAACCGTCCCCCGGCCGGATCGCTCGGCAGATCGAGATAGGAGACGGCACATCCGAGATGCGCCTGTGCCGCCGACCCGATGGAAAGCTCCTGCGTCGTCCCGATAAGGGTTTTGATATCGTGTATCTCGTCAAAAGAGAAAAGTTTACGCGCGTGCTCCAACCCACCGACCGTGACGAGTATGTTAAAGATATCGGCGGCTTTAAGTTCGACAAGCAGACGGGCGCGTTCGAGAGAATGGACATGTTCGCTGACCGGCAGACCTATACGGTCTCGGACCCGTACGGTATCCATGATTGAGGCGCAGGGGGTTTCCACCATGACAAAACCATACGGTTCAAGCCGATTTACGGCTTTTACGGCTTCTTGCCAGGTAAACTGACCGCTCATATCGAGCGACTTGAACGACACCCGGTCGCCGTAGGTCTGCCGAATTCCCTTGAGCACCCGTTCGTCCACGTCCATACTGGAGGGCCCGCAATAGTACCGGAACAGATCGAACCCCAAGTCGAGCATTCGCCCCACCCGCTCGACGTTGCGTTCACCACCGGGGTCGTCTGCCGTGGCAAAAAGCGGATAACAGACCTTGATGCGGTCGCGAAATCTTCCGCCAAGCAGATAGCACATCGGTACGCCAAGCAGTCGTCCTCTGAGGTCGTACAGGGCGATTTCGATGCCGGCGCTGATCGAGATGCCATATCGCCGTACCACACGGCGTCCCGGACCATAATCGAGCGGATCGGTTCACCGCAAGGCAAGGGTAAGCTGTTGCTCCAGATCCGGCAGGTCGGGTATCGCAGCCACATCCCGGATATCCGACATTTCGCCGATACCCGTCACGTCGGCGTCCGTATGGATTTTTACGATGACATGCTGGGAAAAGGTTCCGATTTCGCGTTGTGTACGAATCGGGATGAGTTTTACTTCGGTGATGACCATATCCAGCCTCGCAAGGTCAGGAAAACCAGAGACGCGTGGCCGCGCCGCCCAGAATGGCCCGACGCTCGGCTTCCTCCATCCGTATTTCGTCGGTAAAAAGACGCAGATGCTCGCCATAGGACACTTTTACGCACCACAACTCGCACGGAAAAGCGCTTCCCCAGAGACACGGTTCCGCGCCATAAGCGTCGATGACCCGTCGAACCGTCTCGTGCATATCCCGAAACGGATACGGTTCGACGGAATCACCCGGCACAAAGGTCAACTGGGCGTAAAGGTTGGGGAAGCGAGCAAGGTCGCATACGGTCTTCAAAATGTCGTCCGCTCCGGTGCGAAGCCCCATACAGTGTTCGAGCACCACCGGCGTGTGCGGAAACCGAACCAACAATTTTGCCAGTTCATCGGTGCTTTCCTTATGAATAAGCACACAACTTACAAGACCGAGCAGCGCACCCTCTTCCCAGAGACGCCAATGACCTTCATAACCAAATGCAGGCGTGCTGCCGGGATTGGGACCAAAACGCTGTCCCCGTATGTTGAAGGTTTGGGCATACCGGGCAAGCAGCGCCGGGCCGTCCGAATCGAATGGGTCCATGGTACATACGCCGGTGGTCCAATCCCGGTTTCTATGGACCGTATCCACGATCAATCGGTTATCGAAACCGTAGAGACTTCCAGTTTGTACGATGACGACACGGTCTATACGGTTGATGCGTGTTTCCCTTCGCAGATGCGCAAGGGTTCCCTTGCCCGGTGGAGGGCGCAGCGCATGGGGGATTTTAGGATAACGGACTTCATCGGGCGAGTCCAAATGCGCATGCGTATCGACGATCAGCATGACAGTGCTCCGTATGGGAGTGGGCGTCTCGTACAAAATCCGGACGGTATTTGTGTTGCCATAGCCGCAATATAACCGGTCGGGTGTAAAGGCTCACGGAATATTTCCACAAAAAAACCGTCTGTCTTGCACCGCCGGTAAAAATGTGGGTCTTTTGTGGTAGAGGAGAGAAAGATGACCTTTGCCGAACTGGTACAAAAATCGCAACACGGCGACATCGAAGCCTATGGCGCGCTTGTAGAACGGTTTCAGAAAATGGCTTTCGGATACGCCTATCATCTGCTCGGCGATTTTCATCTTGCGCAGGACGCCACGCAGGATGCCTTTTTAGACGGTCTTCGTCACGTCGCCGCAATTCGAGAACCGATCGCATTCCCCGTATGGCTGCGTCGTGTCGTATTCAAACACTGTGATCGTCTTAGCCGCCGGAAACGCTTTGCAACGGTTCCTCTTGAGGAAGGGCTGACCGTTCCCGACAAAACCCCGTTGGCGGACGAAAAGCTGGAGCAGGAGGAGATGCAGCGACTGCTTTTTGCCGCATTGGACGTTCTGACCGACGAAGAACGAGCGGTTACCCTGCTGTTCGCCGTTCACAGATATCCTCAGCAAGACATCGGCGTTTTTCTCGAAATCCCGGTAACCACGGTCAAAAATAGATTCCGTTCGGCGCGACGCAAACTTAGCGAAAGGGTCATGGACATGGCAAAATATGTGATACAAAACAAAACCCCCTCCATACACGAACAATATACGGAAATACAAGAACTGGCCGAAGCTTGCCGCAAGGGCGATGTCGCCCGGACGACGAATCTGCTGGAAAAACATCCGGAAACCCTAGACGGTCCCGACCGTGACGAACGGTTTCCGTATCCGGGGTCGTGTTTGTGGTCCCCGCTTTATCTTGCGGCCATAAACGGGCATGAGCTTCTGGTACGCATGTTGTTGGACCGGGATGCCAATCCGGTCCCCTACGAGGTAGCTGCGCAGTATCATCACCTCACCTATACCGACTGGCTTGATACGATTGAGGAACGCGGGTATCGCGGTATCGTGGACCGTATCGCCGTTGCGCTACGGCAACGCTACGGTCCACCCGTGGATGCGGAAAATCTTCATCGCTCTGTCCGCGAGGGCGATATCGAACGCGCAAGGACACTTTTGCGTGAAAATCCAAAACGGACCGAGCAGGTGGATGCCGTAGGCAATACGCCGCTTCATTGGGCCGTCGCGGCAAGCAACGCGGATATGGCGCACCTTTTACTCGAACACGGAAGTCCCGTCGATGCACGCAACGGCGACGGGCGCACGCCGGCGGTGGTCGCGCTGTTTGGTCTTCACCGGTACTGGCGTTACGAGGAGAAACCGGAATTGCTCGATCTCCTACTGAAACACGGGGCGGCCTACACACCCCTTATCGCCGCGACCGTCGGCGACATCGACGGGTTGCGGACCTGCCTGCGCGAAGATGTTTCATGCGCCAACCGTCCCGACCCCTGTTATCGGCGTCCTCTTTCGGCGGCGGCTGGAAAAGGCTATACGGAAATCGTGCGTCTGTTGCTCGAACAGGGTGCGGACCCCAATGCAAAAGAGGCGGTCTGTCAGGGTGGCTATTCGCTGCACGAAGCGGCGTGGAAGGGCTATACGGAGATCGCGCGTCTGCTGCTGGAGTACGGAGCCGCACCGGGACACTGGGTCGATTCCTCCGGAGACGCCATGTTTGCCGCCTATCATCGTGGACACGCGGACATACTCCGGATGCTGTACGCGCACGGAGGGACGATGGAACTGCAGGTCTACGCGGCTTCGCATCGGATCGACGTCATCGCGGAAGTGTTGCGGCTCCAGCCGTCCAAAGCCGACGAGGTGCTGCCCTACGGCTGGAACGACGGTGGCAGCGAAGAACTCGCGCTCGACATCATGCGGCTGGCCATCCGCTACGGGGCGCGTTTCGAAAAGGCAAACGGATGGAATCTACGTTGGACCGTCGTTAAATACCCACAGGTCTTTCGGCTTCTTCAGGCACATGGAGCCGACCCGGACGTCCCCCTGCTGGGCATCTCCGGAGACATGGGCAGACGATATGCGGACGAGGCCGAACAGCGACGAGCGGTGGTTTTCTTGGTCGAAGAATGCGGAGCTGACGTAAACTGTCGTGACAAAGAGGAGCTTACGCCATTGGCCGGCGCAGCGCGGCAGGGGCATGAAAGCATTGCCGCGTATCTGCTCGAAAAAGGGGCAAATCCGGTCCCCGACGTCGCTTCGTGGGCCAAACCGCTTTATCTGGCCGAAAAACACGGACACGCCGCTATTGCAGGGATGCTCCGGCAAAACGGGGCGGTCGGAGAGAATCCATAAAAAAACATCCGGGCGCGTCGGCGTTATGCCGGTGTTTTCGCCCACTCCACCCAAGTACCTCTGTTCGTCTCGCTGGCTCGGCGGTAGATGTGCCACGCCGACGCGACGTCCTCTACACCGAGACCGAGCGATTTGAACAGGGTGAGCTCTTTGGCGGAACGACGCCCGACTGCGGTTCCAAGAAGCAGTTCGCCGATCTCCGCGACGATATGGTCGTCGCCGATAGCGCCCTCTTTTTTGGGAAAAAGAAAATCGCCTGCTTCGTTGAGCGTGGACTCGCGTCGGTCCACAAAAAGACGCGCCCGCACTACGGCATGGGTATCGAGTTCGCGCGTATACTTTACGCTCGACCCTACCGCATTGACATGCGCGCCGGGAGAAAGCCATTCGCCTTTCAGGATAGGCTCCGGGGCGGCGGTGGTCGTGCAGATGATGTCGACGTTTTCCACGGCTTTCTCTACAGAGTCGATCGCTTCGACAGAGCACCCATAGCGCTCTGACGCCGTCTCCGCAAACCGGATAGCATGTTCGGGGTTTCGGCTCCAGACCCGTATGCGTCGGATGGGGCGGACAAACCACATGGCCTCCAGATGTGTCACTGCCTGTACGCCCGAACCGAGAATGGCAAGGTCGCCCGCATCCGGATTGGCCAACAGCCGCGTCGCTACGCCGCTCACCGCCGCTGTGCGAATTGCCGTAATCTCGCTGGCGTCCAACATGGCGAGCAGACAGCCGTGGGCGGTTTCGAACAACAACACCGTACCCTGATGCGAGTCGTAGCCCGCGCTGTGGTTGTGCGGCATGACGCTGACTACCTTGACGCCCATCGACGGCGGATCGCTCAGATACGCGGGCATCATGCCGATTACACCGACGCGCTCCGGCAATACCATGCCCCAGCGCAATGGGTTGAGCGCCTCACCTTTTCCTAACGTGATAAGCGCCTGCTCCATGGCTTGCATACATTCACCCATGGGCAACAACGCCCGCACCTGTTCTTGATTCGCTACCAGAACCTTCACGTTATCCCCCTTCTCCGGCTGTCATGCCAAGACTGCGATGCCGGCGTTTCCACTGCCATCTGTCGCTCCCGGAAATCAGTGGTCTCAACGGCTCCGGTGTCTGTCCGACAAACTCCGGACTCGGCTCTTGATCGTTCCATGCCTGAAACATGGTCGGTGTATAGCCTCCGATGACGATCACTCGTTCCCGATCGCTACGTATTTGCCCGGTAGCATGGATAAGTGCCTCCCCAAACAACAGCGTGGAACCGGCGGGTGCAATCACCTGATGGATGAGCGAAGGATCTTCGTACGCACAAGCGATGATCTCCTCCCGCGAGCACCGGATTTTGTGACTACCGGCGATGACAACCGTTCCACCGTCATCTGGACCGAGTTCGGTCACATTGGTCAGCGTTTTTACAAACGTACAATGGTACAACCCGTTATCGGTATAGGTACCGATATCGGGACTGGTTCCAGTATGAAAACCATATCGGGGCGGTGCGCTTGGATCGAAATCCGGCGTGCGCCGGTTGATGACCGCCTCCGATTCTTCCAGCCGTACCGTCCCTCCGACGAGTTCCTGCGCCATCCCGATCAGACGCGGATGCGTCAGATAGTCGAATATAGCCGGATCGGTTTCGAGGATGTGGGCAAAATGCAGATGATGGGGGCGGTAGTGGGAGAGCCGACATCCGCGGACCACGGCGGCGGAAGGGTCGGGCGCGGCGAGAAGGTCGCGCTGCAGCCTGTGCATGGCCTCCAACAGCCGCTCGGTTTCCTCCTCGGTAAGCGTATGCTCCACCACTACATAGCCGTATACGTCCAGGTGATACCGCTGAGACGGCGTCAACGCCGGAAACGGTGGATCGAAGACAACCTCCGATGACATGTAATCCCCCGATAGCAATCGACGTAAGGGCGGGTTAAAACCCGTTCTGTACCTACCCTTCCTGTGGGCTTCCGATCACACCCCTACAACGCCAACCGTACCCAGTGCATGCTCAGTGCCGTAGGAATACCCCCGTAAAACGCCACAAATACCTCGCCGTTCGACAACAGCCGCGCTTCGGGGTGTCCAAAACTCCAGACAAACATATCGCTCCAGTAGTCGCCGAAATTGCGCGCGCCCTGCATCCCCGACTCCGCGCCGCTACGGCTTTCATAAAAGACGAGTTCACCCGCTTTGTCCCACGTTCTTCCTCTGTCATGACTCACAATCGCCCGCAGGGTGGGTGGATCGTGGCGATGTACGTATACGGCCAAAAGGCGTCCGTCGGGCATAAACAGCGGATTGGCGATCTGTCCGGCAAAACCGCAACTGTGGGGTGGCGTCCATGTTCGTCCGTCCGGCGAGCCGTGGGCGATATGCACGTCGATGTCCTGTTCTCGTATCCGGTCGTGTGTCCAGAACATTGCGGCCAACTCGCCCGTTTTCGGATTTACGGCGACACGCTGGTCCCAGTAGAACAGGTTGCCGCCGGAGTCGTGGGCGACGACCGCCGCAGGCTTATAGGTACGGCCTTCATCGCCGGAGATTCGCAGGATCGCATGGTGAAATCCCCGTCGGGTATCGTCGTAGTCTTTCCATGCCTCGTACGGAATCGCCAACTCGCCCGTGGACAGCCGTATCGGCGCACCGGTGGAAGCAATGCCGGTCAGGGGGCGGGTGTCTACCTCGCGGGTGTCCGTCCATGTCCGCCCTCCGTCGATCGAGTCCAGCAAAAATATCCGGGCGGGGAGTGTGCCCTGCGTCTCCGGGCTGGACAACGGACGCGAAGCGTCGGACCGGTCAAACCAGCAAGCCGCCGCCGTTAATTTGCCGGGTGTAACCTCACCGATTCCGGCGTATCGGTAAGCGCCGTGAACCCCATCCACGACATGCGGAAAGGTTTCAAATACCGTCTCCCACGAATGACCACCGTCCGTACTACGCCGGATCATGATGTTTTCGTTGATATCGTCCTTGGTACGGCCATAGCGAAACGACACCCATATCGTATCGTCCGAAATGAGCAAACTGGTAAAACAACCCGTGCGGCGCGATTCCGGCGCGATACTGGCGTCGTAGACGAGTCCCCGATCGATGATGTTCAAGACAACCTCCCAACGAATGTGGTCATACCCAAACCCTATACCCCCGTCTGCCGATCTTCAGGGCTTCTTTTCCCAATCCAAAATCCAAAACAGCGTCATCCATGTTGCTGGGAAAGCCATCCGCCCAATCCAGGACCGTTGCCCGGATCGTCTTTGAGCAGTTTGTCTGCGTGTTCGGCGGTTTTTCGAAACGCATTGGCGTGACAGGCAATGACATCGGGCGCGTCGTGTTTGAACCAAGGGATGGTGTAGGTATGAAAGTCTATGGCTTCGGCGACAGGCAGACTGCCCGGCGGTTGGCGAAGGTCTCGGTCGCTATGGGCAAGTCGTGTCGGAACGCCGTGACCGTACACATCACAGGTGTTGACGAGCGGATGCAGGTGCAACGGTTTGTTGATACCGGGTGAACAAGTTGACCCTTCGGCGCGCACCGCCTGCGCAAAGCGGGTGACAGAAAGCCCGCCCAACTCTTCGGGACGGTATAGCCCTCTTGGGCTATACCAGCCTCCCATGGTGCTTCCTGACGCTTTGGGCGGGCGGTGCGCGCGCAGTCCCGGTACGTCTTCGAGCAAATCCCAAAACCGATTCATCGCATCCTGAATCTCTCGGATACGCCGTTCGTACGCCTCGAGTTGTACCCTTCCAAGCGCCGAACACAACTGGTTCATCCGGTATTTGTAACCGCCAAGGGGAAGCCCCCAGAAGGGTCTAAGCGACTCGGTCGAGATGTCTGCGGTATAGCGTTCGTAATGCCCAAAGGCGACGGCCCGGTCGTATATTTCTCGGTTGTCGGTGACGAGTATGCCGGCTTCGCCCACGGCAAACGATTTTCCGCTCATGAGCGACATCGCGGCAACGTCGCCAAACGTACCTACCTTGCGGCCTTTGTACAGGCTGCCCTGCGCGTGCGACACATCCTCGATCACACGTAAACCGTGTTTGCGGGCTATGGGGAGGATGCGGTCCATATCCGCGGGATACCCGGTATAGTGGACCACCATAATGGCTTTGGTGCGCGGAGAGACGTGGCGCTCGATGTCGTCCGGATCTATACACAGCGTGTCCGGATCTACATCGGCGAAGACGACTGTGGCGCCGAGCGAAAAACACTGAAGTGCGGACGCCCAGAACGTGGTGCTTTGGCAGATAAGTTCGTCGCCGACGCCCAGCCCGCAGCCAAACATGGCGCTCTGTAGCGACGCAGTTCCGGAACTGCATCCAAGCGCATGATCACGTCCAATCCATGTGGCGAATTCGGCTTCAAATTGTTTGGTGACATCGGTTCCGGACATACCGCCCCGGCGCAGTACCTCCAAAACAGCCGCTTCGTCTTCCGGGCCTATGACGGGCCACTGAAACACTTCGGGGGTAGGGTCGGAAACGGCTTTTTCACCACCCAAAAGAGCCGGCCCAGAAAGGGAAAGCGTGGTCATGATCGCTCCTCCGCAACGATTGTCATGGACATAATTTATGTCTTTCTTCATCCTTCTTTCTTCATCCTTCCTACCACTTTTAGTATACACTCCCCATTTCGCCCTGTCCAACAAAACGAATCCCGGTTTCTGTTTTACCTGTGGTCCGGGTCTTCCTTGGGGAAGCGGTTCAAAAACAATACAAATGATCTCCCTTTTGCTTGACATCCCCCCATGTTACGGTCAGATTTTGTTTGTTTCTTTTCTGCCGTCGAGAACCTTTCTGGAGAACCGCCATGAAAATCACCGATGTAAAGTGTACCGTCATCGGGATGAATCCCGTCATCCGCATCACGACCGACGAGGGTCTCTATGGGCTGGGGCAGGCCGAAACCGCCAAAGCGCCCTATCTCAAACCGCATGTCATGTTTTACCGCCCCTATGTGTTAAACGAAGACCCGACCGATGTCGAGCGTGTCATGCTCAAAATCCGTCGGTTGGCGGGTTTCAAGCCTTGGGGCAGCGCGGTCAGCGCCATCGAAATGGCCTTGTGGGATTTGGCGGGCAAGGCGGCGGGTGTGCCGGTGTACAAACTGCTCGGTGGCAAAATCCGAGACCGGGTGCGGGTATACAACGGCGCGGTGCGTTTCCCTATGAACGGGTCGAACCCGGAAGACTACGCGGAAGACGTAGCCAAGATGAAGGCATCGCCGGAAGGGTTTACCATTGTCAAGGAGGGGATCGCCTTTCACAGTGCCATGCCGGGGCGTGTGCCGGATCTTTGGTACGGCAGTCGTACCGACGGGCCGTATCGGCCGCGGGGTCTGCTCACGGAAAAGGGGCTCAAACACATCATCGCCTGTGTCGAAGCGATGAAGTCCGTGTTGGGTGATGAAATCGGGTTAGCGCTCGACTGCGGGCCGGGTATGGTCGTCTCCGACGCCATCCGACTGGCAAAGGCTTTGGAGCCGTACAACGTCCTCTGGTGCGAAGATATGCTCTCCGGTGACTATACCCCCTACGTCCATGCCGACCTTTTCCGCGAGGTGACCGTGGCTACGTCCACGCCGATCCACACGGGTGAACAGATTTATCTGCGCAAAAACTTTATGGATCTGATTGAAAAACGCGCTGTGCGCGTCATCGGCCCTGATCCAGCGGATGTAGGCGGCTTGGCGGAAATCAAATGGATCGCGGAATACGCCGATCTGCATGACATCATGATGGCACCACACGGCGTGGCCGACGGTCTCATCGGGCTGGCCGGTCTGGTACACGCCAGCGCCGCGATGCCGCAGAACTATATCGCCTTCGAATATCCGATCGGCAATCCGTCTTGGTGGTACGACATTTTGACCGGACTGCCCAATCCGGTGGTCAAGGACGGGTTTATCGACGTGTGGGATGCGCCCGGTTTGGGGGTGGATTTCAACGTGGAGGCGGCGCGAGCGTATCTACCGCCGGGTGACGAGGATTTTTTCGATCCGTGATCCGTATGTGTCATCGCAGTATGGATGCCGCGGAGACCGGACTGGGGGCCAGTTTGAACGGCCCCATGTGGTACTGGTGGCAGGTAAGACAGGTATCTCCAACTTTGCTGCTGTTGTGGCACTCCGCACAGGTGGCTTTTGTCATGGATTTGAAGTCGCCCATTGCGTCAAAAACGTGACAGCCTCCGCAATCTTTAAGGCTGGTGTGCGAGGCATGGGCGAAATTTGTTACGTTCTGCACGCTCCGTGTCGGTTCCGACTCGGACCATATCGCGAGACGCCCCGGTTGATCGGGCGTGTCATCCACGCGATGACATTTCATGCACTGCCCCGGCGTTTCGGCAGTGGTGGCGGTAAGGGCGTCAAAAATCTCTGCGGCTTCGACACCCGGCATGTTTCCTGTCTTGTCGATCCACGTCCGTACAAAAGGATCGGCGTGTCCCGCCGGTCTGTAGAAGATGGCAAAAGACTTGTCTATGCTATACCATCCCCCGCGTGGGTTTTCCCGCTCGTATTCCCCCTGATCTTTAAATTTTATCCTGATTTCTTTAAACTTGGCCGGTTGCCCTTTTCTGTAGAGCGGAATTTCCGCCGCCAGTTCCGGCAACCAGATCTGTTGTGCCTTTTGAAGTCGGGTTAGCCACTGCGGCTCCATCACGGGTAGCAGCCACTCCGGGTCGCTCGATCCCTGTCCGGTAAGCGCGAACAGTTCGTTATGCTCCAGCGATGTGCGCATGACCCGGTTGAGCCGAGTGGACAACGCTGTCTGGCCGTTTACGGTCAAGTCGAAAATGAGTTCCTTCACGGCCCATACGATACGTCCCGCCGCAGCAATCTCCCGCTCGCTCGCGCCTTCCAGATCGTAGAGATGGACATCTTTCTGGGTCAGCAATTTTACATCTTGGGCTATTTTGCCATCTGCGGAAAGCAACAAGAGCATAAACGGGGTCATGTCTTCTTCGAGGTCAAGATTGGCGTCTCCGGGCCATGCGCCGATTTCGACGTCGTTGTCGATCAGGGTATCGAAATCGACGCCGGGGAGCCGGAAAACGGCGATACCATCGCCTCGCATGGTTTGCGCACGATGACACCCGCCACAGCTTTTTTCAAACCCGGCGACCTGCATGTCCCTTCCGTTGATCGCGGTCTGATGACAGTTTGCGCACGCAAAAGAGACGCCCTTTGTGGCGAAGTATTCTTTTTCGTGCGTTACATGGTTAAACGGTTGACGGATGGACGAATCCAGGTGGCGGGTTTCAAACTCCGGATGCCCCTCGGCAAAGCTGGCAAACTGAAGTACGTGACAGGGCTGACACCGAGCAACGTCCATGCGAGTCAGACGCGCATTTTTCCCGCGATGCTCCTGATGGCAGGACATACAGGCCACCTCGCCCTGCGTGTTGGCGTGGACAAAAGACATCGACGTTACGGGCGCCGGAGGAACGGAGGAAACTGGGGTCTGTCTCAAATGGTCTGTTACCGAGGCCAGAACCCGGGCGCCAAGTCCATGTGGCATCAGCCCATCGACGGCAGTATGACACGTCAGACACTGACGACTGTCACCGATGCTCGTATCGCCGGCAAGCAGTGCGCTGATCGGCTGTGGACGGGCGGCGACGTGACACGATGCACAGTCGGTTATGGCGTCGTGTGGTGCGGCAAGCGGCGCGGGCGAGACAAACCGATGACGCGGGATGTCTAAGGACGACTCACCGAGGAAGATGAGCAGAAGCCCCAGGGTAAAAGCTGAAACAAGCCAAGAGACGATAGTGCGTATTGCGCGGATGCTGCGTACCGGCTGACATTTCGGTAAGGGAATACAGCATCCGCCATTGGGTAGCGGGCCGTCGTCGCACGGACCGCCCTCCCCCGCCGTACGTGTACATGCCCAGCGGTCGCCATTACGGATGGGGGTACAGGCGCTGGTCGCCTGACATCCACCTTTCTGGTCCGGTCCTATACGGCAGGCATGGCCTTGGGCAGCCCAACCGCACACCCATTTTTGCGTAGGACGCTCATAGGCGCTTTTGTCAAACCGGAAATCCTGTCGGGGTTGGTTCATCCGCCGGCTCCGCGAAACGCCTCATAATAGACAGCCATGAGGATACCGTGTACAAACCCGGTCATCAACAGACTGTAGGTCAACGGAATGTGGATAAACAGCCAGTATTTCAGCACGGTTTGATGCGCATACTGATAGTCGAGATCGTCCTTGATACGGATAAGTCGGGTCATCTCGCCCAGTAGATGGCGTTCGTCATCGTTTAGATAACGGTCGAGCGCGGAGAGTTCGGTCATCAAGCGGTAGTATGGGCGGTTGGATTCCACAAGATGCCACCAGAAATTTCGGGAGGCGGCAAAAAAGCCGATAAGACGTCTTGCATGAAACTCCGGAAGAGTAGCCGTCCCATTCTCGGCGGCGGCGCGGGCAACCAAGGCTTCCACCTCTTGCCCCAATCGGAGACGCAGTTCCGGGATACGTTCGAAAATGACCTGCTCACCCCGGGTGGTCAGCCGTTTAGGAATCAGACGTGACAGTCCCCACCCCACCAGACCGCTAAGTACGACCAGTATAAACAGGAGGGTAAGCGCAATCTCCATGGCACCGGTAGGCGTCACGGTTTTGACGTGCAACCCGAACAGAAACACGCTTGCCACGCCCGCGTACAGATGAAACCGTAACCAGCCTGCTGCGGTAAAAAGTGGAAGAAAGGGCAGTTTTTTACGAACGGTAAACAGCGCCAGCACGAGGAGCAACCCCCAAAGACACCATCCGGAGACTTCGTAAAAACGGCTCTGACTAAAAGAAAATCGTGATGAGGTGTAAAACAGAAGGAGCGACAGGGAAAAAAAGATTGCAAGGACGGGATCGGCCCATCGGCGTACCGGGAAAGAACTCATTTTACGATCCAGTCGATCAGAGATTCGGGGTTGTTATGTAAATCTATACGGCGTAGCGCGTCGTGCGGGCAGGCACGCTGGCAGGATGGGCCTCCGGTAATCTGGTCGGCACACAAGTCGCACTTGGTGGCCTTTAGAATCGGCGCGTGGGTATGGCTGTCCAGCACAAAAGCACCCTGTTCGTTACGGATTTCGACCATGCGGATGTTGTGATATGGACAACTGTTGGCACAGGTGGCGCACCCGATACAGGTTGTATCGTTGATCACCACCTGCCCTTGAACCGCGTTTCGATGGATGGCGCCGGTGGGACAACCGATCATGCAAACCGGGTCGGCACAGTGCATGCAGGCATTAGCGACCATGTACCGACCAAATTGTTGCCCGTGTCGGATAAAACGGGGGTTGTTGTCATGCGTTGCCGCGCAGGCGCGCACGCAATCGTCGCACCGGGTACAGCGATCCAGGTTGATGATCATGGTCGCCGTACCGTTGATAAACCGGTTTTCAACCAGTAGTTCGAGCACAAGGTCCGCTGTCTGCTGTCTGGTTGCCTGTTCGAGAGAAACAGGCGTCGTCGGGGTCGTTTCGATCGGGGCCGGCATCAGATGTGCCGGAAGAAAAGGATGTTCAGGATCGGATCCCAGCACATGATGCTCTATGGCGGTAGCAGGAACGTGCAGGATATCGACGTATCCGAGTGCTCGAAGTGTATGCCGGAAGGGAATCTGGCGGTGACTGCGCCAGTTATGCACGATTTCCTCAAAGCCAAACGTCTGACCACGCCCCAAATACGCCCGTGTACGGTGTCCGTTCCCAAACCGCTCGCTGACCCTTGCAAATCCGGCGCGGATCATTAGTAAGCCGTTTGGATAATGCCCTTCTTCCACGATGATGGGTTCGTGATCCAGTCGATGCGATGCGCTCGTGCCGACAAGCGTTTTGTAGGAGGTATGCCAGTCAAAGTTTCCGTAGGTCTCGAAGAGGGTTTCATTGGCGATTTCCGTCAGGGCTTCTTCGCTCAGATGACGGAAGATCGGCGTCTCTCGAAGGTGGATATTGAGGCTCCGTTCCCGGTAGAGTCGATCGATGTGTTGTTTTAGATCGTCTACGCGGGCGCGTAGATCGCGGAGTCCCTGCCAGCGGATTTCCAGCAGTTCTGCCGGGCCGTCTGCAAATACGGTTGCGGTGCGGGGAATACGTCCCAAGGCGGCGATTTCGCCAAAAAAAGCACCTGTTTCAAGCTGTGCGGTCCTGTGCTCGTTTAAAACCCCCGGTATATCCTGCAAAAAGATACGTGTCGAGGTTCCCGATCCCCGACGTCCTTTCCCTGAAGACAAGGGGGTATAAGTTGAAAGATCACGGACCTCGGTGCCTTTCCTCGGATTCCATGTCTGCGCCAGCACCTCCCAGAACCCTTTACGCCGGGTTGCACGTCGTCCCAGTACCTCCGGCGGCATGTGGTCAAGGACGACGCGCAGCGTACCCGACAACACAAAAAAGGCGGAATTTCCGTAGTCGCCTTCCCGAACCACGATATCACCGGGTTGATAAGAGGTGATTTTTGTATCGTTGCGGATGATGTCGCGTAGCGAAGCTGCCGGCGAAAACCGGGAAGGATCCATCTCGCTAAACGGTGGAATCGACAGAATGCGATCCGTCTTTTCATTTGTCATTTCGGGATCGAAAGGACTGTCCCACCGCTGAGGGCGAGCCATGATCTGCATAAACGGACTCCTAAGTACCGCTGTGTTGAGGTCATACCGACCGAATAGAAAACCTATTCTAAAATCTTTCGGATAGACCTTCTATCGTTACCGGAAGGTATGTGCTCGCTATTCAGTTCAAACAGAAGACACCCGTCTTACTTGCCGTTGGAAGAGGTACCCTTATAACTGCCGGGACCGGGAATCACGGTGTCAAGTGCGGCAAGCTGATTGTTGCCGTAGCTTCCGGTCGCTATTTTTTGTGCCGTCGTCTTGACTCGGTCCGCCACCGCATCCAGTTCCGTTTGGTTGTTGGGTTGCACTTTTGCCGCGTCGGAAGCGGTCAGCATCTCCCCGATAGTCGGCGCAAGAGCCGTCACGAGCGTCTGGATTTCTTTCAGTTTTTCGGAACTTGCGGTGACCCGCTGTTTCATGGCCTCGATATACGGGCCTTCCTGTGTCGCTTTGGCTGCGGCGCGCAGGCTGTGCTCCAGATCGAGCATCCGCCCGATGACATACATTAGCCGACGGTGTTCTACGGGGTTATCCGCTTTGGGTGCTTCCCGATTTTCGGCCCCATTGGACAGCATAAAATTGTGCCGAACCTCTCCCTGCGCCCACGACACCAACTCAAACGGACTTCCAGCGGTATGCCCACCCTTGTTGACCAGTTCTTCGTTGGGTACGGTATGACATTGAAAACAGTTTTCCGCTACCTGAAAAAGCTGGTCTGGACGAATCATGCCTGCTTGGGTACTCTGGGCAAGACGCGTGGCGCGATGATCTGGAAGCTCCGTGTCGCGTGTTGTCTTGTTTCCCTGGGCGTCCATGCCATAGTTGTTGTGTATGCCCAGCCAGTCTTTCGCACCGCCGTGACAGGATTCGCATGAAACCCCCGCCGTAACCTTGGTCCGCGCCCCATCCGGCTGCGAGGTATAATGACACGTTGTGCAGGGTTCTCTCTTGACGCTCCGCAGTTCGAGTTTTTCAAGGATAGCCTGCGCGGCCGGTTTGCGTTGCAACGGTTCAAAATCGACGGTTCCATCAAAGGCTTTCTGGTGTTTCATATTCATAAAAGCCTGATATTCGGCTTTGTGGCAGTCCATACAGGCCATGGGGCCAAGCACTTTTTCCGTATTCACCGCTGCCAAGGCTGTACCCCCGATTGCCGTCAACAGCCAAAAGGTTATGGCAGGCCGCCAGCCGTGCCCGACGATCCATCCTGAGATTCGATACATAAGGTTCTTCTCCTTCTGCTGTCTATGGTTGAACACTACAGAACGTCATTATGCTGCAACGCTCGTCTGGGTTATGGCGACAATCTGTTCCGCAGGAGTAATCGACGATCCGTGGTCAACGACTTGTTGCCAACCTGCTACACATCCAAAACGACATTTCCTTTGGGTACGGAGATACATACCAGACAAGTCCCAGACTGGGGTTTGGGGTTGGGTTCATGGATATACGACACATCGCCTTCTTTGATCGCGGTCAGACAGGTTTGACAGTTGCCCACGCGACAACCGGAATCGACCACAACCCCATTGGCTTCGGCAAAATCGAGCAGTGACGAGGCGGTGGGGTTCCAGATCGCGGTTTTGCCGGACCGGCCAAAGGTCACTGTGGTCTCGACGCCGGAGGGGGCGGTCAGGGCAGTGGCTGGGGGCTGAGCGACTTTTTTGACGCTGGCAGGACCAAAGGCCTCGAATTTGATGTCGTCTTCCGGAACACCCCATTCCCGAAGTCCTTCCACCAGAGAGGCCATCATAGGGGGCGGACCGCAGATGTAAAACTGATAGTTGTTTGAGGGCAACACGCGTTTAAACAGATCGGCGCTCACCCGCTCGGCGTGTTGATAGTCTTTTCCCAGTAATTCCTGCGCACCGGGATTGCTGTAACACACATTTATATGGACGTTTTCATATTCGCGGGCTATCCGAGCAAGATGTTCCTGCATGATATGTTCCGCCCGGTTGCGAATACCCAGAAAAAACCAGGTCTCGCGTTGTGAACCGCTTTCGACGATGGTGTTTAACATGCTCAGCACCGGCGTGATGCCTACCCCGCCACCAATCAGCACGACCGGGGTATGTTTGGTCGTGTCGAGAAAAAAGTCGCCCGTAGGGGCTTTGACATCGAGGATATCCCCTTCGCCAATCTGACTGTGAAAAAAATTTGAACCCTTGCCCGGTGGCAGGTCGGGTTTATCCGGCGGAGGCGGGATTTTTTTGATCGTTACCCGATAGTACTCTGGTTTGTAGCTGTCGGAAAGCGAGTAACAGCGGATGGTAGGTTTTCGCTGCGTCGCTCCAAGATCGGGAATATTGAGCTGAAAGGTCAGAAACTGCCCCGGCTTGAAAGGAGGTAGCGATTTTCCGTCATGTGGAGCGAGATAAAAAGAGCAGATGTTTCCGGTGCCATCTTCGTAGACTTTGCGGTCTATTTTAAATTTTCGAAACCCGCTCCACGAGAGTTCGGTAAGCGCGCGGCTACGCTCCCATTCTGTACGAAGCCGTAGCGCTGTTTCTCTTGCCGTTTCTACCTGTTGCTGCAAAAGCCGTAGCCCAATCCGATGTCGGCGGAAAGAGGAGTACAACGACAGAAGAATCGTCAAAAGCACAAGACCTGCGATCGCGCTTCCGAGTACAGGCATCGCCTGCAGGATGCTGGCGGACATCTCAAAGACCCCGCTCAAAGGGGTGGGTATCCCGGAAAGCGAGTTTCCGGCGTTCAGAATTTCGTCAATATCTCAAACCGTCCTCCATACGTGGCCGGACCTGTTTGACGCACGCTGGCAAAACCATCGAGTTGTACGACCATCCGTCGTCCTACCGCGTTTTGATACCGCATTCCGATGGCCGCGGCCCCCGCGTTGATACCGTTGGTATCCTTGCGGCCTCCGGCTTCAAAAATCAACTGTTTTCGGTCTCTGGCAAACGTCATCTGATAAGCAAGACTTCCTCCGACCACATCTGTGGTCTGGCTGCTCAAGGCGGCACCATACCGCCCCATGGGGGCCGGGGTAAACAAAATGCCAGCACGGTAAAGTGGCCCCGGACTGCCCGGATCGCGTGTCGCAGTGGAATAACGGCGAATCGCCCAGAAGTTGGTGAAATAGACCAGATTGTTGCTGTGGGGTTTTACCCACGACCATTCGCTATACACCAATGCGCCACGACCGGTGGCCGGGGTGTCCCCTTTTACGGGTATCGAAGCGTTAACCCGGAAAACGGTATTCAACGGGCCGATATGCTGGATCGCGCTCACCCCCGCATAAAACGCATCGCCGGTCGCTGCCTTTGCCATCATATAGGCCATATCGATGCTGACGGTGGTGCTGCGACTGTCCGCTTCGGTGAAAAGTCCAAAAAAATGTGCAGAGTTATCTTCCAGCAGGTCGTGCCGGTGTATGTTGTTCCATGCATACAACCCGGTAACACGCAAATTGGTAAGCCCCCAAGGCATCAGCGAATTGCGTGTCAACCCTACCGCATCCATGTTGTCATTGATCAACATGCCATCCTGAAAGACCAAATCCTGACGCCCCACTGAAAAACCGATGTCGAGCGCGTGACGGTCGTCGTTGTCCCATCCCGGAAAAATCTCGCCGATTTCCCCCTCGAAAAACAACGTAGTCAGACGACCCGAAAATTTGTTCCGCCATCCGTTCGGTGTCGCAGGATTGTTTGAAGGACGAAAGTGATAGCCCACCCCGCTAAATTCGTTGAGCGGACGAAACCCCACCACAATACGCTCCGTCCCCGATATCCGCAGATTGCCGTAAATATCCAACCGATTGGCCCACTCGGAGGTCTGCGCTCCGGTTTTGACTCCTTGCACCCCCGTACGGAGCGTGCCAAATACCCACAACGCAGGATGCCATGTTGCACCGGTAGGTATCCGCCATCCTTCCCTAAGCGGTCCGGGGCTGAGAAATCGTTCGCCCAGTTCCAGCAACAGACGTGGACGCTTGGGAAAATTTTCTACCTGTGGATGAACCACCTTGTCGGACAAACGATTTTCATCTTCTGCTGCCTGGCTCGGCAAAACCGCCGCGGTCAGCATCAGCGCAAAAAATAGATGTGTTGCCCCGTTTTTCATAAAAGCCATACTCCGTTTTGCAGGGATTGGTTGTACCTCAGTGCGAATCGTCACGCATCGGAGTTTCCCACAGTACTGGGAGGACTTCCTTTTTTTGCCATGACACTGCCGAGGCCCCCTTCCCGGGATCTATCTGTGCCTCGTATTCCCACAGCAGGGCATTTCGAGCGACAACACCGTCGGCTACCGCACGCGCGCTCATGTTGTAATCAAACCCCATCCGGCTGACGGCTCGAACTAAATTGGCGGGAACCATCCCTACATACAACCGGACCGTAGCCTGGTATGGCCCCTTGCCGGTCAACGCGGATTTTTTGATCTCATAGTTTGGCCACAGACTCCGCAACGGCGGAATCGTCTTTTTACGAATACGGACATCCGCAGGCCGCCCGGTAAGAATCGTCGAAAAGGTAGAAGGACGCATAAAAGGAAGTGGATCGGGTGAGTGATTGGCTGTAAGAATGACAGACCGCTCACCACCCCGTACGTTCTGCGTCATAAACTCCGATTGGAGGTTGAACAGGTATTTGTCTTTCGGAAGTACACCACTTTCCACGTAAGTGGAATGCGAATCTCGCAGATCACCATTGGGATCCAGATCGCCCGACCGGAATATCACCGTCCCTTCGGCATCGGTCACCGTCACCTTAAGATACACGGGACGGTCCGGCGCAAACCCGGTGGGCACACTGTGTCCGTCGGTAGGATTTCGGACCTCCACTTTGAACCGTATCCCCTTTTCATCCGCCTGCTCCGTGACGATAGCACCTATTTCAAACCCGTTGCGCAACACCTCAAGACGTCGCTGCATATATTCGTTAAGCAAGGCAATCTGATCCTGAATGACCTCGTATGCCTCAAGCCGGTCGTCATACGAATCCCACCGCTTGGGGAAGGTCGCGTTCCGCGACACCGTATCCTCAAACGCATCCGCGCCCCATCCGGCCTTGTAGTCAAACGTCAGCCATTCCTTGATCGTGGCCATTTTGGCAGCACGCCCGTTGTGCGGAAAAATACCGGGATGGATGACCGAGTGGTCCGGTCCGGCAATCATGTGATTGGACAGCCGGCGTGGCTTGGTGGGTTTACCATTTACCACCGCCGCC
>VGJU01000032.1 GCA_016867335.1 Candidatus Zixiibacteriota bacterium | reverse complement strand
TATTGGGCTTTCCATTCGAGCGGGTTGGCCGACGAGGTGTCGAGCACGTCGAACGGGTCACGCAGTTTCAAGCCATCGGTGGCGCGCTTCGAATCGGCGTTGAACGCGGCGGTTTGCCCGATCACGCCGTTGATCAGAGCGCGAAGATCGGCTGCGTTAAGCTCTTTGGAGCGCAGTGCGTCCACGAGGTCCATGTCGGGCGGTGAGGCCCAGTTAAGCCCTTTCTGACCTAACGTGCGAAATTCGACATTGCCGCTAAACTTGGCCCCACCGTCCTTCGTCACCACCGAGGTAATACCCGACAGGGCATTCACGTATTCGGCGTTGAAGGTACCGGTTTTGATTTCCAACTCCTGAATCATATACGGGTTGACCGTAAAGGCCTGACCCGCATTGCCGCGCTGGGACGTAACCGTGGAGCCGTCCAGCGTGGTCTGCTGATCCTGCGCGCGACCGCCGCGCAGGTTGCCGGCAAAACTTCCGGCGGTGGTAAGCACCACTTCCGCGATGTTTACGACCGGCAACGCCTTGATTTCGGCGGCGTCCACGATCGTACGGCTAGAGGTAAGGCTTTTTTCCACCAGTGGACGTTCGGCTACGACTTCGACGGCTTCGGCAGCTTCGATTACCGTGGTTTCCAGTTCGAAATTCTGCCGGCTCGTCAAGTCGGCATTGACTCGCACCCCGGTGACTCTGACGGGCGTATAGCCGATCACATTGACTATGAGGTTATACACGCCGGGAGGCACGTTTAGGATGAAGTATTCACCCTTGTCGTTTGCCATCGCGCCCATCGTCGTGCCGTCCACACGCACACTCGCCGCAGGCAGCGGCTCGCGCGTCGCTTTGTCCACGACGGTGCCGGAAAACTTTCCTACCGTCAACTGGGCAAAAGCGCTCGTCGAGAGACCGAGCAACAGAGCGAGTGCGCAAAAGACACGCAAAACGCCTGAAAATTGGATGGACATTCGTTTGACTCCTGGTTATGACGCTTTTTCGAATGAATGTCAGCCGCCCCATGCGCTGACTATCCTTATTGTCTGTCTTAGACCGTCGAACGTTCCGCGTAGCGGAGAACCTTCGCCCTCACCTCCTTCCCGGTGGCGACATTGGGGCAAACGTCATGGTTGTCAACTTCGTTTCCCTTTTTTCGAAAGTATCTACTCCTCATCGACTCTATTACCTACCGGAAAACCTCTCCGGATGTTTTTCCTCATTGTGCATCGGAACATCGACGGCGAGGAAGTTCCGACTCAGACGCCGAAGGATGCGCCCGGCCAGAAACCGTCCATGTTTTTTCGAGGATAAGGTTGCAGGAAAGTCTGCATAACCGTCATGCAAACACCGTGCCAATCAAAGCCGGTCGTCGCCGAAAATACCCAAACCGAAAGACAATCCGCAAGTTGGCCGTTTGAGCATGTCTCGTTTCGATCCGTCACCCCATCGTCAACGAAAAAAATTTCATACCTGAACGGAAACGATTTTCATTTTTATGTGATCTCCATCACATCCCCACCCCGAACACTTTTCCACCTGTCACCCAAGCGGCAAAAACGCTTGACAGAGCCTGTTACATTGCGATATTGTGAGGCGCATGAGTCGGGTGGAAGCGATAACCCACGTATGTCTGCATGAGTGAGCACAAATTATATATCGAATCGGTTTTGGCGTCAACACCTTATTTTCGATTTTGAATAAAAAATTTCCGGAAGCGTGTTCGTCCATATAGCAGACCTCCCTCCGGTAGCGCGTGATGGATATGTCAGATATACCCGGAAAACCGGTGGCCGACTCGATCGTAGAACGAGTCGAGATGGTGCTTCCCAACGACGCCAACCCGCTTGGTAATATGCTGGGTGGACGGGTCATGCACCTTATCGATATCACAGCGGCCATCGCCGCCCAGCGTCACTCCCGCGCCATCGTCGTCACCGCATCCATCGACGAAGTGGATTTTCATCACCCGATTCGGGTAGGCCAGCTTATCGTGCTTCTTGCCTCCGTCAACTGCACGGGACGCACGTCTATGGAAGTGGGAGTCAAGGTCTTTTCGGAAGATACGCTCACCGGAGAACGTCGTCATACCAGCAGCGCCTACCTGACCTTTGTCGCGCTCGACGCCGAAGGCCACCCCGTCCCCGTCCTCCCGGTCATTCCGGAGACAGAAGAGGAAAAAAGACGGTTTCGAGCGGCCGAACGCCGCCGTGCCTTGCGGCTCGAGCGTATGAAACGTCTCCCCAGCCCATGAAGGACAATGCATGGCCTACCGGTCGTGGTTTCAATGCGTCTCCGGGTGTAACGAGCAGTATCCGCTAAACGAAGTGATATACCGTTGCCGCAAATGCGACGGGCTGCTCGAAGTGACACACGATATGGGCGCGCTCAAAAATCGGGGCGCATCGGCATGGATGCGTCTGTTCGACGATCGCTACAAACGCACTGACTACCCGTACGGAAGCGCGGTATGGGGGAAAAAAGAATGGGTATGCCCCGAAGTGGAAGACGACAACGTGGTATCCATGTACGAGGGGGGCAGCAATCTTTTTTGGGCCGAACGACTCGGCAGACAGATCGGTCTCGAAGACCTTTGGGTCAAACAGTGCGGAAACAACCATACCGGATCTTTTAAAGACCTCGGCATGACCGTACTGGTCTCCATGGTCAACCAGATGATAAAAGAAGGTAGAGGCATCCGGGCCATCGCCTGCGCTTCCACCGGCGACACCTCCGCCTCGCTCGCTGCCTACTGTGCCTATGCGGGTATTCCGTCCATCGTTTTTCTTCCCAAAAACAAAGTATCCGTAGCCCAATTGATCCAACCGATCGCCAACGGCGCGCTGACCGTCTCGCTCGATACCGATTTCGACGGGTGCATGGCCATCGTACAACAGGTCGCCCGTGAAGCGCATATCTATCTCGCCAACTCGATGAATTCGCTTCGTATCGAAGGCCAGAAAACCGTCGGGATCGAAATCGTGCAGCAATTCGACTGGGAAGTGCCCGAAGTCATTGTCATTCCGGGTGGAAATCTCGGCAACGTATCGGCCTTGGCGCAGGGTTTTCTGATGATGGAAGAACTCGGCGTAGTCAACAAACGCCCCCGTATCGTATGCGCACAGGCGGCCAAGGCCAACCCACTATATCGCAGCTATCTGACGGGTTTTGCCGACTATGCGCCCATCCACGCCGAAGAAACCGTCGCCAGCGCCATACAGATCGGAAACCCGGTCAGCATCCATCGCGCGATCCGGGCGCTCAAAGCCTTTGACGGCATTGTGGAACAAGCCACCGAAGACGAAATTGCCAACGCCTGTGCGCGTGGCGACCTGACCGGTCTTTACAACTGTCCCCATACCGGCGTAGCGCTGGCGGCACTCTTCAAACTTGTCGAACGCGGAGAAATCCGGAAATCCGATCGGGTCATCATCATATCGACGGCCAACGGTCTCAAGTTTACCGACTTCAAGGTTAAATACCACGAAAACCGGCTTGCCGACGTTGCACCCCGCTACCGCCAGCAAGTCGTCGAACTGCCGGCTCGTTACGACGAGGTGGCCCGCGTACTGGACCGCCTGCTCCCCGTATGAACCCGTCTTCTTCCGTCCCCAATCCGCTCCTCGTTCCGACGTCTCCGTTGCCGTTTGCCAAAATGCACGGAGCCGGAAACGATTTTATCCTGATCGACAACCGAGAGATCGGGCTCGACGACAAAACCGCGCCGCGGATGGCAAAGCGTCTGTGCGAGCGGCATACGGCGATAGGCGCGGACGGGTTGATCGTAGTAGATCGAGACCCGTCCTATACTTTTCGAATGCGACACTACAACCCGGACGGTAGCCGCGCCACCTTCTGTGGCAACGGCGCACGGTGTCTTGCTTATTTCGCTTACTTAAGAGGCATCGCAGGACAATCGATGACCTTTGTCGCCGACGACGGCCCACATGACGCGGAGATTCTGGAAACCCGGGTGCGTCTGCGCATGGTCGATCCGTCGGATATCGTACTCAACCGTCGCATAGACGGGTACGAACGGTCCGAGATCGTCCATACACTCCATACCGGCACCGAACATGCGGTGCTGGCTTCGCCGGACGTAAAACTTGAACCGGTGGAACAGACGGGGCGTGTTTTACGCCGACATCCGCTTTTTCAGCCCGGCGGTGTCAACGTCAATTTCTTTCAACCGCTCGATGGGGCCAACATCGCCGTTCGCACCTACGAACGAGGGGTAGAAGCGGAAACGCTGAGTTGCGGAACCGGCTCGGTCGCCAGCGCCCTTGTATTTGCGCTTCTGGAAGAGGTGCCCTCGCCGATCCGGGTCCATACCCGTAGCGGAGAAACGCTGACCGTGCGGTTTGAGCGTCAAGAAGATCGGATCGGCGACGTATGGCTCGAAGGCAGCGCGCATTACGTATTCGAGGGGCGATGGTACGAGGAAACGCAATGAGCGGTCGGATACGCCGTATTGCGTCGGCGGTTCTTCTGATGTTCGTGTCGTTTCAGGCGTCAGGCGAGACCCGCCGCTCTTCGGCGGTTTCCGGTGCGGAAAAGACACGTCTGGAACATGGAATTCGGGAGATTCTTGCCCACCCCGATCTATCGCAGGCCACCGTGGGCGTCAAAATCGTCTCGCTCCGGTCGGGCGAAACCCTGTTTGCCTTTCAAGCCGACCGGCTTTTTCATCCGGCGTCCAATACCAAACTGTTTACCGCCGTAAACGCTTTGTATATGCTCGGCCCCGACTACCGCCATCTGACACGGCTTTACGGTGACGATACGCTTCGGGCGCGGGGTGATACGCTGGTTACCGCGCTCTATTTGTACGGAACGGGCGACCCGCTTTTCGATACCGACGACATGGACGGTCTTGCCGCCCAGATCGCTGGTTACGGTTTTCGCGTCATCACGGGCGACTTGATCGCGGACGACTCGTATTTTGACGATGCGCGGCTTGGAGAGGGGTGGATGTGGGATGATGCGGGGTTCGACTTTTCCGCGCAGATCAGTGCGCTGACGCTCAATCTCAACTGTGTGACTGCCATTGCGTCACCCGGTGACAGCGCAGGCGCACTGGTGCGTCTACGGCTCGACCCGCCTACCGCGTATGTGGAGACCTCCGTAACGGCGCGCACCGGAAACGCGGATGAAAAAACCCCTTTTCGCATGGAACGCCGCTGGAAAGAAAGACGGAACATACTCGATGCGACCGGCTGGCTTTCCCCGGATGCCACGGAACGCCGTCTGGTTTTTTCCGTGGAAGACCCGGCCTTGTACGCCGCGACCATCCTTAGGGATCGGCTTGCCGCGCGGGGAGTGACCGTGACGGGACAAGTTCGGCGTGGATATACGCCGGTCCGCGCGCAGACGCTGGCGCTCCACGTATCCGCCCCACTGACCGAATCGGTGGCCTTTATGCTCAAAGAGAGCGACAACCTGGCCGCCGAGCTATTGCTAAAATCCACAGGACGTCGCAGGACCGGTGAAACGGGATCGGCGAGAAATGGGCTTGCCGCGCTTCGGAATGTTGTGACCGCTCTGACCGGTGTCGATACCTTGAGTTACCGGTTTGCCGATGGCTCCGGTCTTTCGTGGTACAACCTGATCACCCCGTCCCAAACCGTGTCCCTTTTAGCGGCGGCATACCGGGATTCGACGCTCCGGAAGCCGCTCTGGGCGGCGCTTCCTGCGGCGGGTGTAGAGGGAACCCTCAAAAACCGAATGCGGTCTTCCCCGGCAAATGGAACGTTGCGGGCCAAAACCGGCACGCTTTCCGCAGTCAGTTGTCTGAGCGGCTTTGTACATTCCGCCGAAGGAGAACCGCTCGTCTTTTCCGTTATGATCAACAATTTTGTCGGTTCGTCCGCCGCCGCGCGTCGTGCTCAGGACGAGATCGGCACGCTTTTGGCGTCGTTTCGCCGCAAACAACAGGAGTAACCCATGTCCGCCGATCCGCACCGACAACAACGCGTCACCCGTGATCACTATGTCCGGAAAACCGAGGTAGGCGCCCGTCTTTTCGCCGTTCTCGACTGGTCAGTGGACGATCGCGACATGACCTTGATTCCGCATCTCTCGCGTGCCGTGCGTCGCGGCGACATTCTCGAACTGGCCGTGACCGACGAGTCTGAAACCCATCCGGGCGGCTCGGTGCAGCGGGTTGCGTATCTGTGTTTTGCGGAAGCGACCGAAGCCGGGCTGTTGCTTGCCGGAGACCGGGTTACGGTGGGACCCGATACGATCGGAGTCATCGCGGGTTTTGACGAAACCCACATGCCCAATCACCTAAACGTCATCCTGCACGCCGAAACCCGAAAAACAGGTCGGGATATGGACCTCAAACCGGATATGTTGATTACTTTCGAGGGCATCTTGGAAGAAAAAAACCGGCGTATGGGGTTTGTGAGGGAGTAAAACCGATTGAAGCCGCCCCCACAGCCTTCCGAAGGCAGCTTTACGCCTTTCACCTCCGGGGAGTCTTCGACAGTAAGGAGTAGGCGCTCTTGCGGCCGTTCTGCCGCAAGATATGTTGATGGTTTGGAGTGAGCTCGTTTACCCCGCAGCCATTGAGCAGCAATCGAAGCCTCTTCACGCTTCTACCTACGGGGAGTAGTTGGTCTTGCAACTTGTTGCAAGGTATGCACTCGCTGTTCTGTTCACCCTTCAAACTTCTGTTTTACCTTTAATTCTTTCCAGAGTGCTACAAAGCTGTCGTAGCGGTCCTGCGCCATCAGCCCGTCGCTCACGGCCTGACGGACGAGACATCCCGGCTCGTGAGCATGGGTGCAGTTGTGAAACCGGCATCCGTCCAAATAGGGGCGCATTTCGGGAAATAGCGCAGGCAGTTCTTCGGCGGGCAGTTCCCACAGACCAAATTCTCTAAGCCCCGGCGTGTCGATGACCATGCCGCCTTGATCGAGACGGTGCGCGGCCAGATAAGTGGTGGTATGACGCCCTCTCCCGGTGGCATGGCTCACTTCCCGGACCCGGAGTCCGAGTCCTTCCTGTACCGCGTTGAGCAACGAGGTTTTTCCCACGCCGGACGCCCCGGCAATCGCGGAGATGCGATCTTTGAGGATTTCCTTGAGCGTTTCGACCCCTTCGCCGGTATGGGCGCTTGTACGTAGCACACGATAGCCCGTGCGTTCGTATATTGCCGTAATATCCGGCAGAGCGGATTTCAGAAGATCGGTTTTATTGACGCAAATCACCGGTATAAGCCCCCCGCGTTCTGCGGCGATCAGCAAACGATCCAGAAACCGCAGATGCGGGTCGGGGTTTCGGACGGCAACTACAAGCACGATTTGATCTGCATTGGCGAGAATGACCTGTTCGACGGGGCGGTCGCCGGGCGCAAACCGCGACAGTTTGGAGAGGCGAGGCATTACCTCTTCTATCGTCCCTGTACCGTCCGGGAAACGGGCTATACGGACATGGTCACCGATTACCACCGGAGCGGCGGCGGTGAGGCGGCGGACGCTTTCCACGACCTGTCGACGGTTTTCGCTTTCCGGATACACAAACACCTTGTGCAGTTTGCTACGCAGTGTACACAGCAAGGCGCCGTCGGGCGTTTCCACCTCGAATGCCCCCCGGTACTCCCGGATAACGATGCCTTGGTCGGTCGTATTCATGTAATGCCGATTTGGATTTAAATCAGGCCAAAAGCGATGCGGTTTAGGAAGTTATACACAGACTGTAGAGCAACTCTCCCATGACGATTCCGGGGGAACGGGCACCGGTTTTGAGCGCTATGTCCGCATCAAGGAGCGCCTCGAAGTTTGCGCGCAGATTCCCCGGTGCAAGACGCTTGGCTTGAGCGGCATACTGAGGAAAATAATATCGTCCTGGGCCTGCGTGCATCTTCACGGTCTTTTTGATTTCTTCCTCCGGATAGCGATCCTGTTGCATCAGGCGTATTTTCCACAGCACGGTAAAATGCCGCACCAGGATAGCCACAAGGGCGATGGGCGACTGGCCTGCATCTATGGCGCGGGCGTGGATACGGTGGGCTTCGGCGAGATTTTTCTCTCCGATCGCCCGTGCCAGATCGAACACGACGCCGGCGCGCGAAGGTCCCATGGCCGCTTCTACGTCTTCCAGACCGATGACGGGACGATTGCCGGCAAATATGGCAAGTTTTTCGACTTCGCCTGCCAATTCACCTAAGTTGTCGCCGACGATAGCCTGAAGTCTTTCGGAAGCTTCGGGGGTGATCCGTTTGCGGTACTGCCCGGCGCGTTGTTGAAGCCACGCGGGGATACGATCCGCGTACAGGGGGTAAAACACCACCGAGACGGCGGCTGTGTTAAGACGCCCATACACGGAAGTATTTAGATCGACTTTGGGAGCGACGAGTACAAGTGTTGTGCTGGGGGTCGGTTTTTCGGCGTATGTCGCAAGCGCCTCCCGGTCTTTCTGTGAGAGACGTTGCAGGTCGCGTACGACGACGACACGACGTTCGGCCAGCATAGGAACGGTAGCGGCCAAGGTCAGAATGAAAGAGGCGTCGGTGGTATCGCCCGACAATATATCGAGACAGAACGCTTCCGATCCGGGTTCGACGACGCTGGCGATAAGAAGCCGGATGGCCTCTTCCTTTAGGAATTCTTCATCGCCCGAAAAAAAATACACAGGCGCGATGCGTCGTTTTTCCAACTGTTTGACGAGTTCTTCCGGTTTCATGGCTCGGAACCGTCTCCCGGGTAGGCTGTAACGCGGTTTTTACCGTTCTGTTTGGACATATACAATGCCCGGTCGGCGCGTTCCAGCGCATCATATCCTTCTTCGCCGGCAAGCAGACAACTGACACCGACGCTGACGGTAACTTTCCCGGAAGGAATCTGCGACTCTCCCTCGAAGGGAGTTTCGGCAATACTCATGCGGATGCGGTCGGCAAGACGACTGGCGTTCTGGCCGTCGGTTTCCGGCAGAATCATCACAAACTCTTCACCACCGTATCGCGCCGCAATATCTGTTTCCCGGGAATATCGCTGAAGCGTCAACGCGATTTTTCGGAGCACTTCGTCGCCTTTGAGATGACCGCAAGTGTCGTTGTAGTTTTTGAAAAAGTCGATATCGAACATAAGAAGAGACATGGGGCGGCCATACCGACGCGCGCGGCGTGTTTCCTCTTCCAGGCGTTCTTCGAAATACCGTCGGTTGTAGATGCCGGTCAGACCGTCGGTAATGGCCAATCGCTGGGCGCGGCGTTCATCGAGCGCCTTACGGATACGGATATCCATGAGCATGGGATCGACGGGCTTCATGATAAAGTCTGCCGCCCCCTGTTTCATAGCTTCAACGGCCACTTCGGTCGATCCGTATCCCGTCATGACGATGACCACAGGTGGGTAGTACATCTGTCGAATTTTTTCCAGCACATCCAAACCGCTTACCGAGCCGAGCATCAAATCCAGCAGTACAACATCGAAATGACCGGTACGGAGACGTTCCAGTCCGCCGTTCGCCGAAACGGACACCTCGACGTCGTATCCTTGCTGGGAAAGCATCGCCGCGAAAAGCTCGCACAGAAGTTCTTCGTCGTCGATTATGATGGCACGAACCATAGGCCTTTCCTGCCGGTCTATACCAGAAAAAGTGAGAGGGTCCCGAACGACCCGGTAGGGCCAAACCATCGGGCAGGATACGAGTATTCTACACAATATACGTAGTATGGATCAAGAAAGTCCATATCAGGAAATCCCTGATATTTTGTTCGGCGCTTTTTCGGGTATGCGAGGATACCAAGACCGGAGGGCGCGCGATACCGAAGGGCGCCGTTAAAAACAGAGTGGATTGGCGTTGCGCCGGTCACGGTGTTCAATATACTTGATGTTCTGTCTTACGCTGTGATTTTTATCACATTCGGGCGGGACCCATGGACCATGTCTTGTATGATCGGCTCGAACATCTCTATCGTACCTTCGATCTGACGCTTCTTTCGCCCGATCCGTTGGAAATCGTCCGTCGGTTTTCTTCGCCGGGAGACCAGGAAGTGGCCGGTTTTATCGCGTCGGCGCTTGCCTACGGACGCGCCGAAAAGATCGTCGAAACCGTAGATCGGGTATTCCGGATGATGGAAGACGCGCCACACGATTTCGTTCTTCATTTCGATCCGAAAACCGACGGCGGCCGGTTTCGTTCTTTTGTCTACCGGTTTTCTCGGGGAAGCGATCTGATCGTGTTGATCGGTCTGCTTCAGCGTGCGCTCGCCGTTTATGGCAGTTTGCAGCGTCTGTTTCTCGAAGGCGACCGGCCGGAGCATCCGCATATCGGTCCGGCGCTTGTTCGTTTCGTAGACGCGCTTACGGACGGCGGTTCGATACCCGATCTTCGTGAAGCGGGGTCGGGAGCGCGTTTTTTTCTACCTTCGCCGCGGTCCGGAAGCGCCTGCAAAAGGCTCAATCTGTTTCTCAGGTGGATGGTCCGTACGGACGGCATCGATCTGGGGCTGTGGGACAAGGTTTCCCCGGCGCGTCTGATCGTGCCTCTTGACACGCACGTCGCTCGGATAGCCCGTCTTACGGGGCTTAGCGACCGTCGACAGACCGATTGGGAAATGGCCGAGGAAGTCACGCAGACACTCAGGATATTCGATCCCTGCGATCCGGTAAAATACGATCTTTCGCTGTGTCATTGGGGTATGAGACAGGCGCGGGGATTGGACTACTAAAACCCGGCGCTCATCTCGTATACCTGCATGGTATGTCCGTCGAAAGTGGCGGCGAGACGCCAGCGGATTCGGGTGTGCGCAGAATATCGGTATTCGAGCGTGAGACCGGCTTCTTCGCCGCCCGGCGCGCTGGATGAGCCGTTTCGGATGCGGGCCATGTCCACGCGGACGGAGCCGCGGGCGAAATCCGTCTGTGCCGATACCGTCAACAGTCTGAGTCCCGCAAGACCGGGGCGATAAAAAAAGGTAAATTTTTCGAGCGTATTGCGGTAGCCGAATGATTGGAAAGTCTCGTTTATGTCGGGTGTGCCGACCCGGTCTTCGGAACCGATCCAGCCGGCTGCGGTGATTTCGAGCCGATTTGCGACGCGATGCCGGAGACGGCTGTGCAGGGCATAGGCGCGGACTTTGCGACGGCCTTCCGGTGGTGTAGAGGTATTCCCGTGCTGCACGACGGCGGACAGTTCCGCCGCAGACCGTTTCCGGTGTAAAAACGTGGAAGTCAGCCCCACGATCCTGACGTTGTGTCCGACGCCGTCGTTTCCGCCTGCCTTTGCATGGATAAGCCCGTACACCTGACCTTGCACCCAAGGATATCGGAAAGAGATTCTCGGCCCGTACAGGTCGATGTCGTCGGAGGATTTTCCCGGTCCGTCTACGATATGTCCCTCGAACACCTGCCACTGTCCCCAGTCAAAAACCAGACCGGGCCGGATCGTCCAGATCAGTTGTCCGCCCGTATAGTCGTAGTCGGTAAACAGGGGATAGACGACGGGTTGACGTCCGCCGGCGAGTGCAAGATGTTCGAACCCGACCTGGTCCAGTTGAATGACGGCTTCTTTGAGACGCGCCATGACCTTTACGTCGTTGCCCAATACTGCAAAATCGCGGTCGTTGTCCGCCGAGCGCAGGGTCAGGGCAATCCGGGTCGTAATTCGTTCGCGGAACACGGTCTCGACGCCGCCTTCGATACGATAATTCCAGAATCCTACGCGGCCCAGCGTCCACCAGAGGTAGTCGGGTTCCTGCGGAACGGGTTGCGTGGGGATTCTACCGTAGCTGCCTCGCACCTCGAAGCGTCCGTACCCGGTAAACTGCCAGGTGTCGGAAGCGGGTGTCGGGAGGTTTTGGGCGAAAACGGGCAAGACGCACGGGAGAAGGGGAAGCAGAAAAAGGGTGTACTGCATCAAGTGGCGCGGTCTGCGTCGGAGGGTCCGAAAAATGGAGCAGAACCGTATACGGGAGGGTTTCGGCGCGTTCGGCGGCTTATGCAGGGTGGCTTTCCGATTCGCGCAACACCCGTTTGATCCCGATGCTGGACACGAGGGCCATTTCGTCATCGGACCGTTCCACGTCGAAACGGGTGGATTCGGCGTCGATCTCGAAATACCGGGAGACGACTTCGAAAATATCCTGGCGCAGACGTTCCATAAGGTCAGGGGTCAGGGCGACCCGGTTGTTGGTCAGGACAAGCTGGAGCCGGCGTTTGGCGATGGCGCCCGCTTTTTCTTCATGACGTTGGAACAGTCTGAGAATATTGATCATCCATAGGCTCCTTCGACGCTTTGCGGCAGAGACCGCAACGTCTGTACGCCTTTTTCGACACGGGGCGGGACCGGTCGGTTCACGTAGGGATCAGGGCGGTGTCCGGTCAACCGCCTAAAAATTTTTTGAACCGGTCCCATATACCTTTCCTGCTGTTCAGGGAAAGCAGGGGGATTTCCTGTCCTTCCAGACGCGCCACGATATTGCGATAGGCTTTTCCGGCCAGACGCTCTTGGTTGTGTACGATGGGCACGCCTTGGTTGGAAGATACGATGATATCTTCGTCTTCCGGGACGATGCCGAGCAGTTGAACGGCCAGCAGTTCCAGAATGTCGGGGATGTCCATCATGTTGCCTTCCTCGATCATCTGGGGTCTAAGACGGTTGATGATAAGGCGAGGTCTCATACCGGCATTGGCTTCGATAAGACTGATGACGCGATCGGCGTCTTGGATGGCGGAAACCTCGGGGGTGGTGACCACGATGGCTTCTTCGGCGGCGGCCAGCGCGTTTCGGAAACCCTGTTCGATACCGGCGGGCGAGTCGAGAATCAGATAATCCGGTTCGATTTCCTCTTTGATCCGTTCACAGAGCGCTTTCATCTGTTCCAGGTTTACGGCGGATTTGTCGCGTGTCTGCGCCGCCGGAATGAGAAACAGACCTTCTACTTTCCGGTCCCGGATCATGGCTTGCCTGAGTTCGCACAGCCCTTCTATGACCTGAACGAGATCATACACGATCCGGTTTTCAAGTCCCATGATTACGTCTAAATTGCGCAACCCAATATCGGTATCGACCACGACCACTTTGCGGCCCAGCAGGGCAAGTCCTGTGCCGATATTGGCTGTAGAAGTGGTCTTACCTACGCCTCCTTTACCGGAGGTGACCACAATCGTTCGGCAAGCCATTTATCCCTCCTTGTCAGGCGGGCGGATTGCGCCGGCCTGTCAGGCTCCTGGAAACCGGCCCGTATACGGTTCTAGGACGATACGGTTGTTTTCGACATAGGCGATTTCGGGCGCAACCGCCGAACCGGATCGTCCATGGGATTCCTCCACCACCGGAGGCAGTCCCAGATGACCGGCGATACGGAGTTGTTTGGGTTCGAGTGCAAGCGCTATGATGACCGCGTCGGTATTGCCGCCTGCCCCGGCGTGGGCGTTTCCCCGGAGCACACCCATCACGACGATGTCCCGCTGAGCGACAACTTCCGCGCTCGGATTGACGTTACCGAGCACGACCAGGCTGCCCGGCGAAGAAAACTTTTCGCCGGATCGACAGGTCTGCCGCACGATCATCGTCTCTTCCAGCCCGTCGTCAAACCGTATCTCCGGTTCAGGGTCGGGTTTTTCCTCCGCGACGTCGGACCGAACGACCGACGACACCGACGACGGAAACTCGGCGGCACATCCTATTTCCCGTTCGAATCGTTTCAGCAGCGTGTCCGGCGAACAGACTACGCCGCTCAACCGAAGTTGAAACTCTTTTTCAAGCACTTCCCTTAGGGTCGCAACGTCTTCTGTCTCCAGTTCTCTGTCGCCCACGTTTAGCTTGATATCGGCGTGTCTGTAAAACTGGGCGTGAGACTGAAGACGAGTCCGAATCGCTCCGGTCAGTTCGGCGATCGAAGCGTTCGGGTCACATACGATACTCACCCCATGCTGGGTCGCGCGTATCCTGATCGTGTCCTGCAATGCGCCCCGCCTTGCATCGTTGTCTCTATATACAATATGTAGGACCTTGATAAGATGGTTATAGTATAGATTGTATTATGTAGGACCTTGAAAAGATGGTTATAGTATAGGTTGTATATAGGGTTTGTCAAGGGTAAAATACATGGCATGATAGGCGCGGAGATGGGTGTTCCAACAGCCGATTCTCCTTGATAGGCTGCGGGAAACGGTCTATAATACAAAGAAGGTTTTCCATTTTTTTATCGGCATGTATTCCTAAACGGAGTGGATCTATGGAAACGGAAACCGGAAAAACTTCGATACCTCCGCCGCATCGTCTTGTGGGAGTGTTTTTTTCGCCCGGTCGCGTTTTCCGGTCGCTTTATGCGAATCCGTCGTTTCTTCTCCCTCTTGTGATAGCCGTGCTGGTCAGTATGATCGCCATCTATTTTCTGTCTCCTATCAATGCAAAATTTACCGTGGAACAAGCGCGACAACAGAATCCCAATATTTCCGAAGAGCAGATTATGCAGATTAGAGAGACCATGTCCGGCCCGTTTATCCTCATTTTTAGCTTGGGTGGTGTTCTTATCGGGACTCCGGTTTCGCTGTTGCTTCTTACCTTTGTCTTCCGAACCCTTTTTCAGATGCTTATCGGCGGTCAGACGACCTTCCGTCAGGCTTTCGGCGTGGTGTCGTATTCAAATCTGGTGATGTTACTCGGCTTCTTGCTGTCGATTCCTTTGATACTGGTTCAAGAACGACCGGATGTATCGCTCAATCTCGGACTTCTTGTACCCTTTTTGGAAGAGCAAAGTCCCTTGTACCGGCTTTTGAGAAACATAGATGTCATTACAGGCTGGTGGATGATTGTTTTGTCTATCGGATTTTCTGTGCTCTATCAGGTGTCAACGACCCGAGCGGCAAAGATTTTCATCTCGCTTTGGGTATTCTGGATTTTGTTCAAAACGACGGTGGGTACTCTTTTAGGCCCTATTATCCCAGGTTTATAGCAGGAGGCGGGAAACGCGAATGCGTCTTCGTTCTAAAATCATCATCGGTGTTGTAGCCGTAGTGGGTATCGGCGGTATGGTATGGGCTGGCATCCGGTTTCAGCGGAAACAGACGGTACCGGTACAGACTCAGAAAGTGGAAACCCGGGCGTTGAAGGCGCGGGTTTCGGCATCCGGCAAGATCGAGACGACCCGTAAAGTCGATGTGAGCGCCAGCATAAGCGGCAAAGTGGTACAACTCAACGTCCGAGAAGGTCAGACGGTGGAAAAAGGACAGTTGCTTCTCCAGATCGACCCTACCCCTACGCAGACTACGGTAGCGCAGTTGCAAGCCAGTATTCGTTCCGCCAAGGCCAATCTTTCCCTGTCCGAGGCCAATCTGCGTCTGGCACAGTCGGAATACGACCGACAGAAGGCGCTTTTCGACCGGGGGATGATCGCCGAAGACGCGGTACAGCGCGCCCTGTCGGGGCGCGAAGTGGAGCAGGCCCGCAACCATGCCGCGCGCGAGGAAATCAGCCGACTCGAAGCCTCGCTCAGAAACGCGCAACACGATCTGACCAAAGTCAACATGATCGCCGACATTTCGGGTATCGTGACCAAGCTCAACATCGAGGAAGGCGAAAATGCCTTTGTTGGAACGTTCAACAACCCCGGTACGGTGCTTTTGACGATCTCCGACTTAAGCCACATAGAAGCATGGGTCGAGGTGGACGAGACCGACGTTGTCAGTCTGCGGGTCGGCCAACCGGCCGAAATCGTCGTGGACGCCTATCCGGATACGGTCTTCAACGGTGTGATCGACCGGATCGGAAACAGTCCGATTACCGTGTCCGGCGGTGCGGACCGACAGGCGGTAAACTTCGAAGTCGTGATTCTTCTCACCGATACGATTCCTCTCGTACGCCCCGGTCTGTCGTGCGTGGCCGACATGATCACGGGCGTGCGGTCCGGCGTCCTGTCGATTCCGATACAGGCGCTTACGATTCGGGAACCGGGAAAGGAAAAGACCGGAAATGAGGGCACGAATGGAGATCGAAACGTGTCTCGCCGACGAAACCGGGCATACGAAGGCGTATTTGTCGTTGACCAGGACCGCGCAATTTTTCGCAGGGTGCTGACCGGACTTACCGGGGAACAGCATTTCGAGGTGCTGACCGGGCTTCGGGAAAGCGAGGAAATCGTCATCGGTCCCTTCGAGACCCTGCGCACGCTCAAAGACAGCACGCTGGTGACACGCGAACAACCCAAGTAAAAGACGCGAAACGTGAAGGTTGAACAGGCGACCGCCTCATGACCGTTATACTCGAAAACATCCGTGTGGCGCTTCAGGCGCTGTGGGAAAACAAACTCCGGTCGTTTCTCACGATCCTGTGCGTAGTCGTGTCGATCATGGCTATTGTGGCCGTCGTATCGCTGATCGACGGCATGAATACCTATGTACAGGAAGAGGTGATCAGTCAAGGGACGGACGTTTTTGTCATGGAGCGCGTCAACCATATCGACGTACTGACCAATTTCGATCTTTTTCTCAAGTCGCTCCGCTATCCTAACGTCACCTTGAGCGATGCCGAGGCGATCACGCAGGAAGTGCCGTTGGCGCGTTATGTCGATCCGTCGGTAAATTTTTCCCAGCGGGTGCTCTATGGAGATCGTTTTGTCGATATGGTCGAAGTCAGGGGACGTTCGAGCGAATATCCCATCATAGGCGACTTTCCGCTTTTGGACGGACGTCATCTGGCTATGGTAGACGTATCGCTCCGGCGCGAGGTCTGCGTGCTAGGATGGGATGTAGCCAAAACGCTGTTTCCTTCCGAAGATCCGATAGGCAAACGCATTCTCTTTGGCAAGCGTCATTATGAAGTAGTGGGGGTCATCGGGGAAAAACCTTCGGTGTTGGGCGCGAATCAAAATCTGTTCGTGTTGACGCCCATCACCACGCTGCTCAAACACTACGGTACACGCCGGTCGCTTACCGTCGCCATCAAGACCGGCTCCGTGGAGACCTTGCCCGCGGCCATGGAACAGACGAGAGCGCTCATCCGGCTTCGGCGCAAACTGCGTCCCGGCACCGACGACAATTTTCATTTGTCCACTTCGGAACCGCTCATGATGCTCTGGCGAAACATCAGTCAGGGGATATTCTCTGCGACGATCGGGCTGGTCAGTATCACATTGGTCATCGGTGGGATCATCATCATGAACATCATGCTGGTGGCGGTAACGGAACGAACCCGCGAGGTCGGGCTCCGCAAGGCGCTTGGTGCGCGACGCAGAGACATTCTGATCCAGTTTCTCGTCGAGTCGGTGACGCTTTCTACGGTAGGCGGTCTGCTCGGTGTCGCCATGGGTTTTCTTGGCGCGTTTCTGATTGCCTCGTTTACCCCACTGCCCTATGCGATCAAGGAGTGGTCGATTGCGCTGGCGCTTATCATCGTGTTTGCCGTCGGTCTCTTTTTTGGCATCTATCCGGCCAACCGGGCCGCGCAACTCGATCCCGTGGAGGCGTTGCGTCACGAATGAGGCTTACCCGTCATCAGCTTGTCGAGGGGCTTAGGCTTTCGCTCGACGTGCTCAGGGCGCATCGGATGCGTTCCGGTTTGGTCATTCTCGGTGTTTCGGTGGCGGTAGCGACCCTGATGGGCATGGTGGCTACGCTCTCCGGGCTAAGTCGGAAAATCCAGCAGGACATCACGGGCGGCGAGGCGGTGGTGCTTCAGGTCAACAAATTCGATCTGGTCGGCGGCGATCGCCGTACTCAGATGGACCGCAAGGATTTTACCACCGAAGACGCCCGTGCGCTTGAGCGTCTTGCGCATGTAAAAGCCGTATCGGTAGGCTATCAGCAAAACAGGCCGCTTCGTCACCGCAACCAAAAAGCGCGGCTTATCGCCATCATCGGCTCTACGGTCCATTTTACCGCCATCAACCATCTTGGCGTGGATCGAGGACGTTTTTTTACGAGGTTCGAGACCGAGCACCGCAGTCCTGTCGTCGTGCTGGGCGAACGACCGGCAGAAGAGTTGTTTCCGGGTCAGAACCCCATTGGCCAGTACATGCGGGTTGCCGATCAGGAGTATCAGGTAGTCGGGGTATTCAAACCCAACGAGAGTATTTTTGCGCGTCTTTTCGGAAGCTTGGCACAGAATTTTGCGGTTGTGCCGTATACCTCCTACGAGCGGGATTTTAAAGGCCGACGCGAACCTATGTACATACAGGTGATCGTCGATAATAAGGAAAATCTGAACACGGTGCGTGAGTCCGTACGATCCGTGTTGCGGGTACGCCGCAAGGTTATGCCCGGCCAACCGGACGACTTTGCGCTCAATACGGCGGACGCCGCGCTCGCACTGATCCAGAAACTGACCGGTCCCATCGGACTAGGCCTGGTGGTGATGTCCTCGATCGGGCTTATGGTCGGCGGTATCGGGGTGATGGTGATCATGCTGGTATCGGTGACCGAGCGAACGTACGAGATCGGCATTCGCAAGGCGCTCGGGGCTACGCGCAAGGAAATCGTATGGCAGTTTCTCATCGAAGCGGCGACATTGACGTGCGTCGGGGGATTGGTAGGCATCGCAGGAGGGTTGGGACTTGCCTTCCTCATCATGAAGATAGGAAATTTTCCCTTTTCACTCCCTGTCGTATACGTCCTGCTGGCGGTTGTCGTATCCGTAGGGATCGGTCTTGTATTCGGGCTGTACCCGGCCAACCGTGCCGCGCGTCTGGACCCTATAGAGGCGCTTCGGCATGAATAGACGAAAGACACGGTTTTATGAATGTGGGCATCATAGGCGCTAGCGGGATCGGTAAACACCACGCCAAATGGTTTACCTTGGCGGGCTGCAAGGTAACCGCTTTTACCGGTACGACGCCGGAGCGGTGCGCCGCAACAGCGGCGCTGCTGCGCGACCTGTGCGGGTTTGGGGGCCAAACCTATCTCGATTACCGCGAGATGCTGGAACACGAACCGCTCGATATCGTCTGTGTATGCAGCCCTCCGGAGGCGCATCTCAACCAGATCGCCGACGCGCTTGCGGCGGGGCGGCATGTATACGCCGAAAAACCGGTGACATGGCCGCCGTCCGACCTGCTCTCCTGTCCGCTTGCTTCTTGTCCGAATCCCCGGGCCCGTAGCGTATTTCATCCCGCGTTGCATTTGCTGTTGGAAGAAACCCGGTCGGCGCTTTCGTTCTCCGGTCCGGTGTTTGGTTTGAACGCCCAGTATGTCGCCGCACGGGAAGCCTATCGCACGCTGTACGAAGCCGAACGCGGCGCGCTGCGTCATATTGAATCTTTTTATTTTCTGCTGGAATCCAAAGGGCTTAGCGGGCGCTACAGCGCCTTTGAAGGCATCTGGATCGACATGGCTCCGCACGGGTTGAGTCAGATGATCGACTGGCTTCCGGAGGGCACGCTAAAACCGGACACCGTGACGTGCGACATCGGAGAAGAAACTACTTCCGCCTCGTTTTGTTACGGCGACGCCCGTATAGAGATGGTATGCCGGAAAAATGTCGTCTCTATTCCAAAACGGCGATTTGGCGTAAACGATTTTTGGGTGGACTACGAAGGGCGGGCCGACGAAAACGGCGTTTACCGATCTTTTCTTACACACAACGGCAAGACCGTCATGATCGACGATCTTATGGACGTCTCCGTGCGCCGGTTTCTCGAAGCGATCCGCCGACCGGAAATACAGCCGTTTGTCGGCCCTCAGCAGGCGCTTGAGAATCTGGAACTGATCATGATGATTCTGGAACGCGGAAAAAGAAAAACGTCTTGAAGGGACACCGCAAGACCGCGATCCTGTCGTGAAATATCATCCGAAAAGGAAACGACATGTTAGACCAACGGTTTATTCGTGAAAATCCGAACCTTGTACGCCAAGCGATTCTCGAAAAAAACGAAAAGGTAGACATAGACGCTTTTCTCGCGCTCGACGAACAGCGTCGGACTTTGCTCAAAGAGGTAGAGACGCTCAAACAGCGCCGTAACACGGTCTCCGAAGAAATCGCACAGATGAAACGCAAGGGAGAAGATGCGACCGGCGTCATCGAAAACATGCGCACGGTATCGGATCGTATCCGGCAGTTGGACGAGCAACTGGCATCTACCGAAAGCGATCTTCAGGCGCTCCTCGTTCGTATCCCGAATATCCCGCATCCCTCGGTTCCGGTGGGACGCGACGCGTCGGCCAATATAGAGGTGCGGCGCTGGGGCCGAACCCATGAGGTAAATTTCCCGCGCAAACCACACTGGGAGATCGGCGAAGCGCTTGGCATCCTCGATTTTGTTCGGGCGGGCAAGATCACCGGTAGCAATTTTATCGTTTTTAAAGGACACGGGGCGCGTATGGAACGCGCGCTGATCCAGTTTATGCTGGACCTCCACACCCGGAAACACGGGTATACCGAAATCGCCCCGCCGTTTGTCGTCAACCGCCAGAGCATGTTTGGCACGGGTCAGATTCCCAAGATGGAAGAGGACATGTATCGGACGGAGGCGGACGATTTGTTTCTCATTCCGACCGCCGAGGTGCCTGTCACCAACCTTTATCGGGATGAAATCATTCCGGAGGAGGAGTTGCCGGTTTTCTATACGGCCTACAGCCCGTGTTTCCGCCGTGAGGCTGGCTCCTACGGACGCGACACGCGCGGTTTGATCCGCGTCCATCAGTTCGACAAAGTGGAGATGGTCAAGTTTGTGCAACCGGAAACTTCGTACGACGAACTCGAAACGCTGGTCCAGAATGCCGAGGAGGTGTTGCAACTGCTCGACATTCCCTATCGCGTGTTGGCGTTGAGCACGGGTGATTTGAGTTTTTCGGCGGCCAAATGTTACGATCTCGAAGCCTATGCGCCGGGGCTGGACCGGTGGCTGGAAGTAAGTTCGTGCAGCAACTTCGAGGATTTTCAGGCGCGCCGTGCCAATATCCGGTATCGGACAAAAGAAGGAAAAGCGTTGCTGGTCCACACGCTCAACGGATCGGGTCTTGCCCTGCCCCGAACCGTAATCGCCATTATCGAGCACTATCAGACCGCAACGGGAACCGTGCGCATCCCGGAAGCCTTGCAACCGTATATGGACGGTTGCAAGGAAATCGGATAGGTCGATCCCGGTGCAGACGGCGTATAGTTGTTTAACGACATGGCCGATCCGTACGCATGGCCAAACAAGCAAAGTTGATGAGACGGGCTATCTTCCGGTTTCTTGGGGTGGCATCAGCCTGGGATGGAGCTTTTAAACGTGGACTTGCGTCACCGGATGCGGCAACTGGTCAGTCCCGCCGCGCTCAAGGGTTATTTTTTTCTTGTCGGCGCGCTACTCACCGTAGCGTTTCTTTTTCACGCCCAGACCACCGTACGCGATCTGGAACGCAACCAACGGGAACTCATCCGGGCCTTTGGCGTATTTTTCATTACCCAGGCCGTATCCGACCGGGTAAGCGAAGGAACGGATGTGAGCCTGTTGCTCGATCAGATCCAGCAAATGAACATCCCCATGATCGTCACGGACTCCGACGGTCATCCGACGGTATGGAAAGGGCTGGATCTTCCGCAGACGCCCGACGATCCGGCGGTCATCGAGCAGGTACGGTCGCTTGTAGCCGTGATGGACGTGGAGACCGAACCGGTGCTATTGGAAATAAGCCCAGGTTTGCGGGCCACGCTGCATTATCAGTATTCGCCTTCGGTGCGGCGTATGAGGTGGCTTCCCTTTGTCGAAATCGGCTTGGCCGGACTGTTCGTTTTTATCAGTCTTTTTATCTATCGCAATATCCATCAACTCGAACAGCGGCATATCTGGATCGGCATGGCCAAGGAGACGGCGCATCAGTTCGGGACCCCGCTGTCCGCCTTGAGCGGGTGGCTGGAACTCATCCGTATGGAGCTCAACCCCGAAGGCATGGAGCGGCGAGGCGTGCAACGCAAATTCGATACGATCATCGAGGAGATGAGCGGTGATATTGCCCGTCTCAACAAGATCGCCTCGCGTTTTAGCCAGATCGGTTCTATTCCGGAACTCAGACGTCAAGATATGCGTGCGATCATCACGGGCAGTGTGGACTATCTAAAAGCGCGGATGCCACAGCACGCTCGGGGCGTCGCAATCGACACGGCGTTTCAAACCGAGGTCGAACTGATCGTCGAGGGCAACCGTGAACTGCTTGAATGGGTGATCGAAAATCTGCTCAAAAACGCACTGGATGCCATGGAGAGAGCGCCGGGGCGGATTCAGGTGACGGCACGACGTCCGGACGACGGACGGACCGTCTCGGTGCTTATCAGAGACACGGGAAAAGGTATCGCTCCTAACGTGTTCGGCAAGATATTCAAACCCGGCTATACCACCAAAAAGCGGGGCTGGGGGCTGGGACTGACGCTTGCCAAGCGTATCATAGAGGAATATCATAGCGGTCGGCTGACGTTACGCGAAAGTCGGCCCGGCGTAGGAACCACTTTCGAGATCGTGTTGCCGGTTTCAAGTACGGCGACATAGAACCGTAACCCACCGGCGGGGAGATCTTCCGCGCTCCCTTCCCGTTCAAGGAACGCCATGACCCGGACCGGTTCGGAAGATATAAAACGCATTCTCTGGGTAGATGACGAAATCGACCTGCTCAAGCCCCATATTCTTTTCTTGGGACAGCGCCAGTATGAAGTCACTCCCGTATCCAACGGGGACGACGCGATCACGCTGTGCCAACAGGAGCATTTCGACCTGTTATTGCTGGACGAGATGATGCCGGGCCGTGACGGGTTGTCCACGCTTCAGGCGATTGCCGACATAGTGCCCAATCTTCCGGTCGTCATGATCACGAAAAACGAAGAAGAACGGCTGATGGACGAGGCTATCGGGCGAAAAATCGCCGATTATCTCATCAAACCGGTCAACCCCCATCAAATTCTGTCCGCGTGCAAGCGGATCTTGGATGCGAGAAAAATCCGCGAAGGCCGCGCTGTACGCGACTATATTGCCGAATTCAACCGGATACAGACCCAGCTTTCAGGCCCAATGAATTGGCAAGACTGGATCGACGTGCACCGGACGCTGTCCGAGTGGGACGTCGAAATGGACTGGCATCAGGATGCGGGGTTAAAACAGACCCAACGTGACCAGCATCGGGAGTGCAACGCCCGTTTTGGAGACTTTGTAGAGAAGCATTACCGGTCTTGGTTAAACGGCGGTGGGCCCCTCTTATCGGTAGACGTGGTCCGAGAAGCCGTAAAACCACACCTAAAAAACGACCATCGGGTTTATTTTATCGTGATCGACTGTATGAGATTGGATCAGTGGCTGACCATAGAACCCATGATCGCCGAGTACTTTACCATTGACCGGCGTTATTATTATTCGATTCTCCCCACGGCGACTCCTTTTTCCCGCAACGCCCTCTTTAGCGGGCTGTTTCCCGATGAAATCACCCGTATACACCCCGAATTGTGGGATCGAGGAGAAAAAGACGAATCGAGCCGAAATCGATTCGAACGCCAGTTTATGGACATGCAGTTGACCCGGTTTGGCATCCGATTGGAACCAGAACCCAAATATGTCAAGGTGCTCGACGCCGACGAGGCCCGTACGGTCGCCCGAAAGATAACGACTTATTACGACGTGCCGCTGACCTCGATGGTGTTCAATTTTGTGGACAACCTGGCGCATGGCAGGTCCGAATCCGAAATCCTCCAGGAGATCGCGCCGGACGAAGCCGGGTTTCGGTCGCTGACCCAGTCGTGGTTTACGCACTCCGCGCTGTTCGAAATCTTTCGTATTCTGTCGCGTCAGGATTGTACCATTGTCCTGACCTCGGATCACGGCGCGGTGCTGGGCATGCGGGGGACCAAGGCATTCGGAGACCGCGATACCTCGCCCAATCTACGGTACAAGTACGGCGACCATCTCAACTGCGATGCGAAACACGCCATGAAGATTTTGAACCCCAAGGACTACCGGCTTCCCGTATATTCGCAGAGTACCAACTACATCATCGCGCGGGAAGACTATTACTTCGTATACCCTACCCGGTTTCACGAATATCAGCGGCAGTATCAGGACAGCTTCCAGCACGGAGGCATTTCCATGGAAGAGATGATTCTGCCCATCTGCACGATGCAACCCCGCCATGCCGGTTGAACCCAAACCTTGCGTTTACGATACGGTGTCATCGGAGGAGACGTTTCGGCTGGGTCGTCGGATCGGCGAGAAACTGCGTCCCGGTGACACGGTTGCGCTGTCGGGCGATCTGGGAAGCGGAAAAACCTGTCTGATTCAGGGTATCTGCAACGGTCTAAACGTCCCGACACCGGCGACCAGTCCCACCTTTACCCTTATCAACGAATATGCGGGACGGCTGCGCGTTGCTCATTTCGACCTGTATCGGCTGGATGATCCGGAAGAGGTGCTTGATCTGGGGTTTGACGAATACGTAGAAAGCGACCGGGTTTGTTTGATCGAATGGGCGGACAAATTTCCGGAGTTGATGCCGCGAACACGGATCGATATACGAATCGAAACGGGAGAGGGAGATTTCCGGCGGATTTATGTGACTATACTACGGGAGTCCGGAGGGGAGACGGGGGGGGACGCCGCCGTTTGACGACCGACGGCAGAGCCGTTTCGGAGACTATGAGACCGAGCGCAAGCTCCAGCACCTCGTCCATCGTCTCCACGGTGTGTATCGTCATATCCCTTTTGATTTCTTCTGGAAGGTCGGCCATATCCTTGCGGTTGCGTTTGGGGATGATGGCTTGTTTGATCCCGGCACGCCGGGCCGCCAGCAGTTTCTCGTTAAGTCCGCCGATGGGAAGCACGTTACCGCGCAACGTCACCTCGCCTGTCATGGCGATATCGCACCGCACCGGTGTACCGGTAAGCGCCGAGCAAAGCGCTGTAGCCATGGTGATGCCGGCGGAGGGACCGTCTTTGGGGATCGCCCCTTCGGGCATGTGTATATGGATTTCGATGTTTTTGTAGAAGTCCGGGTCCAAACCAAGCGACGCGGTGCGTGAGCGGGCATAGGTCAGCGCCGCGTGCGCCGACTCCTGCATCACGTCGCCAAGCTGGCCGGTAAGCGTCAGCCGGCCCGCTCCGTTTCGGTGTACGATGCTTACCTCGATGGTCAGCACCTCTCCTCCGATTTCGGTCCACGCCAAACCGGTCGCCACGCCAACGGTATCCTGTGTCATGACTTCCTGTTCCTGATATCTTGGTATACCGAGATAGTCGAGCAGCACGTTTCGGTCTATGGTCGTGCGTTTCTTTTCCTGTTTCTGCACCACCTTGCGTACCGTTTTTCGGCATATCGTGGCAATATGGCGTTCCAATTCGCGCACCCCGGCCTCACGGGTATAGTCACGGATGGTCGCCAGCAAGGCATCCTCTTCTATAGCGAGGTGTTCCGGTGTCAGCCCGTGTGCGCCGATCTGCCGGGGTATGAGAAATCCGGTTGCGATAGCCAGTTTCTGGTGTTCCAGATAGCCCGGCAACTGGATGATCTCCATCCGATCGCGCAGGGCGTGCGGGATCGAATGCGTCGTGTTGGCGGTGGTAATAAAAAGTACGCGTGACAGATCGTAATCCACATCGAGATAGTGATCATTAAACGTATTGTTTTGTTCCGGGTCCAGCACCTCCAACAGTGCCGACGCCGGATCGCCGCGCATATCGTGGCCCAGTTTGTCCACTTCGTCCAGCAGGATGACGGGATTGACCGTCCCCGCTTTGCGCATGGCTTGGATGATACGACCTGGCATCGAGCCTATATAGGTACGCCGATGTCCACGGATTTCGGCTTCGTCGTGTACCCCGCCGAGCGACATGCGGACGAACTTTCTTCCCATGGCCCGCGCGATCGACTTTCCGAGCGAGGTTTTTCCGACACCTGGCGGCCCCACAAGACACAGGATAGGCCCCTTGATGGCTTTGGTCAACTGGATGACGGCCAAGTATTCGACGATGCGTTCCTTTGGTTTTTCCAGTCCATAATGATCCGCATCCAGCACCTGTACCACTTTGTCTATGTCTCGGCTGTCGCGTGTCTTTCGCTGCCAGGGGACGGCGATCATCCACTCCAGATAGTTACGAACGACCGTGGCTTCCGGGGAACTGGGATGCATCTGCTGGAGTTTGTCCAGTTCCGACATGGCCTTTTCGTACACCTCCTTGGGCATCCGGGCATCGGCGATCTGCTGGGCAAGTTCGTTTATATCGTCCGATAACTCCTCCATTTCCCCCAATTCCTGCTTGATTACCCGCATCTGTTCTTGCAGGAAAAACTCACGCTGGGTTTTGTGGATACGCTCGCGGACTTCATTGTCGATATGGTTTTTGATCTCCAGGATTTCCAGTTCCACGGACAGGATGGAGGAAAGTTCCTCCAACTGGGCGGCGACGGTTCGGGCTTCGATCAACCGCTGTTTGACCTGTGGCGTCTGGAGGACGTAGGCGGCCATGGTGTCGGTCAGCCGTCGCGGGTCGTCTACGTTCTGAAGCGACAACAGCAGTTCGTCCGGAACTTGCGCATTTATCCTGACATATTCGGTAAACTGGTTGAGTACGGAACGCAGACGGGCGTGTACTTCGGGCGTG
>VGJU01000031.1 GCA_016867335.1 Candidatus Zixiibacteriota bacterium | reverse complement strand
AACCGGGCGATTTCAGCGGGGCGGGAGAAATAATTTGAAAGCCGCAACGCTAGTCTTTAAATCCGGAACTACATCGACCACCGGATAGCCGAGACCGATAAGATGCGAGGGCGCGGTTTTCCAAACCGACTCCGCCCCATACAGATAGTAGGCATCCCAGATTACGGTCAACTCGGACGCCAGACGCCCTTCTTTTTTGTACCACAACCCGATTTCATTGTTTCCGTCCCAGAAATGCCGGACCCGTTCATCCGGAAAGATTTCTTTGGCCGCCTGCTTGGCACGCTCGACGGAATCGTCGGCACGTATGGCCTGCCAAACCATAAAAACGCGAAATTTTTTCGAAGGATACTGCGCAAGTATGTTTTGCTGCACCGCCCCGGCGCCGCTTAGACAACGCCCTCAGGTAGGGGACAGCAGCAGCACCAGCCGCTGCAGTCCCTTGTCCTGATTAAACGCTTCCTGAAATTTTTCCACCGTTGCCGGGTCGGTCGTAACAAACCCGTCACCCCGGCGTTGCGCCGCCGCTTCGCGTGGTTGTAACAGCAATGCCAGCAATGCCAGACAGACCAATCGGTACATGCTCTTTCTCCTGTATATCCCCATGGGGACAACCAGCGGATATAGGGCACTGCGTCCCTATCCCCGCGACGATTCCGTCATTTCGCGGCGCGCTTTTGCCGCCAATTCGGGCAGGCGCGTCTCATGTTCGGCCACTTGGGTCAGATGCCGCATTCGGGCAGGCGAGGCCGTGCGCCGCATCAGCGCCAACGAATCCACCCAGAACCGGGCATGGCCGTCTATATAACGTTCCAGATCGACTATCTCCTCCGGCGTATCGCAACGTCGGGAACAGTTGATGGTAAACATACGCCGCCGACCGCTTCCGCCAAAAGAGGCGTGCATCAGGTTGTGGGTAAACGCTACCACGTCACCGGGAACGGTTTCGAGCGCGACCGCGGGCACGTCGCGCTGGGGTATGCCCCAGAGTTCTTCCGATTTTCACGCGCGCCGCGCATCCCAAGCGTCAAACCGGTCGAGAGGGTGTGTACCCGGAATCACCCGCAGACTGCCCGTATGGAAAAAGTGAAGCTGTTGCGTCGTAAGTTGCATATTCCCTCCCGGAAAAGGCCCAGTGGCCTCCTCCTTCCTACTCCCTCACATACCTGTGCCAGCGTCCGTCGGCAAAGACTTCGCCGACATACAGACTGCCCTCGGCATCCATGCAGATGCCGTGCGGACCGCCGACAAAATAACCCGGCGCGTCGCTTGGCTCCTTGCCCACCTTCCCCCACTGCGCCAAAAGCACCCGATCAAACGTATATATGCTGATCTGCCCGTCCAGTTCCGTAATATATACCACGTCCTCGTCCGGGGCGAACCACACCTGATTGGGTTGCAGGAGTCCGCCCCATTCGTCGAGATACCGGCCTTCGGTGTCGAAAAACTGGATACGCCGGTTGTTCCGATCACACACCCACAGCCGGTCGTATCGGTCGATACGTACACAGTGCGACAGATCGAACTGTCCCGGTCCGGTGCCCAGTTCTCCCCAAGATAAGACATGTTTGCCGTCCGCCGTGTATTTATGCATCCGGGAATTACCGTAGCCGTCCGAAATAAACAGATCGCCGGCAGAGGAAATGGCCAGATCAGTGGGGCGGTTAAACGGATCACCCTCTTTGGCGCCGGGTTGCCCCGGCGTGCCGATCGTCATGATCAGTTTGCCGTCCGGATCGAATTTATGGATACAGTGCGGATTACGTTCGACACAGAAAACACAGTCGTCTTTGTCGATATAGATACCGTGCGCGTCCGTAAGAAATCCCTCGCCCCACGAGTCGAGCAGATGGCCCGATGTATCGAATACCAAAAGCGGATGATCACACCGGGTATACACAAAAATACGGTTCCGGGAGTCGCAGGCCATACCGGGCGACCAGCCGTAGGTCCATTTCGAAGGGCGTTTGGGCCAGTCTGGATCTACCGTGTACGTATATCGTCCGGCTCCGAAAGTCATGCGGAACTTCTCTCAAGGGTGACGGGGTTTCCGATCCGGATGGATGTGTAGGCGGCCTGAGCGATCCGCAGCGCCTCGCGTCCGTCTTCTGCTGTGACACGCGGCGGGGTGCCGGTCTGCACGCAATCCACAAAGTGTCGGATAAGATTTTTTACCGAATCGGGGTAGCTGACTTCCGGGAAGGTCTCCTGCTCGATGGTCTGGTCGTTTGTGTGACGCACCGACATATCCCGGTTGTCGGTCCATATCGTTCCTTGTGTGCCGGCCAGCATGAGCGCCTCTTCGCGTACCGGCGTCCGCACGCCCCAACTGCACGCGATATGCCCGACGGCACCACTGGCAAAGTGCAACAGAACCAGCGCCGTATCCTCCCCCTGCATCGCCTGATGGACGTAGCGTCCCGATGCGGCCTGCACGCGGACCACATCGCCCGCGATCCACCGCAACAGGTCGATACGGTGCATGCCGGAGTCGATCAGCGCTCCGCCGCCTACTTGCGCTGCGTCAAAACGCCAACCTTTGATCGGAGAGAAACCGAGAAAGGTGGCGTGGCACAAAAAAATATCACCGCACACGCCCGATTCCACAAGCAATTTGGCACGCTGATGATGCAAAAGAAACCGCTGGTTGAGGCTGACCATGAGCCGCACGTCCGCAGCCTGCGCCGCTTCGATCATGCGGTCGGCGTCTTCGAGCGTGGCGGCGATGGGTTTTTCGGTCAGGATGTGTTTGCCGGCGCGGGCCGCGGCAAGGGCCATCGGCGCGTGCAGATGATGCGGCGTACATATATGGACGGTATCTACGCCGGGATGACACAGCGCCTCGTCAAACGAAGTCGTTCCGATCTCGGCACCCCACTTGGCGGCGGACTGCCGCGCATGTTCCTCGGTGGCGGAGCAGATGGCGACCACACGGGCGCGGTCCGGCATTTCGGAGATGGCCTCGGCATGGAGATTGCCAAAACGGGTTCCGATGATCGCCACACCGATGGGACGCGAAAAGCGAGGCATCAGGGCATACCCCGTTTAGCGCGCTGGGAGAACAGAGTCCGTTCTTGAACCATGGGCCGTATCGGCAAGAGACGCATCCGCAGACGGGGTAACAGGGCTGGATGCGGAAACTGCGGTGTTATGACGCAGGCAAGCGATGATGATTTGAGAAATGGGAGCTAGTGGGATCGAACCACTGACCTCCACGATGTCAACGTGGCGCTCTAACCAGCTGAGCTAAGCCCCCTTGTGGGGTTCGATGCCGAGGGCCGGATTCGAACCGGCACGGACGATTTTGCGTCCGGGAGATTTTAAGTCTCCTGTGTCTACCGATTTCACCACCCCGGCGCGTTCAGGCCCCGGCATCACGACGGTTAAGATATGCCCGCACCGGAAGATCGTCAAGGGAAAAGTAGGAAGGATGAAGCGCGCCAACCCTTGTGGTTCCCCTCCCTTGGAACAGAACAGCGAGTGCAATCCTGGCAGGTAGAAGCGTGAAGATGCTTCGATTGCTGCGCAATGGCTGTGGGGAACTTCACCACAAGGATGAAGTAGAAAGGCGAAAGGCAAAGAAATCAACATGCCGGGGTTTAGCGAGCGATCGTTCATGAGGTGGGTGTGGTTACTTTATGGATGACGCACGTCCTCAAAATGCGTATATTGAAAATATAGAACACCAAAACGTGTCGTTTTCAAACCTTGCCTTTCAACCTTTTATTTCCCGATCGTCTATGCGCGGCTCCGTATCTTCTTCCGTATCCCGCAGGGCGACCGCGCCTCTGTTGACCGACCCGGTCGGGACCGTGTACGGCGTGGGCGAAAAACGCGCCGTCGCGCTTGCAACGGAAGGTATAGAGACGGTCGAAGACCTGCTTCTGCATATCCCCCGGCTGTACATGGACCGTCGCGTGTTGCTACCCATCGCGCGTATCGCGCCCGACACCGAGGCTACCGTACTCGGAACCGTACGCAAAACCGGCGTCATCCCCGGAAGACCGGGGCGATTCGAGATGATGTTGGGCGACGATACCGGGTTTCTCAAGTGTACATGGTTTGGCGACAAATGGATGCGTGGTCTCCGCAATCGGTTTGCGCCGGGCGATCTGATCATGGTATCCGGCAAAGTAAGTTTTTTTAACGGGAAACAGATTGTCACGCCGGAATACGACATTCTGAACGATAAAGACGACGACACGCTCCATACGGGCCGAGTGATCCCCGTATACCGGTCTTCTGCCGGTTTGCGCGAAGCGGGGCTGGACAGCCGGGGGTTTCGGCGTATCGTCAAACCGTTGCTGGATCGGCTTGGAAGCGACATAGAAGAGAGTCTTCCCGACGCCGTCCGTCTTGCCGCCGGGTTGTCTTCCCGCGCCGAGGCGCTGTATACGGCGCATTTTCCGCAGACCCCCGAAGAGGCGGAGCGTGCGCGGGCGCGGCTGGCGTATGACGAGCTTTTTTATATGGAACTGTTGCTTGCCCTGCGCAAACACCGCGCCGAACATACGGCATCCGGTATCGTGTTTCAGGAGAAAAGTCCGCTGGCACGGCGGTTTGTAGAGACATTGCCTTTTGCGCTTACCGCCGTGCAGAAACGCGCGATCCGAGAAATTCACGGCGACATGTGTCGCCCGCGCCCCATGAACCGACTGCTTCAGGGCGATGTGGGTTCCGGAAAGACCGTCGTGGCCGCCATCGCCATGCTCTTGGCCGTGGAAACCGGCTATCAGGCCACGCTCATGGCCCCTACCGAAATCCTTGCCGAACAGCATGCGCTGGTCCTGCGCGCTTTTTTCGATCCGCTCGACGTGCCGGTGACGTTGCTGGTCGGCGGGCTTCCGGCGCGCGAACGACAGCGCCGCCATGAGCAGACGGCGACCGGCTCGGCACGCATCGTCGTAGGAACCCACGCGCTGATCCAGCAGGAGGTGGCGTTTCATCGGCTCGGTCTGGCGATCATAGACGAACAACACCGGTTTGGCGTGGCTCAGCGCGCCCTGCTACGCGAAAAAGCGGACGCAACGCCCGACATGCTTGTGATGACGGCCACGCCGATTCCGCGGACGCTCGCGCTTACCGTCTACGGCGATTTGGACGTATCGATCCTTGACGCCCTGCCGCCGGGGAGAAAACCGATCGCCACCACGTGGATACCGGAAGCAAAATGGGATGCGATATACCAAGTGTTAAAGACCGAAATCGACCGAGGGCGACAGGCATACATCGTATATCCCCTGGTGGATGAGTCGGAAAAGACCGATCTTAAAGCTGCGACGGACATGGCGGAAAAATTGCAGCGCGAGACGTTTCCCGATCTGCGGATCGGTCTGCTTCACGGACGCATGAAAGGAAACGAAAAAGACGCCGTCATGCGAGCGTTCAAAGCGGGTGACTATCATATTCTGGTGAGCACTACCGTTATCGAAGTGGGTATCGACGTGCCCAACGCCACGGTGATGGTCGTCGAACATGCCGAGCGGTTCGGACTCGCACAGCTTCATCAGCTTCGCGGACGTATCGGACGTGGCGAGCATGCGTCACAGTGTGTGCTCGTCAACGGGTACGACCCCGACAAGCCGATTCCGGACGACGCATTGCGCCGACTTCAGGTGATGACCGAAACACAGGATGGTTTCCGTATCGCCGACGAAGACCTCAAAATCCGGGGGCCGGGTGAATTTTTTGGTACGCGTCAGAGCGGTCTTCCCGGTCTCAAAATCGCCGATGTCCTGCGGGACGAAACCTTGCTCCAAAGCGCCCGACAGGCGGCGTTCGACCTTGTGGCGCAGGATTCACGACTTACCCGCCCCGCACACCGCCTGATACGCGGCGTTCTTGCCCGTCGGTATGCGGACGTGGCCGCATGGGTGGAAGTGTGAAGTGTGAAGAAAAACTCCGTGCGTGGGGAGGTATGAAAGGTTCTTATCTTTTCTTCACCCTTCAAACTTCACACTTTCTCTGGAGAATTGCCATGTTTCGAACAGGCTTCCTTATCCTACTGACGTTATTTGCGCCTGCATGGGCGATGGCGCGACATGTCGATGTCATTCGGCTGACCGGTGTGATCGGCCCGGTCAGCGTGCGGCACATCGCCGCTGGGATCGCCCGCGCGGAAACGGAAGGCGCCGAGTGTCTCGTGATTGTCATGGACACGCCCGGTGGACTGCTCGAATCCACCCAGATGATCATCAAGGATATACTGGCGGCCAATACCCCGGTGGTGGTGTATGTCGCGCCCTCTGGGGCAGGGGCCGGATCGGCGGGTGTATTTATTACTATTGCCGCGCATGTGGCGGCCATGGCGCCGGGAACCAATATAGGTGCGGCACATCCCGTGGGGCTTCAGGGCAGCATCCCCGATTCCACCATGTCCGCCAAGGTCGAAAATTTCTCCGCGAGTTATATCCGCTCGATCGCCGAAAAACGGGGACGCAACGCCGATTGGGCCGAACGCGCTGTACGCGAGAGCGTCGCCATTACCGACCGTGAGGCGCTTAACCTCAAAGTGGTAGACCTTGTCACCGTAACGCTCGACTCGCTCATGATCGCGGTGGACAGCCTAAAAGTGGAGGTGCGCGAAGGCATCCGCACCCTGCATACCCGTAACGCCGAAATCCGCGAACATGAAATGGAATGGCACTACAGCCTGCTCAACACGCTGAGCAATCCCAATATCGCCTATCTGCTCATGATGCTCGGTTTTTACGGGCTTATCTACGAAATCATCAACCCCGGCGCGATTTTCCCCGGCGTGGTCGGTGGCATCTGTATCATCGTAGGGTTGTTCTCGCTTCAAACCCTTCCGATCAACTATGCCGGGCTGATGCTCATCCTGCTGGGCATAGGACTTTTCGTCGCCGAAACGCATGTTGCCAGCCATGGTGCGTTGGCCGTCGGAGGCATCATTGCCACGTTTTTGGGGTCCATGATGCTGATCGACTCGCCACTGCCGTTTCTGCGTATCTCGTTGTCCGTCATCGTGCCGATCGTGCTGGCGACTGCCGGATTTTTCGTGGTGGCCGTCGGTTATGGCGTAAAGGCGCAAAAACGTGTAGCCGTCACCGGAGCGGAAGGACTGGTCGGCGCTTCGGGAACGGCTCTATCGGAGATAAACCCGATAGGAAAGGCCTTGATCAGGGGCGAACACTGGAGCGCCCACAGCAAAGAACCCATCGAAAGCGGTACATCGCTTGTCGTCGAGCGTGTCGAAGGGCTGACCGTCCACGTACGCCGTCAAACCCCATCCGAGGAGAGTTGACCATGTTGGAAGTGTTGTCCGTCCCCATTCTGATCCTTGTCGTCGCCGCCATCATGCTGTTTACCAGTTCGGTAAAAGTCCTCCGCGAGTACGAACGCGGTGTCGTGTTTCGGCTCGGACGTATAGCTACCGGTATTATCGGCGGCAACGGGCCGGGGGTTGTAATCCTGTTGCCGGGTATCGACAAGATGGTTAAAGTCAGCCTGCGGACCCTCACCAAAGACGTCCCCGCGCAGGATGTCATCACAAGAGACAATGTGTCGATCAAGGTAAATGCGGTCATCTACTTCCGTGTGCTGGACCCGGAGCGAGCGGTTATCGAGGTAGAAGACTATCTGTACGCGACACATCAACTGGCGCAGACGACGCTACGCAGTGTGCTGGGGCAGGTGGAATTGGACGATTTGCTGGCAAACCGCGAAAAAATCAACGAAGAACTTCAGGTGCTGTTGGATCAGCAGACCGAGCCGTGGGGGATCAAGGTGACGGCGGTGGTGGTCAAGAATGTGGATTTGCCGCCGGAGATGCAGCGGGCGATGGCCAAGCAGGCCGAGGCAGAGCGCGAACGTCGCGCCAAAGTAATCGCCGCGACAGGCGAGTATCAAGCCGCAGAAAAATTGTCCGAAGCCGCGCAGGTCATGGGTGCGCACCCCATTGCCCTGCAATTGAGATATCTTCAGACGCTGGCGGTCGTGGCAGCGGAAAACAACTCGACTACGCTGTTTCCAATTCCGATCGACCTATTTACCCCGTTTCTCAAAGGCCAGATGACCGGTCAGCCTGCGCCGCCGCCGGTTGCGGACGCCGGCACACAAAAGCTACCGGAGCGTCCGGGGGAATAAGCGACGAACTGAATACGAGATAACGGAAAAATTTCCGACTGATTCGGTCAGGAGGACCATTTCCTCCAGTCAACTGCGGATGGGCTTCAAGAATACCGGAGGAAGACATGACCGAATTACAGACCGTTACCCCGATAAAAGACTGGCCCGACGAGGACAAACCACGCGAGCGTTTGTTCAAATTTGGCGTGCACACGCTGTCGGACGCCGAGTTGGTGGCCATTCTACTGCGCACGGACGATGCGACGCGCAACGCGCTCGACATGGCCCGGGTGCTTTTAAGACAATTTGGCGGACTGCGCCGTCTGGCGGGCCGGGAGGTGCAGGAGTTGTGCGCCATACGGGGTGTCGGCCCGGTCAAAACGGCCCAACTGGCCGCCGCCGTGGAAATCGGACGTCGGCTCGAAGCGCCCGATATCGACCGTGTGTCTTTTACCTCAAGCGCCGATGTATCGCGGTATTTTTCACCCCGTCTGCGCGATCTCAAAAAAGAATTGTTTTTGGTGCTCCTGCTCGACGCCCGCAACCGCTTGATCCGTGCCGTCACCGTCTCGGAAGGGTCGCTTACGGCCAGCATCGTTCACCCCCGCGAAGTGTTCAAACCCGCTATCCTCGAATCCGCCGCCGCCGTTCTCTTTCTCCACAACCATCCGAGCGGCGACCCGACACCCAGCCAGGACGACCTCAAAATCACCACACAACTGGTCGAAGCCGGGCGAATGATTGACATCCGTGTGCTGGATCATATAATTATCGCGCACAAAGGGTATGTGAGTCTTGCGGGAAAAGGAGGGATGATGTAAAAGAGAAATTTGAAGGGTGAAAGAAAAGAAAACATGAAAAGCGAGCCGATTTTGTAAATAAATACAGCATAGCCTTCACCCTTCTCCGGAGGGTTCTGTGGATACAGTACGTATTGGATTTGTCGGCGCCGGGTATATGGGGCAGGTGGCGCATCTCGCCAATTTTGTAAACATCGAAGGTTGCAAGGTCGTGGCGCTGGCCGAAAAAAGACCTCGGCTAGCCAAGTCGGTAGCGGATCATTACCGCGTGCCGAAGATATGCGAAACCCACGAGGAACTGTGCGCCGACCCTGCTATCGACGCCATCGTGGAGATCACGTCGGACGACATGCACGCTCCTATCGCCCTGGATGCAATGAACGCGGGCAAACACGTCTATCTGGAAAAGCCGATGGCGACCCATTTGGACGATGCGCGGGCAATGGTCGAGGCCGAACGACGCAACGGTGTCAAGTTGGTCATCGGCTATATGAAACGTTACGACACGGGAGTGGAACTCGCCAAGCGTCTTATAGACGGTCTGCGTGTGTCAAACGAACTTGGACCGATCACGCATGTACGGGTGCATTGTTTTGGCGGTGACTGGATATGCAATATAGGCAAACATATCACTACCGACGAAACCTATCCTCCGGTCGAACGCCGTCCACCGCCGGGGTTTTCCGAACAACAGACACGGGATTTTTACGGCATCAACAATGTGTTCTGTCATGACATCAACCTGACTCGCCATCTGGCCGGAGAAATCAAATCGCTCAAATACGCCGACTTTTCCGGGACGACCAATTTGATGGTATTTGGCATGGACGGGTTTGATGCCACGATGGAATTCGGACGGCTTTCGGCCAATTTTTGGGACGAGGAGTTCAAGATATACTTTACGGACGGTTGGGTGGAGGTGCGAACGCCGCCACCGCTTCTGAGAAACGTTCCGGCAAAGGTAAGCGTATACCGAGCCGGGGCAATTCAGGAACACGCACAGCCGCAGGCGGCGTGGGACTGGGGGTTTCGGCGGGCGGACGAGCACTTTGTGCAGTGTATCCTGAACGATACGCCGCCACGTTCGGGGGGTGCGGACTCGATTCGGGATCTGGAACTCTTTGATGAAGCGTTCAGGAGGTTCTATTGAGCGACGATCCATACGACCCGATTTCTGTTGACAGTCGCTCGCCGACCGTCTATTTTCGGGGTTTGTCGGGCCGTATGGAGAAACCGGATAAGTTGGGCGACAAACCATCCGTCGTGCGGAGCGCATAAGCCATGTCGGACTATTCGAACATAAGCGTAGGGATGGACATTGGCTAAGATGCGGTACGGATGGTGGCGCTGGCCCGTTCGGGTGAGGGGCTTCGTCTGCATCGTTTTGCCGTAGAATCTTATGAAACGTTGCATACACCTCTTTCTTTGTTTCGAAAACCCGATGACATCCTTCAGGCGGTACGCAAACTGGTCGAAAAACACTACGAGCCGGACTGGCCTGTGACAATCGGACTCAGAAACCGGTTTGCAGCAATTACCACGCCGCAAATAGAGAAAAGATCGGGGGTTGCCTCAGAGCTACGATGCGCTTATGTGGGAGGCGGCACAGTTTCTCGACGAGTCGCTCGACCACTATATCATCGATATCGACTTGGCCGGTCACGCTACGGACACGGTGCAAGAGGCGCTGGTGGTCGCCGCGCGACGCGAACCGGTCGATATCCTCCGCCAGATTGCCGACTCGGTGGGGTTCGAAGATCCTGCGCTGACGGTGGCATCCATCGCGCTGATCAACGGGTTCGAGTCGATCTATGACCTTACCGCATGGGAATCCACCGCAGTCGTGCATATAGAACCAAACGCGCTCGATCTGATTTTTATCCGTGATGTTCGGATCAAGCTGCTCGTCATGCCGCTCGATACCGGGGCGGGGAGCGAGATGGAAGCGCTTCGCGCGTTTGGCGATCAATTTCGCTATCTGCTCAACGACATGACCGAAGAGGAAGCGCCGGATACGGTATACGTGAGCAACACGAACCGCCATGTCGCTCGGCTGTGTAGCGCATGGGGCGAACAGTTGAACCGGCGCGTGACACAGGCATCGCCTTTTCAGAAAATAGACGTGCCGGGCGATCTTAAAGATACGGTGGGCAATCTCAACCCGTCCGCCTTCATGGTGGCTGTGGGACTCGGCTGTCAACGGCTCGGTTGAGTGGGAGATACCGGTTTGCGGGTGGTGTCAGGAGAAGCAGGGGGCCGTCGGTTGCGCGGTGGGGCCGCCGGAGTAAGACCGACTAGCGAGCGCGGCCGTACAGCGCTTTTCGATTCCTTGGCCGGGTGGATAGAAGGGCGTACAGTGCTTGACCTGTATGCCGGTACCGGCGCGCTCGGCATCGAAGCGTTGAGCCGGGGTGCGCGATACGCCGTGCTGGTAGACAGCGATCCGGCTGCGGTACACATCATCCGCTATAACGTAGCACAATGCCGGTTTGTCGATCGCGCCGCCGTATGGCGCTCGGCCGCCCAAGCCGCCCTCGACCACATAGTCGTATGCCGGGGCGTCTTCGACCTCATCGTGGCCGATCCCCCCTACGACACCCAAGCCGCAGCCGAACTCGTCGAAACGACGGACCGCAACCGCATCCTCTCCGCAACCGGCCTTCTCGTCGTCGAACACCGAAAAAGCGACATGCCTGCTCCGTCTCTTGCCACCCTCGCCTACGCAGGTGTCAAAACCGTCGGTGATACGGCTTTCTCGCGCTATCGCCCCGCACCGGGATCGGTCGCTTTCGGCGATGCGGACCCTGCCGGACTTCCTCCACCCCGCTGGAGACGAAACCGATGAGAACCGCCCTGTATCCCGGCACGTTCGATCCCATGACCAACGGTCATATAGACATCTTGAGACAGGCCGTAGCGCTCTTCGATCAGGTCGTCGTCGCCGTCGCGCCCAACCTGCGCAAGATGCCGCTTTTTACCGTAGAGGAACGCATCACGCTGATCGGTGAGGCCGTAGGCGATATGTCTCAAGTATCGGTCGTCGCGTCCGAAGAGCTTACCGTAGACCTTGCCCGGCGGCTGCATGCCTGCGCGATCATCCGGGGCATCCGCATCGGAGGCGATTTCGAAACCGAATACCAGATGGCCCTCATGAACCGGCAACTGGCCCCGGAAATCCATACTGTATGCTTTTTCCCCGGCGAACCGAATACCTATGTCAGCTCTACGCTGATCAAAGAGGTGGCTCGGTTTGGCGGCGACATATCCCGTCTTGTACCCAGCACCATCGCCGAAGGGCTGGCACGCAAATTCCACTCTTTGCCATGACTTCCGAAAATTTCACATGAACCTTTCTAAACGTCTTGCACGTGTTGCCCCGTCCGCCACGACCGCGCTCAACGATCGCGCCATCGCCATGCGCCGCGAAGGACGCCATGTGCTCAACTTTGCCGTAGGCGAACCCGATTTTCCCACTCCGGAGCATATCCGAAACGCGGGTATAGAAGCCATATGGCAAGGCATCACCCGCTATACCCCCGCCACCGGGACGATGGAAATCAAACAGGCGATATGCGACAAACTGCTCCGTGACAACGGTCTGCGCTATACACCCCCCCAGATTACTACCGCCTCCGGTGGCAAACATGCGTTGTACAACCTGCTGTTTGTCCTGTGCGACGATGGCGACGAAGTCATCGTACCCGCTCCGTACTGGGTCAGCTATCCCGAAATGGTCAAACTCGTCGGAGCGGAACCCGTCATTCTAACCACCGGAGTCGAGTCGGATTTCAAAATCACCCCGGACCGGCTTCGCGCCGCTATCACACCCCGGACCAAAGCGCTGATCCTCAACTCACCTTCCAACCCGACCGGTATGGTCTATTCCAAAGACGAACTGGCCGCACTGGCGGAAGTCGTGGCCGAGACAGACCTGTTTGTCATCTCGGACGAACTGTACGAAAAAATCCTGTACGACGACTGGACGCACCACAGCATCGCCTCGGTACACGAGGCGCTTTTTGAAAAAACACTATTGGTAAACGGTGTCTCCAAAGCCTACGCCATGACCGGATGGCGTCTTGGGTACGCCGCCGGTCCCCAATTTGTCATGGACGCGGTATCCAAATTTCTAAGCCAAACCGTCATGCACCCAAGCGCCATTACCCAACACGCCGCTATCACGGCACTGACCGGCCCGGAAGACTTTCTGATCCCCATGCGCCGAGAGTTTCTGCAACGACGCGACTATATCCTTTCTCGGTTTCGCCGTATTCCCGGTGTTACCTGTCTGACCCCCGGCGGCGCGTTCTACGTTTTCCCCGACCTATCCGCCTTTTTCGGACACCGTCTGCCTGACGGACGCTCGGTGCGCGGGTCGTACGATCTGTCGCTCTACCTGCTCGAACACTTTGGCGTGGTGACGGTCCCCGGTCTGGCTTTTGGCGCCGAAGGCTGTATCCGTCTGTCGTACGCCACGTCCATGGAGATCATCGAGCAAGGTATGAATCTTATCGAAACTGCACTGTCCCAACTTCAATCATGAAAACCATTGCACCGTATCAACGATTGACTCGCCTGTTCGACACACCGACCCTTTCCCGTATTCTTTCCGGCGCAACGGACCGGCATACCCTGATCGAACTGTGCAATCACTCCGGGATTTCCTATGCTGGCATGAGAACCAAGTCGGTCGCGTCGGAAAAACTGGTGACCGATCTGGTCAAAAAGATGTTCGAAGGAGAATCCGGCGGGGAAACCATGGCAAAGATATTGACCCGGATATGCGCTGCGGAAATCGCTTTGGTGCGGCAAATACCGTCTGATGCGTTTGCCGCTCTGCCGCCGCCCGACTCCCATGCCCTGCTGCGCATTCGATGCCGAACCCTGTTGGCCGTGGCCCTCGAAGAACGCGAAGAACTTTATGAGACCGTTCCGACGCTTGCTAGCCAGGTCGTCGCATACGCGGACGATGTCGTCGAACCCTTGCAGGAGGAAACGGAACCTCTCGCCGATCCGGTCGCATCCATCCCCTCAGCATCCAGTTGGGATTCGAAAACGATGTGGCTCGAATCCCAACTGGCGACCATCACGGAAGAAACCGAGCGGCTTGTCGAAACCAATGCCTTGCTCGAAACACAAGCCAACCAACTCCGTGAACAGGTAAAAACGCTTCAGGTGGAACTGGATGCGCTTCGCCACGACAACCACGGACTTGAGCGGGCGCTGTCCGAAAAAAACCGCGAAATCGAGCGGCTTCAGGAAGAACTCAAAAACCTCCCTGGTCTGGCGGCACAGATCAACAAACTGGATCGGGAAAACCGCAAAATGAGGTACCAACTCGACCACCCCCCTTCGCCCGATATCCCGGCGGTGCAACTTCAGCCTATGGTGCTGGCGATGGAAAAAAGCGCCGACGAAGTGCGTGAGACGGTCCGGGCCACGGCATTGACGCTTGAAGCCGGATATGGCGATCTACGCCGCATCTTAGACGAACTTCAGCGCGAAATTCATACCTTGCGTGTAGAGACGCAAAAAGACAGACAATCCGAACGCAATGCCCGTCCGATGCGTAGAGATCAGGAACGCGTGGGCATATTCGTAGACGTGCAAAACATGTTCTACGCCGCGCGTCAACAGTCCGCTCGGCTCGACTTTGAAAAATTGATGACCGCGGCGGTCGGCGAACGACGTATGATTCGGGCGATGGCCTATGTGATCCAGTCGCCCGAAGTTGATCAGACCGGGTTTGTCTCCATGCTGCAACAAAGAAGCTATCAAGTGAAACGCAAAGACCTGCGGCAGCGCAGCGACGGCTCTGCCAAAGGCGACTGGGACATGGGCATGGCGATCGATATGATCGGCATGGCCGATAAACTCGATGTGGTGGTGCTGGTCAGCGGCGATGGCGATTTTGTGGCGTTGGTCCATCTGCTCAAGGAGATGGGGCCGCGCGTAGAAGTGTTTTCCTTTCTCCATAATACCGCGCGCGATCTGATGGAAGCGGCGGACCACTACTATGCGATCGACGAGTCGCTGTTGATCAAGATGGACCGTACACCGGCCATGTCCAGAGAGCCGGAGTCGACACCGGTCCAGACGGCGGAGGAGTAAAACCGGGGTGCGAACCGGTGTTTTAGCACGCAAGATTCGAGCGTATTTGTTCAAAAGTTTTCGTAAACCGTAACGTATCACCTTGCCATACGCAGGAGGAAGAAATGCCAAAGATCGGCATTGTAGGATCGGGAAACGTAGGAGCGACGACAGCGTTGTATGTCGCGCAGTTGGAATTGGGCGACGTGGCGCTCATCGACATTGTAGAGGGAGTGCCACAGGGAAAAGCACTGGACATGCTGGAGGCCGGACCTGTCTTGGGGTTCGACAGCCATCTGGAAGGGTCGAGCGACTTTGCCGCGCTCGACGGTTCCGATATCGTGGTCGTAACCGCCGGGCTAGCTCGCAAACCGGGTATGGATCGGCTCGATCTGCTCAAGAAAAACGCCGAAATCATCACCTCGGTAACGGAAAACATCGTCCGGTACGCACCCAATTCCCAGATTCTGATGGTGAGCAACCCGCTTGACGTCATGACCTATATCGCGCTGAAAATTTCGGGTTTTGGCCGCAAACGGGTCTACGGACAGGCCGGGGTACTGGACTGCGCGCGGTATCGCTCCTTTGTCGCCATGGAATTAGGCGTTTCCATGGAGGATACGTCCGCGATCATCCTTGGCGGTCATGGCGACACCATGGTTCCGCTTCCACGCTATACCACCGTGGCGGGTATCCCCATCACGGAACTCATTGCACAGGACCGCATAGACGCCATCGTCCAGCGTGCACGCGACGGCGGCGCAGAGATCGTCAACTTGCTCAAAACCGGAAGCGCCTACTACGCGCCTGCCGCCGCGGTCGCCCAGATGGTGGAGTCGGTGATCAAAGACAAAAACAGACTGCTTCCCGCGTCGGTGCTGCTCGAAGGCGAATACGGACTCCACAACGTCTGTATCGGTGTACCCGTCAAACTCGGAGCAAACGGCATCGAAGAGATCTACGAACTCAACCTGACGCCCGAAGAAAAAAATGCGTTGCATACGTCCGCCGGCGTGTATCGACAGAGTCTTGGCGAGTTGGGATACTGAGCCATTTTGATGAGAGCCGAAAGGAGCTGTGCATGGTGTTACACCCCCCCGAAGGAGGCGCTCGGATCGCTATGGGCGCGGACGGCGCGCTTTTCGTGCCGGATACGCCGATCATCCCGTTTATCGAAGGCGACGGAACCGGTCCCGACATCTGGGGCGCCTCTCAGTGCGTGCTGGACGCCGCCGTAGAAAAGGCGTATGGCGGACGCCGACGCATCGCCTGGATGGAAGTGCTGGCGGGCGAAAAAGCCTTCAAACTGACGGGCAACTGGCTGCCGGACGAAACCGTCGACGCTTTTCGGGATTATCTGGTAGGGATCAAGGGGCCGTTGACCACACCGGTCGGCGGCGGAATACGAAGCCTCAACGTGGCACTGCGGCAGATTCTCGATCTGTACGTGTGCCTGCGTCCCGTTCGCTGGTTTTCCGGTGTGCCCAGCCCAGTGCGCCACCCCGAAAAAGTAGACATGGTCATCTTTAGAGAAAATACCGAAGATGTCTATGCCGGAAAAGAACATGCCGCTTACAGCGAACAGGCCAAAAAACTCATCACCTTTCTGGAAAGCGAATTCGGATGGAAAATACGTCCGGATTCGGGTATCGGCATAAAACCGATCAGCGAGTCGGGAAGCAAACGGCTTATCGCCGCGGCCATCGACTACGCCATCGCCGAAAACAGAAAAAGCGTCACCCTCGTACACAAGGGCAATATCCAGAAATTTACCGAAGGAGCCTTCCGCAACTGGGGATACGAACTGGCCAAAGCGTCGTACGGCGACCGGGTCGTAAGCTGGGAAGAATGTCAAGGGAAAACGCCGCCGGGTAAGATTCTTATCAAAGACGCGATCGCAGACATCTTTCTCCAGCAGATTCTGACACGCCCTGACGAGTTTGACGTGATCGCCACCATGAACCTCAACGGCGATTACATCTCGGATGCGCTGGCCGCGCAGGTAGGCGGCATCGGCATTGCGCCGGGTGGAAACATCAACTACAAAACCGGTCACGCGGTCTTCGAAGCCACCCACGGCACAGCCCCCAAGTATGCCAATCAAGACAAGGTCAATCCGGGGTCAGTCATCCTTTCCGGTGAGATGATGCTCCGGTACATGGGGTGGACGGACGCGTCCGACCTGATTATAACGGGACTGGAAAAGGCCATCTCCGAAAAAATTGTCACGTACGACTTTGCACGGCTGATGGACGGCGCGGTCGAAGTGAAATGCTCCGAGTTCGGCACGGCGATCATCGAACGGATGCGGTAGGCCACGTGTTTATCGACTACGCCACAATTCGCGTGCGTGCCGGAAGCGGCGGAAGCGGCTGTTGCAGCTTCCGCCGCGAAAAAAACGTGCCGCGTGGCGGACCGGACGGTGGACATGGAGGCGACGGGGGCGACATCGTCCTCCATGTCGATCCGTCCAAACGCACTTTGATCGACTTCCGCTACCGCCACCTGTACCGCGCCGACAACGGCGGGCACGGTCAAGGCAAGGACATGCACGGCAAAAACGCCGCATCCCTGCTGATCGGCGTCCCGTCCGGAACTGTTGTACGCGATGCGGACACCGGCGAACCCCTCGGCGATCTCGTCGCACCGGAACAAACACTCGTCATTGCGCGCGGCGGACACGGCGGCAGAGGAAACGCCGCGTTTACCACCTCGACCAACCGCGCCCCGCGACGCTGGGAACCCGGTCAGGACGGCGAAGAACGCCATCTGGAACTCGAACTCAAACTACTCGCCGATGTTGGGCTGATCGGACAACCCAACGCCGGAAAATCCACGCTCCTCTCCCGTCTGTCGGACGCCCGTCCCAAAATCGGCGACTACCCGTTTACCACGCTCGAACCCAACCTCGGCATCGTGCGCATAGGGGATTACGAGTCGTTTGTCCTGGCCGATATTCCGGGACTTATCGAAGGCGCGCACACAGGTAAAGGGCTTGGCATCCGTTTTCTCCGACACATCGAACGAACTCGTATCCTGCTTTTTCTGCTCGACATAAACACCCCCGATCCGGTTCACGACTTCAACGTGCTTGTCGAAGAACTCCACCAGTTCAACCCCGAACTACTCCATCGTCCCACCGTCGTCGCGCTCAACAAGGTCGATCTGTTGGACGACCCCGTCGCCATACTCCCCATGCTGCTCGAACACCTCCCCGCCCCCGTATTACCCCTGTCTGCGGTCACCGGACAAGGGATCCCCGCGCTTTTGCAACACCTTGCCCATATTCTTTTCGAGATCGATCGCAAAAATTCGACAGAAGAATCTTGAAGCGTGAGGAAGAGAAGTAGACAAGGATTCGGGAGAGGCGACCATGAACGATCTGCGCGCATGTCTGACGCTCAATGCGGTCAGCGGCGTCGGACCGCACCGGTTTGGTATGCTGCTTGCACGTTTCGGGACACCGGAGGCAGCGCTCGATGCCGGTCTTTATCAACTGTGTTCGGTTCCGGGGCTGGGACCCCATACCGCCGAACTGATACGTGCCGCACGCGATCCTGCGTTTGCAGATCGGCAGATCGAGACGGCCGAACGGCTGGGCATACGGCTGGTCACACTCCACGACGCCGAATATCCACCGCGTCTGCGCGAGATTTTCGACCCGCCACCGGTGCTCTATGTCCAAGGGAAGATAACACCCCGTCATGAGCGGTCCGTCGCTATCGTAGGGACACGGCGCACGACCGCCTACGGTCGCCAGATTTCCGACGCGTTTTCCCGTGCCCTGTGCGAAGCAGGGTTTACCGTGATCAGCGGATTGGCGCGCGGTGTGGATACCGTAGCTCACCGGGCTGCGCTGGATGTCAGCGGTGATACCGTCGCCGTCGTGGGGTCGGGGCTGGATCGACCCTATCCCCGCGAAAATCGCCCGCTTTTGGAATCCATCGCCGAAACCGGCGCCGTAATAAGCGAACAACCCCTCGGAACCGACCCCGATGCCATGAATTTTCCTATGCGCAACCGGATCATAAGCGGAATGAGCCTCGGCACGCTGGTGATCGAAGCCGGCGCGGTCAGCGGCGCGCTGATCACGGCCCGCTACGCCCTCGAACACAACTGAGAGATATTTGCCATCCCCGGTCCCCTAAATGTGCCGTCCAGCGAGGGAACCAACCGGCTTATCCAAAACGGAACAGCCAAACTCGTGATGACCCCTGCCGATGTGCTGGACGAAATCGGCGCGCAAACCGGTTTGCCGTCCGCCGCACATCCCGCCCCCACGCCTCGCCAATTATCCCTACTACCCGAAGAAGAACGGATGTTCGAGACGCTTACCGACACACCCCAGCATATAGACCGTATTGCGGGACTGCTTAGTCTTACAACTTCGCAAACCCTGTGCCTCCTTCTTGCGCTCGAACTCAAGGAAGCGGTGCGCCAACTCCCCGGCAAACGCTTCCAGCGGACGTAGTATCCAAAAACCGCTTGATCCTCTCCGACGCCCCACATACTTTCACTCTTCAAACTTCACCTCTTCAAACTTCTCGTTGCAACGGAGGACCCTATGACACGCCATGTCGCGTTGTTGGCCCTGCTCATCGGTATCGGAACCCCCGTATCCGCCCAGCAGCAAGACTTCGAAAAAGTCGTCATTAAACCCACTCATGTAAACGGAAACGTCCACATGCTCGAAGGAATGGGCGGCAACATCGGCGTGTCGGTCGGACCGGACGGCGCGCTGATCGTAGACGACCAGTTTGCGCCGCTTGCCGAAAAGATCAGAACCGCGGTGCGCACGCTCAACCCCGGCGTGCTCAAATTTTTGCTCAATACCCATTTTCACGGTGACCACACCGGGGGCAACCCCATCTTAGGACGCGAAGCCACGATCGTAGCGCACGCCAACTTACGCAACCGGTTGTCCAAGGAAAGCCGATTCGGCGACCGGGTGACCCCACCCATGATCAAGGAAGGACTCCCCGTCATCACCTTTGATCAAAGCCTGTCGCTTCATTTCAACGGAGAAGAGATCAGACTGATCCACGCCCCCAACGCCCACACCGATACCGATGCGTTTGTCTATTTTACCACGTCCAACGTGTTCCACATGGGCGACACGTTTTTTAGCGGTCGTTTTCCCTTTATCGACATAAACGGTGGCGGATCGGTGGACGGGCTGATCAAAAACATAGGGGATGCGCTCAACCTGATCGCCCATGATACCAAAATCATCCCCGGACACGGCCCGCTCAGCACAAAAGAAGACCTGCACACCTATCACAACATGCTGATCGAAACCACCGACTATGTCAGAGGTATGATGGCAAAGAGCATGAGCCTCGAGGATGTAAAAAAGGAAGGATTCCCCGAAAAATGGAAGGCATGGGGACAAGGGTTTATATCGGCGGACCGCTGGATCGAAACGATCTATCAGAATTCGAAGAAATAACCCAAGCGGGAGGACGGACCGTGCAGATTATCGATGCACATCAGCATTTGTGGGATACTTCGGCGCTCCGGTATCCTTGGTTGGAGGGGTTTGACGCACTGCGTCAGCGATATACGGCGGAGGATTACCGCGCAACGACGGCGGGCGCGTCCGTCATTCGGTCGGTGCATGTGGAAGCCGACCCCGGCGAGGGCGAAGAAGCCACCGAAGTCGAATGGCTCAGCCGTATCGCCCAACAAGATGGTATGATAGGCGCTATCGTGGCCGCGGCGCCGTTGGAGTCGAAGTCGCGGCGGCAGACACTCGACCGTCTCAAGTCGTTTCCACTGGTGGTCGGGGTTCGGCGGATGGCATGGCATCGGGGCGATCCCGACTTTTACCAATCCCCCGAACTCATCGAAGGCGTACGTACACTGGCCGATTACGGATTTAGCTTCGATCTGTGCGCCAATGTCACGCAGTTGCACGCGGCCCTCGTCCTTGTACGGGAAACACCCGAAATTTCGCATATCATCGACCATTGCGGCGGACCCGATATCGCCGGTGGCGGATTTCGTCCCTGGGCGGAACAGATGAGCCGATTGGCCGACTTTCCCAACACGGTATGCAAAATTTCGGGGATCGTGACACGCGCGTCGGCGCAATGGACAAAAGAAGACCTCAAACCCTTTATCGACCACCTGATCGGAGTGTTTGGATACGACCGCGTGGCTTTTGGCAGCGACTGGCCTGTATGCACGCTGGCCGCGCAGTACGGACAGTGGCTGGACACCCTGAAATGGGCTGTGTGGGACGCATCGGAAACGGAAAAACAAAAACTCTTCCACGACAACGCAAAACGGTTTTACCGGATTCAAGACTGACCGTATGTCGTCCGTTTCTTCTCGCACCCACGAACCTCCCGCGTTCCCTGCAAAAAGGGGCAGACGCGGCAACGGCGACGACGGCGGCTATTCTGGCGGCGGTGACAACTGGCCCGAAGGTCAGCCCGACACCCCGGCTCCGTCTTCGTTGAGTACGGACGTTCTCGGCATGCTGATCTTTATTGCCAGCGAAGCCACCCTGTTTGCCGTGCTCATCGTCGCCTTTGCCGTTGCGCGATCCGGTCAGCCCGAATGGCCGCCCCCCGGCCAACCCCGTCTTCCTGTTTTGGTCACCTCGCTCAACACCCTAGTCCTCCTCTTTAGCGGATATACCCTGTATCGAGCATGGCGGGATGTCCATGCAGGATATGTCTACTCCTTTCACCGATGGATCGGCATTACGGCGTTTCTCGGCATGACATTTTTATGCGTGCAGGGATACGAATGGATAAGCCTGCTGGGATACGGACTTACGGCGACGGCCAACCTGTACGGGGCTATGTTCTACACCCTGGTAGGAGCCCATGCGCTCCATGTCGCCATTGCCGCCGTGTTGCTGCTGGTCGTCCGCCGCCGCGCGAGTCAGGGCCGCTATACCGCCGAACACCACGACGGCGTAATCATGACCGGGGCGTTCTGGGGGTTTGTCGTACTTGTCTGGCCCGTCCTGTTTGCCGTAGTGTATCTCCTATGATCACCGTTGCAGAACAGACCGTCATGAATCGGATCGACGGGATGGCCGAAGAGATGACCGAATTTGCCGCCACCCTGATCCGCGTTCCGACCGTCAATCCGCCGGGTGAAGCGTACGAACCGTGCGCGAGAAAAATCGGGGACCGGTTGCGACGTCTTGGTATGGAAGTCGCTTATCCGACCGCCGACACGCATCCCTCGCATACCACCGCCTGTCCCCGTGTCAACGTGGTAGGACGTTTGGAAGGCGCGCGATCCATGCCGACGCTCCACTTTAACGGCCACACCGATGTGGTGCCCGCCGGCGAAGGCTGGACTCTCGACCCGTTTGCCGGCATAGTCAAAGACGGACGGCTTTACGGACGTGGCGCGTGCGATATGAAAGGCGGTATCGCCGCCGCCGTTTTTGCCCTCACAGCAATCCGTGCCGCCGATATCCGTCTCGGCGGGTCGGTAGAACTCAGCGGCACGGTAGACGAAGAAAGCGGCGGTTTTGCGGGGATGGCGTATCTGGCGGAAAAAGGTTGGATCGCGCCACAGCGCACCACGCACGTCATCATCCCGGAGCCGCTTGACGTAGACCGCATCTGTTTGGGACACCGTGGCGTGTACTGGGGCCGCATCGACACCCTGGGGCGCGTGGCGCACGGCAGTATGCCGTTCTACGGCAAAAGCGCCATCGACATGATGGGAAAGGTGATGCACCGGATCGAAACGCATCTGCGACCGGGTCTTGACCAAAAAACGACCACCATGCCCGTCGTTCCCGCCGAAGCCCGGCGCGCCACGCTCAATATCAACGGTCTGGCGGGTGGGCAAGTCGGTCCCGACGTAGGAACGCCGTGTGTAGCAGACCGGTGTCATCTGGTTTTCGACCGGCGTTTTCTCAGGGAAGAATCGTTTGAACAGGTGCGCGCCGAATTTGAAGAGGTACTCAAATCGCTCGAAATCGAAGATCCGGTCTTCCAAGCAACCCTGACCGATCTTATGATCGTTCACCCCGTGGAAACGCCAAAAGACGCGGAAGTCGTGTCCGTTACGGCCCGGACCCTGCACGAGGTGCTGGGGCGCGAACCCCGGTTTGTCGCCAGCCCCGGAACTTATGACCACAAACATGTCTACAACATCGGGCGTGTACGCCAGTGTATCGCCTATGGCCCCGGGATTCTCGATCTGGCCCATCAGCCGGACGAATACTGCGAAATCGAACACATGGTCCAAAGCTGCAAGGTAATGGCGCTAACCGCCATGCGGCTTTTGGGGACCGTGTCGTAGCAAATACGCATCTATCGCCTGACCGCCAAAACAAAACACACAAAAAACGCTATGAGGAGAAACATGAAAAAAAACAGGGTACATATCGTCATCCCCGGAGACGATCCGCCACAAATACAGCAATCGCCGCATCTTTTGCGGCTGGAGCCCTATGGAAAGGTTACGTTGTACACCGACAGACCGGAGACACCTGACGAAAAAATTCGGCGTGTCCAGGATGCGGATATCCTGATCAATTCACGCGGAATCGTCAAATGGCCGGGAGAGGCACTGCGGCTGTTGCCCAAGCTGCGGATGGTCTCCACCTGTTCGATCGGGGTGGACATGTTTGATCTCGACGTGGCGCGCGAGATGGGCATCGTGATCTGCAACCAGCCGGGACGCACCGCCCCTGTGGTCGCCGAACACGCCTTGGGGCTTATGTTTGCGCTGGCCAAACGCGCCGCCTATTTTACCGCCGCGATCAAAAACGGGTCATGGCCGCGGGTGGACTGTTATTTTTTACGGGGAAAAACACTCGGTATCGTGGGTACGGGCAATATAGGGACCGAGATGGCGCGCTTGGGGGTGATGTTGGGTATGAACGTGGTGGCGTGGTCCTATCATCCCGACGAAAACAATGCGCGACAGACAGGATTTCGGTATGTGTCGCTGGAAGAGTTGTATGCGGTATCCGACGTGATCAGCCTGCATGTCCGACTGACGGACGAAAGCCGCCGGCTCATCGACGACAAGGCCATTGCCGCCATGAAACCCGGTGTGCTGCTGGTCAACTGTGGCCGGGCCGGGCTGGTAGACACCGACGCCATGATCGCGGCGCTTCATGCGGGACAACTTGGCGGCGCGGGAATCGACGTGTTTGACCGGGAGCCGGTTCCGCCGGATCATCCGCTCCTCGCCTGCGAACAGGTGATCCTGACACCGCACTGCGCGGACATGACCCCCGAAGGTGTGGACCTGCTCAACGAAGGCGCGGTAAACAACGTGATCGCGTATTTGGAGGGAAAACCGCAAAACGTGGTGGTGTAGAACGAGCCGCGACACCCGCACAGGCGGGAATAAAACCCGAAAACGAACCGTCTTCCCGTTTGTCATACAAGGCTCGTGCCATAGCTTGAGCGACATACTCGCTTAAAACGGGGGAGGCTTCCTCAATCAATACACAATCTGGCTGATGGCCTTCGAGATGAGCGCGATGGCGATCGATATCATGCCGATAAGCCCCATGCCCGCTCCGTAGCCTGCGGCGACGATGGGTACGTACGACATCCACTGCTCTTCTCCAAATCGTTTTTTGAAGTAGTACCGTCCCAACATCGCACCCAGAAACGTCGGCATGGTGTTCCACATCGGTGCGGCCAGCCCGCCGACGAACCCGTAGAAAAACAGCGGCGAAGCACCCAATGCGCTCAATAACACAAAAAGTCCACCCACCGAACCAAACCCCGCCAGAATATACTCCGGCTTGATGATGTCGAATAGAAACGTAGCGCCGTCGGGCAAGGTCGATTTTACCCAGATGGTCCGCATGGCGGCGTTAAACGGCCACATCTTCTGTACAAACGGATACGCCGCCGAGGGGATCGGGTTGAGTTTCCAGACCAGCGAATAAAAGACAAAACTACACACCAGCATCAACACCATGGTCAACGCGCTTAGCTTGATCACGCTCCCAAAGGTGGTTTTGGTAAGTTCGAGTTGTTTGAACGTGGAAGCTACGCCGCCATGTTCGAAAATCGGGATCGTAGCAAACCAGATATCGATGCCCTTGTAGCCCGACAACAGGAACGACGCTTCCTTGACAAAGGGAAACGACGAACCGTACGGAGAGCCGGTGATACCGGTCATCCGCGCGCCGATATAGGAAAACACAGGCGACCACAGATACCCGAAAATCGCGGCGATCCACCATGGAAAGTCGGGAATGAGAATGGCAAGCATCACGACAAACCCCGTGGTGCTCAAAAACCAGATGACACCCACCACCCACAACGGCATGTCACCGCGTCCGGCAGGCAGAGACGGTATGCCGGCGCTTTGGCGTGCCGCCGTTTTGTCCCGGTGTCCCTTGACGATGGCCTGTATCGTGCTTCCGAACCCCACACAGCCGATGACAAGCGATGCGCCGATGGTAAAGCTAAGCCAGAAGTCGATGCTGTTCGAGATGGTGGTGGGGATCATCGACATCCCCGGTTCCCACGTAGTCAGCACCCCTCCGTGATAGAGCATCGGGTTGATCGCTACCGCGCTGATCGTGGAGGAGATAAACGTGCCGATCACTACCCAAAACGGCAACACAAACCCGACGATAAGCGCGCCGAGGTCCGTGCCGATCCCGATCATCGTGGCGGGAAGCACTTCCTTCAAACTGGTCGTAAAGTCGATAAAGGGAATCGGTAGGATGGTGATCGGCGTGACCAGAAACGTACTCGACAAAATCGGTATCATGACGTAGAGCAGTCCCCATGACACACCGATGACCGACCCGATGGAAAAAGCCCGCCAACGCCATCCCTCGCTCTTTTGCGAGGTTTCCGCCAGTGCCGTGGCCCCGCCGGCCCCGATCCGTGCCAGCGGGAACGGAAGCCGCTCCACATCGCTTGTGATCCTAAACAGGATATAGCCCATCGAATACGAGTTGACGGTAAAAAGAACCGTCGTCGCCGTCAGCACCAAAATAGGAATGGTCCAGTCGGTATGAAAAAAGGACCGTTCCGCCAGCGCCTCCGATCCGAGCCCCGGAACCAGCCAAGTGGGGATCATGGCGGCGATACCGGAGGCTTCGGGCGACTGCTTGTAGTACTGTTCCCAAATCAGACTTGCAAAAGGACCGCCTCCGACACCGATATTGAGTGCGTTGCCTGCGGCCGCAAGCCCCGCCGCCGCCCAGTACAAAATCATGATCTCCTGACGCGACATCTTTATCAGCGACCGCTTGGCGATCTCAAGAAACAAAATCACCGTCACCCAGTCGGCGGCTCCGGTCTGGCCACCTGTGACCAAACTCAGATAGATCGAGCCGGGGAGCATGACAAATCCGACAAACAGACACGCCCATACCGTCTTCATGTTGAAACCGGACTGGTAGGACTCCTGCGGATCGCCAAATAGAGACGTCTGATGGGGCTCCGTCTCGGAAGGATTGTTTTTCAATCGTTCTTCAGGAACGGACAACGTGGCCTCCTGATCGGGTTTTGCGGTTTTACTTTCTGCCGGGAAACGCTCAAACCAAAACGCTCCGGGGCTTTGCTACAATCCGGTTTTCGAATAGCCTGAACGGTTATTAAAGATGGGA
>VGJU01000030.1 GCA_016867335.1 Candidatus Zixiibacteriota bacterium | reverse complement strand
AAGTTTCATATCCATAGCATACAAAACAGGTTGTTATTGGTCAGTGGGTTTCTCGCTGTCAACCCTTTAGGGCATTCCTCCCCACAGCAAGCTCATGGGGTTCCCATGCCACTGGAGAAGAAATGAAAGACCAGCTTAAAATCGGCGACCGGGTATTTGCGTCGCGTCTCATTCTCGGAACGGGCAAGTATCCGAATTTCGACATCATGAAAGAGTCGTTCGAGGTCAGCGGAACCGAGATGGTCACGGTGGCGATTCGCCGGGTGGATCTGAACGACCGGTCAGGCAAGGGTCTGCTCGACTATATCGACCGGAACCGGTATATCCTGCTTCCAAACACCGCCGGGTGCTATACGGCCAAAGACGCGGTGTTGACGTGCGAACTGGCGCGCGAGGCGCTGGGGACCGATATTGTAAAGTTGGAAGTCATCGGGGACGAGAAGACGCTTTTCCCGGACAACGAAGCGACGCTGGAGGCCGCACGACTGCTTGTAGCCAAGGGGTTTACGGTGTTGCCCTATACCATCGACGACCCGGTTGTCTGCAAAAAACTCGAAGACGCGGGATGCGCGGCGGTGATGCCGCTTGCCGCGCCCATAGGCTCCGGTCTGGGTATCCGCAACCCTTACAACATGGCGATCATCGTCGAACAGAGCCGCGTACCCGTGATCGTAGATGCCGGGGTGGGTACGGCTTCCGACGCGGCGGTGGCGATGGAACTCGGCTGTGACGGTCTGCTCATGAATACGGGTATTGCCGGCGCTACCGACCCGGTCAAAATGGCGCTGGCGATGCGCAAGGCCGTGGAAGCTGGGCGACTGGCGTTCGAAGCCGGGCGTATCCCCAAAAAGCTGTACGCCTCGGCGTCAAGTCCGATTACCGGGATCATCCATACATCGGCCACGTAAAACGGAACTACTCGTGACCCTCGCACCGCCGTTTGCGAATCATGGGGATATCCATGACGCAAAGTCTGCGAAAAAGCGTCTGCCGTTCCGGCTGTATCTGATCACCGACCGTACTGCCTGCCGAGACCGGTCGCTCGAAGACACGCTTGTCTTGGCGTGCGACGCAGGGGTTCGCGCGATACAGATCAGAGAGAAAGACATGAAGGCAGGCGATCTAGCGGTGCTTGTTTCCTCCCTCCGGCAGACGATCGCCTCGTACCGCCCCGTGCTGTTTGTCAATGATCGGGCCGATATCGCCCGTGTCTGCGGACTGGCGGGTGTTCATCTTCCCGAATCCGGCCTGACGCCGCAGATGGCACGGCGCTGTCTGCCAAAAAATGCGCTGATCGGGTGTTCCACCCACAGCGTAGAGACGGCTCGGCGTGCGGAAGACGCCGGAGCGGATTTTATCACGTTCGGCCCCGTTTTTTTTACCCCGTCCAAGGCGGCCTACGGAGCGCCTCAAGGTATAGATCGTCTCCGGCAGACGACACAGACGGTCGGGATTCCGGTTTTTGCCATTGGCGGCGTTACGGCGGAAAAAGTACCGGTCTGTCTGGCCGCCGGCGCTTGGGGCGTGGCCGTCATCTCCGCTGTGCTTTCCGCAGACGATATAGCCGCAGCCGTCGCCGATTTCAAAACCGCACTCGGCGATCTGTAATCCCCTTTTATCTTTTTTGTGGACAATGTTAATCAACAAACTTATCTTAAGCCACTGTATCGCTCAATTCTTCCTGTTTTTTTCGCGTCGCCCCCCCCAAGGGTTTCATGACGCTTTTTCCTGAAAGGGATACCCCATGCGCAAAGGCTGGATAGGATTTGCCGCCGTGTGTTGCGCCGTCATGCTCAACATCTCTCCGTCTCGCGCCGCCGACGAAAATACGAAAACAGGAACGGACATCGGCGACATAGCTCCGAATTTCGAAGTGTACGACATGAACGGCAATAAAGTCACCCTCAAGGATTACAAAGGGAAAAAGCTGTTTGTAAACTTCTGGGGATGGTGGTGTCCGCCGTGTATCCGGGAAGCCGAAGCCTTGATGCATGTCGCTAAGAAATACGAAGGAAAAATCGAGTTTCTGTTTGTCGGTGTGACGACGTTCTACCGCGACAACAAGCCTCTCGATCCCAAAGAGTTTGCCGACGGTTTCGCCCCTGAATTAGCCGAGTTTAAAACCGGACTTCTAAAAGCGAAATTGGTCCGACCAGATTCGACGACCATCAAGATGCACCCGGAACTGCTTCCACAATTCGAGACACGCAACAAAGTAGTCGTCGATTACTACATGACAAGCAAAAACTCGCTGTTCGACTTCCGGGGCTATTGGGAACGCCAGTTCCGGGCGGAGACCAACGAGCGATACGGGATTCCGGTTACCTATCTGATTGATGGCGAAGGCCGTATCCAGTTGGACGTAAACCCGAACGATCAGTACTGGGACAAAAACGACGACATTTTGACCGATTTTATTGCAGGCAAGGACCTGTCCAGCTACGTCGCCCGTTTCCCGATTCCTCCGCATCATCAGCGCAAACCGGAAACCGCGCAGAAGTAGGGTGAGATATTTGGGGTTTTGGATTTTGGATTGAGTATAAAATTGTCCGAGCTTTTATCGGGTAATTTGTACGATAAGCAGGTCGATCAAAAGGCCGACGCCGTGTTGGGTCGGTCTTTTGCATTTCTCCGTGTCGGTCTATCCGACAACTTGCACGTGCCGTTGCATCTTTTTGACAGATTGTAACTTGACATCCCTTCTGCTGAGACGGTATTATGCAAGGTTTCGACACCGTAGGTTTTGCAAGACCTATGGTTTTCACTTTGAACAGAACAGCGAGTGCATACCTTGCAGCTTGCTGCAAGACCAACTACGCTCCGCAGGTAGAAGCGTGAAGATGCTTCGATGGATGGTTCCCTCCGGGAACGCATCGAGCGCTACGCAGTTGCTTACGCAATGGCTGCGGGGAGCTTCACCGGAGTCTCTTTCCGAGTATGAACGCTTTCCTTTCCGGCCCGTTCAACCGGCTCGACAGACGGGTTTTCGAAGCCATGCTGCCATATTTTACCGAACGGTTTGGCAATGCGGCGAGTTTGAACCATGTTTTTGGATGGGCGGCGCAAGATGCCTGCGACCGGGCGCGGGAGCAGGTAGCCGTTTCCATCGGCGCGCATGCCACCCGCGAAATCGTATTTACAGGAAGTGGCGCGGAAGCCGCCCTGTTGGCCGTCAAGGGCGTTGCAGACGCGTATGCCTCGCGGGGACGTCATATCGTGTCGGCGGCCCCATCCGAATCGCCGGCAGACATGGCTTGTCGGCATCTCGAAAATGACGGATACCGGATATCCCGTCTTGGTCTCGACGGCTGTGGGCGTTTGGATCCGGACCGCGTGCGTGCTGCCCTGCAGGATAAAACCGTCCTCATCACCTTGCCGCTTGCCTGTGACGAACTGGGTGTCGAGCAGCCCATCGCCGAAATCAGCTCGATCGCCCGCGCCACCGGGACCCTGTTGCATGTAGACGGGGGCGCGTTGTTGGACCGCATTTCCGTAGACGTTCGGCAACAGGCTATCGATCTTCTGTCCATGGACGCCACCGCGCTGTGCGGTCCCAGCGGCACGGGCGCGCTTTACATCCGGGGCCGCGCGCCTCGTGTGACTCTTTCGTCTCTGATCGACGGCGGTGGTCAGGAACGAGGCTTTCGTTCCGGTACGCTCAATGTGCCGGGTATCGTCGGCATGGGGGCGGCGTTTGCCATCGTGCTGGCGGAACGCGAAACGGAGATGGATCGGTTGCGGCGGTTGACGGCGATATTGACGAATGGGGTTGCGGCGGACGCCGTCACGCTCGTTACGGAAAAAGACCGATGTCCCGGTGTGGCCGCTTTGGCATTTTCCGGCATGGACCACCGCCTGTTGGTGGAACGGATGACTCAAATGGAAAACGGCGAACCGGTATCCGCGCATGTTGCCCCTCTTTCTCAGCAGACATCCCAAGCCTGCGGACAAACCAGCGGCATCACGGTAGTTTTCAGTCGGTACGCAGTCGAAACGGATGCGGTTCGGCTATCCGACGTGTTGAGGGCGACGACACAGACGCTTCGCGCGGGGACGGCGGTCGCCACGAGGAATTGATATGCCCTTGAAAGGACGTGTGGCGTTGATCACCGGCGCGAGCGGCGGAATCGGCTCGGCTGTCGCGCGTCGGTGCGCGGAGCAGGGTATGCACATTGCGGCGCATTATCACCAGAACGCAGACAAAGCCGCCTTGCTTGCCGACGACATCCGGAAAACCGGAGTGGAAGCCCTGCCCGTACCGGCCGATCTTACCGATCCCGAAGCGGTAGCCGTGATGATAGATACGGTTCAGCACCACCTTGGTTCCATAGACCTTTTGGTCAACAACGCCATGCTCTCGCACGAATTCGATGCCTTGACGCAACCTTGTTTCGAGCAGGTTGCATGGGAAGACTATCGCCGTCAGTTCGAGGGTGCGGCAAAAACCGCCTATCTCTGCTGTCAGACCGTATTGCCGGATATGAAAAAACGACGGTCGGGAAGCATCGTGTGTATCCTTACCAATCTGATTTTTACACCCGAAGTTGCCTATCACGCCTATACGACGGCCAAGGCGAGCCTGATCGGGTTTTCGCGGACGCTGGCGGCTGAGGCCGGTCCTTGGGGAATCACGGTCAACATGATCGCGCCGGGCTTGATCGCGGGGACCGGTATGAGCGGGCATCACACACCCGATACGCTCGAACAGGTTGCGCACCGTACACCGATGCGACGGGTGGGACGTCCCGAAGACGTAGCGGATGCCGTACTCTTTTTTGCCTCCTCTACGTTTGTCACCGGTGTCTGTCTTGTGGTCGACGGCGGATTGACCATGCACTGATCCGCTGTCTTGTGGTCGACGATGGATCGGTCATGCACCGTCCCACGACCGGTCCCGGAGCGGCTTGATGGCGGGAAGTAAGAAAAAAATAGCGCCGAACACCAGTGCTACGCATATATTGGGGGATGCCGGAAACATTTTCCGGAGCGCAAAACGGTAGGTATACGGGCATGTCACCGGAGACGATCATGTGGAGCGAGGTAGAGCAGTTTATTGCCACTCACCGGCGGTTTGTCGTGACCAGCCACGTAAATCCGGACGGAGACTCGATCGGTTCGGCGTTGGGGCTTTGCGAGCTGTTGCGCGGACTCGGCAAAGAGGCCATGGTCATCATGGGCGACCCCACACCGATGGTATACCGATGGCTTGACCCAGAGCAGGAGATTCGCTCGCCGGCCTGTCCGGAAGATCACATCCATATCCATGACGCCGACGCCATTTTCGTGGTAGACGTAAACGGGTGGGAGCGGCTGGGAACGATCGGGAATGCCGTACGCGACGCAAAAGCAGCCAAAGCCGTCATTGACCACCATCCGTACCGAGAACTCATTACACCGCTTTCCGTCGTCCGCACCGAGGCGTCTTCCACTTCGGAGCTGGTTTTTGGGTTGATCGACCACATAGGCGTGCCGCTGACTCTTCGCGCCGCCGACGCGCTGTACACCGGGGTGTTGACCGATACCGGGTCGTTTCGTTTTTCCAATTCGACGTCCGCCGTGCACGCGATCGCGGCGCGTCTGCTGGAAGCGGGCGTACAACCGGCACGGGTATATGATCTTGTGTACAACCAGAACTCCGAAGCCCGAACCCGTCTCATGGGACGGGTTCTGTCGGATATCCACTTTGCCGGAAACGGACAAGTCGCGTGGCTGGTCGTCACGCAGGCGATGATCAAGGAAGCTGCGGCACTGCCGGAAGATACAAGCGGATTTGTCGATATCACCATGACGCTGGCAGGTGTGGAAATAGGTATCATTTTTGTCGAAGCCCCAGAGCAGACAGTTCGTGTGAGTCTGCGCTCTCGCGGCAACAAAGACGTCAACCGGGTTGCGGTCGCACTCGGTGGGGGAGGACACAAAAACGCCTCCGGCGTCGTGCTCAAAGAATCGATGGACACGGCTGTGGAGAAAGTCATCGCAACAGCCGTAGAAACGCTATAAACGCTGTGTCTTTGTTTGGTTGCAACGACACCACCCCCTTCAACTCCCATCTTTCAGGAAATAGATCATGCGTCTATATACAGGGTTTGTTTTTGCCGCGATTTTCTGCGGTCTTGCGGCAGCCTGTGGTGGTCCGCAGGAGCCGTCTGCTCCGGATGCGTTCAAGGTGGCGTTGCTCACACCCGGCCCGATCAGCGACGCCGGCTGGAATGCCAGCGCCTATGAGGGGCTGAAACAGATCGAAAAAGAACTCGGCGCCGAGACCAACCAGATCGAAACCAAAACCCCGGCGGAATTCGAACAGGGCTTTCGAGAATACGCCAGCAACGGATACGATCTGGTATTCGGACATGGGTTCGAATTTCAGGATGCCGCGGCCGCCGTCTCTTCCGAGTTTCCCAAGACCGTCTTTATCACCACTTCGGGGACTACGGTGCGGGAAAACGTCGCCCCTGTCGTTTTTGAGATCGAGCAGGCGACGTATCTGCTCGGCATGGTGGCGGCTCGACATTCGTCTTCCGGCAAGATTGGCGCGGTCGGAGGGGTGGAGATTCCCTCGGTAAAGAGCAGTTTCGACGCCTTCAAGGCAGGCGCCATCTCCGTCAACCCCTCCATCGTTTTCGTCCCGTCGTATATCGGCAACTGGGAAGACGTGGGCGCCGCCAAAGAGGCTACGCTTGCGCTAATCGACCAAGGGGTGGATTTTATTTTTCACAATGCGGATGCGGCGGGACTCGGCGTTTTTCAGGCGGCGCAGGAACGGGGCAAGGTGTTGGTTTTTGGGTCGAACAAAGACCAGAACGGCATCGCCCCCGAAGTCGTCCTCGCCAGCGCCGTGTTGAGCGTCCCCACGGCAATGGTAACCGTCGCACGCGAAGTAAAGGAAGGAACCTTCAAAGCCGCGGTACGTCGGCTCGGCATGAAAGAAAATGTCGTCTCCATGGTCGTCAATCCGGCGTTGCAAAGCCGGATTTCGGCAGAAACATGGACCGTCGTCGAGGAAACAAAACAGAAAATTCTAAACGGAACACTGACCGTCCCCAAAGGGTTCTGATCGATGCGCGTGGTCCTGCGCGACATTTGTAAGGGTTTTGGACCCGTGCAGGCGATCGACGGTATAAGTCTGGCGTTCGAACCCGGCGAAATCCATGCGTTGCTTGGTGAAAACGGGGCGGGCAAAACGACCCTGATGAACATCCTGTACGGTCTCTATCAACCCGATTCGGGAACCATCGAAATCGGTGGGGCCGCACGACGCATCCGTTCTCCAGGCGACGCCATCGCCCTCGGCGTCGGCATGATCCATCAGCACTTCACGCTCATTCCGGTCATGACGGTCGCCGAAAATCTGATCCTCGGCGAATCCCGCGCTGACCGCTGGCATCTCGACCGCAGACACGCTTCGGACGAGATCGCCGCTTTTTCACAGCATCACCGTCTTCCTGTCGATCCCGATGTTCCGGTCTGGCAACTGCCCGTCGGCACGCAACAGCGTGTCGAAATCCTAAAGGCCCTGCGGCGGGGTGCGCAGACGCTTATCCTCGACGAACCAACCGCCGTGCTTACACCACAAGAAGTCGAAGAGCTCTTTACCGTGCTTCGCGGTTTTCGAGAAAGCGGGCGGGCAGTGGTTTTTATCTCACACAAACTCCACGAAGTGATGACGATCAGCGATCGGGTGACGGTGTTGCGGCATGGCCGAGTCGCCGGTACGACCCAAACGGAGTGCACCGACCCGGCGTCGCTAACCCGCTTGATGATCGGTCGGGAGGTGGACACCGATTGGGTCCGTCCCCCCTTTACACCGGGATCGGTATGTCTCTCGGTAAACGACCTTGTCGTGCGTAACGACCGAGACCGAGACGCGGTTCGTGGCGTGTCGCTACAGGTACACCGAGGAGAAATCCTCGGCATCGCCGGAGTGGACGGCAACGGACAGGGAGAGTTGGCCGAGACGCTGACCGGACTTCGTCGTTCCGTATCCGGAAAAATACGCATCCGAGATCGCGATATCACCGACGCTTCCATCGCGGAGATTGCGGAACAAGGGATCGCCCACATCCCACAGGATCGTCAGAAGACAGGGCTGGTCTCCGGTTTTTCGGTAGAGGAAAACTTGATGCTTGACGCAGGAATGTTGCGTCGGCGCAGTCGGAACGGATTGCTGGATCTTGTCGCCATCCGTGCCGAAACCGAGCGGCTTATGGAGACGTACGACATACGGGCGAGGGACAGCCGGCAGGCAGTTTCCGCGCTTTCGGGCGGAAACCAGCAGAAGGTGGTGCTGGCGCGGGCGTTGTCGCGTCGACCCGACGTGTTGATTGCTTTCAACCCGACACGCGGGGTGGATGTCAATGCCACCGACGAAATTCATCGGCGTCTACTGGAACATCGGGCCGCAGGCGCAGCCATTCTTCTTATTTCAACCGAACTCGAAGAGATTTATCGGCTGAGCGATAGAATTGCCGTCATGCTCGACGGACGGATCGTAGGAATCGTTGAAGCTGGCACACCCCGACAGGAAGTAGGGCGTCTCATGGCTGGGGCGGTTTGACATGATGGGTGGGGCGTTACGCCAAAGGACGGCGGCGCTGGCGGTTCCGACTGCGGCCATCGGCGGCGCTTTTCTTGTCGGCGGGGCCATCATCCAGTTGGCGGGCTACGATGCCTTCAAGGCGCTCGGCGCGCTCATGGTCGGTGCTTTTGGAAGCGTCTATGGGCTTGGAGAGACGGTTGTCCGCAGTTGTCCGCTTTTGCTGACCGGGTTGGCGGTATCCTTTGCGTTTCGGTGCGGGATATGGAATATCGGTGCGGAAGGCCAGTTTCTCATGGGCGCGCTCATGGCGGCATGGGTGGCGCCGACCGTTTCGGGGTGGGGCGGGGTTTTTGGCACGGCGTCCGTCATGGCGGTGAGTCTGGTTGCCGGAGGAACATGGGGCGCCTTGGCTGCCGGCTTGAAAGTCTGGCGCAATGTCCAGGAAGTCATCAGCACCATCATGCTCAACTTTATCGCCATCCAACTGATCGGTTTTGCCGTACACGGCCCGCTGATGGAAACGGCGGCGCAATTTCCCCAGACCGATCCGGTGGCGCAGACACTGCGGCTTACCCGGGGGCTTGCCCCTACCCGCATCCACACCGGTATACTGGTAGGTCTGTTGACCGCCGGCCTACTCTATGTGCTCTTGTTTAGAACCGCGTTCGGGTATCGAATACGCGCGGTGGGGCTAAACCCGGACGCTGCTCACGCCGCCGGTATCGACGTCTCTCGGTCCACAATCGCGGCCATGGGCGTCAGCGGAGCCATCGCCGGTCTAGCAGGCGCGGTGGAATTGACAGGTGTTACTTTTCGGCTTTACGAAGACTTTGCTGGCGGATATGGCTACACGGCCATTGCCGTAGCCTTGCTGGGGCGGCTGCATCCGGGAGGCGTGCTGTTGACCGCACTGCTCTTTGGCGCGCTCGAAACCGGTGCAAGCGCGATGCAACGCGCCGCAGGCGTCTCCGCCGTGCTGGTCTACGTAATCCAAGCGTTGATCCTGCTTTTTGTCGTCACGGCTGCCGTATTTGAGCGTTTCCGAGCGCAGCGAGCAGGAGGAAGGTGATTTCGCATTTTAGATTTTAGATTTTGGGTTGGGGTGGATATAACCGTCTTTTTGTGCGTTGGGTCTCCTCTATGGACATACTTCTTCTTTTCAGTCTGATCCGGGCAACCGTCAAGATGGCGGTTCCGTTGGTGGCCGCCTCGGTCGGCGAGATATTCTCCGAGCGGGCGGGTGTCGTTAACATCGGTTTGGAGGGGATGATCCTGACCGGAGCGTTATGCGGTATGCTCGGTGCTCATTTTACCGGAAGCCCGTGGATCGGTCTGATGACCGGATTATGGGCCGGACTGCTGATGGCAGGCGGGTTTACGGTCGTAGCCGTTCATTTTGGGGCGGATCAGGTAGTAACTGGCGCGGCGGTGAACCTGTTGGCACTCGGACTGACCGGCGTGTTCTACCGCCGGATTTTCGGCGTTACCGGAACCGCGCTGACCGTACCCGGGTTCGAGCCGGTAGACCTTCCGTTTTTTTCTTCGATACCGGTTGTAGGTGAACTGATTTCCGGCTATCCCGCACCGGTATATCTTGTCTTTCTCCTTGTGCCGTTGGCCTCTTATCTGTTGTTTTATACTTCGGTGGGGTTGTCGATCCGCGCCGTAGGCGAATACCCCAAGGCGGCGGACACCGCCGGTATACCGGTCGCCCGTGTCCGTCATTTGTGTGTTCTGGTCAGCGGGGCGCTGGCAGGCGTCGCCGGTGGGTATCTGTCGCTTGCCCATGCCAATACGTTTGTCGAAGGCATGTCCGCCGGTCGCGGCTTTATTGCGCTTGCCATCGTCATCTTCGGTAGATGGAACCCGGTCGGGGCACTGATTGCGGCCCTGCTGTTTGGACTGGCCAACGCCGTGCAGTTTCAATTTCAGGCGATCGGTGCCGCGGTTCCGTACCAGTTTTTTCTGATGCTGCCCTACGTGCTGACGCTGTGCGTGCTCGTGGGTTTCGCCGGACGCACCCGTCCCCCTGCCGCACTGGCGCAAGCCTACGAAAGAAGATAGCACCATGCTGCTTACTCGAAAAATCTCGTTTTCCGCCGCGCATGCCTGCCGCAATCCGGTATGGACGGACGAGGTCAATGTACGGATGTACGGCTCTTGTGCGCTTGGCACCGGTCACGGCCACGACTATCTCTGCGAGTTGGCTGTCGCCGGGCGTATCGACCCGCAAACCGGCATCGTCGTCAATCTCGTAGACATCAAACAACGACTCAAGCGCGTTGTGGGACCGCTGGACAGCAGTCATCTCAACGTCGATGATCCGGCGTTCCGGGATAAAATGCCCACCACGGAGCGTCTGGCCGTCGAAATATGGAACCGGCTGTTGCCGGCCATGAACGACTGCGAACTGTTCTCCCTGCGGCTTCATGAAACCCGGACACGTCGAGTCGAATATAGAGGGGATCCCAACATGGTAGACGTTACCCGCCGAGTCGAGTTCAACTCGGCACACCGCCTTCACAGCCGTTTTCTGAGCGACGAAGAAAACGCTCGTATCTTTGGCAAATGCAACAATCCCATGGGACACGGACACAACTACGAACTGGAAGTGACCGTGCGAGGCGCGATAGACGAACGCACGGGTATGGTAATCGGTATCGGCGAACTGGACGAGGTCATACAACGGGAAATCGTGGAACGCTACGATCATAAAAATCTCAATCTGGATCTGGAAGAATTTCAAACGGTCAACCCTACGTCGGAGGAGTTTGCGCGGGTCATCTGGAGCCGGTTGGCCTCTTGTTTTACCCGGCCCGCGCTGTACCGAGTCCGGCTGGTCGAGACGGGCAACAATTCCTTCGAATACTACGGAGAGTAAATATGATGCCGGACCCTATGGAAGAATTGGTGCGGTCCATCCTACACGAAATCGGAGAAGACTCCGACCGGGAAGGGTTGCTCAAGACCCCCGGTCGGGTCGCTCGGTCGATGCGTTTTCTGACCAAAGGCTATGAAGAGGATGTCGGGGCGGTCATAAACGACGCGATATTCGAAGGCGAAAACTACGACGAGATGGTGCTCGTCAAAGACATCGAATTTTATTCGCTCTGCGAACACCATTTGTTGCCCTTTTTTGGTCAGTGTCATATCGCCTATCTGCCCGATCGCAAGATCGTCGGGTTGAGCAAAATCGCCCGGATCGTGGAAGTTTTCGCCCGCAGGCTTCAGGTGCAGGAGCGGCTGACCACGCAGATCGCCCACACGCTTGATCATCATCTCAAACCCAAGGGCGTGGCGGTGGTGATGGAAGGCGAGCATCTGTGTATGATGATGCGCGGCGTGGAAAAACAGCATTCCAAAATGTCCACCAGCGCGATGTTGGGAATGTTCCGCGAGGATCGGGGCACGAGGATGGAATTTCTGGAACTGATCAGAAGATGAGGGGGCGTATATGGACAGAGAACGGCTGACAGAGGCGCTGGCGGCTGTGGTCGGACGTGACGGGGTGGTGGATGCGCCAGACGAACTGATCGTCTATGAGTGCGATGGGCTGACCATCGACAAAAATACACCCCACGCCGTCGTTTTTCCCATTTCTACGGAACAGGTTTCGCAGGTCGTCCGGTTGTTGTACGCGGCGGGCATTCCGTTTGTCGCGCGAGGAGCCGGGACCGGGCTCAGCGGGGGCAGTCTCCCGCCCGACGGCGGTGTGATGATCTCGCTGACGCGTATGAACCGAATCGTGGAAATCGACGTCAAAAACCAGCGCGCGCTTGTGGAGGCTGGCGTCGTCAACTTGCATCTTTCGAAGGCCGTTGCAAAACATGGATACCACTATGTGCCGGATCCGTCCAGCCAGTACTCTTGCACCATAGGCGGGAACATCGCCGAAAACTCCGGTGGCCCGCATACCCTCAAATACGGTGTGACAACCAACCACACACTGGGTATCGAGGTGGTGTTGCCCGACGGACAGGTGGTCTGGTTGGGTGGCAAGACGGACGACACGCCGGGCTACGACCTGCGGGGAGTAGTGATCGGCTCGGAGGGGATGCTGGGCATCGTCACGCGGGCGTATGTACGACTGACCCGGCTTCCTCAGACCTATCGAACCTTTTTGGTCGTGTACGACGATGTTCGAGACGCTTCCAACACCGTCGCCGGGCTTATTGCCGCGAGCATCGTGCCTGCGGCGCTCGAAATGCTCGACAAAGTTGTGATCGGTGCGGTCGAGGCGGCGTTTCATTTCGGTTTTCCGCTTGACGCGGAAGCGGTGCTTATCATCGAACTGGACGGGCTGGAGGCGGGAATAGATACTCAGGCAGGCCGTGTGCGCGAAGTGTGCCAAGCCAACCACGCACGCGACATCCGCATGGCCAAGGACGATCAGGAACGCACTCTACTTTGGACCAGTCGGAAGCGGGCTTTTGGCGCACTGGGTAGATTGAGTCCGAGTTATTACACGCAAGACGGTGTCGTACCGCGTACCAAACTGCCCGAAATCATGAAGGTGATCGAAGAAACAAGAAAAAAGTACAACCTGATGATCGGCAATGTGTTTCATGCGGGAGACGGCAACATCCATCCGTGTATTGCCTATGACGAGCGCGATCCCGAACAAACGAAAAAGGCGGTGGACGCCAGTGGCGAAATTCTCAAAGCCTGCGTCGAGATGGGCGGATCGATCACGGGCGAGCATGGCATCGGCATCGAAAAAGTAAATTTTATGCCTCTTATTTTTACCGATGACGATCTTGACGCCATGGAAAGTCTAAAACAAGTCTTCGACGCCAAAGGGCTGTGCAATCCGGGCAAGGTGTTTCCCACCAACCGCTCGTGCATCGGATGCGGGACCATAGAGCTCAATCAAACCAGTCGTCAGGCGGCGCTGTAGCGCCTCACCCACCCGATGGAGGCGCTACGAAACATTGCCGTCAGATATTGAAAAAGTAGTTGAATTTTACCATCAAAATATTCGGACCGGCGTCCGTAAACACGTTGCCGAGACTGTTTAGCGGACGAAACCGCACGTCACCGGACCGGGCGCTTCTCGACTGCGACCAGACAAAATATACCGTACTGCCCGGACGATATTCCCACCGGAACACCAAATTGTTTCTCAGCGATCTTCGATTGAAGTCGGGGTTGGGCAGTGTACCGGTAAAGGGTACAAAAGAATACGTAGACGGTGCAGCAAGTTCCTTGAAATTGGCTTGGTCATAATCCCCGACAGCGACAAATGGCTGCATAAAAAACTGAAGACTCACGTCTCTCGAAAAAAGGACATCCGTCCGAACCGTCAGATCCACCTCTTTACGGTCCAACATCCCGTATACATAACGGGTCGTTCCCGCCACGACCGGACGCCCGACAAACTGGGCGTCGTTGTGTTCCCACGAGATCTGCGGCTGAAAGCGTAGCTCGACACGCGCGGAAGGACGAACCGTAAAACTTGGGCTGACGGTCCAGTTAAAACTGCCTGCCGCATTCGATCCCCGCTGTACAAACAGATTGGCGCTAAAAGGTTTGCTGAAATCGCTGCCGATAAAGGTGTAAAAGCTGCTTCCCGCGGGTTTTACGATAGGCGGACCGCCGCGGGTGTCCAGATCATCAAGCGCTTCAAATCGCCACTCACCGCCCAGATCCACGCCCCAAAAATTGGTAAACTGTTGATACACGGCGGCTTGAATATCGTTCTGAAGCCGCAATCCGGCATAATTCCATTTTTGATTCAGGTTGACATAACCATAGTTTTGTAGAAAAGGCCCCCATGGTTTGATACGGATCAAATCCACGCCATAATTGGTTCTTATCCGATTGGTACGTTGGCTGAACCCCAGGTCATTGACGTTAAACCCGGGCGAAAGCGCATCCAGTGTGGCGTCGGCACGTAGCCAGCCGTCCTGCTTGGCGATCTGCACGTTGACGCCATAGCCCTGCTGCCGGGCAAAACGCCCTGTTCGCGTTCCCGCCAGTTGACCGGAAAATTGATACAAATTGTTGTATATTTTATGATTCCAGTCGATTCCGCCCGATGTAGCCTCATGACCGCCTTTGCGGATCACCGAAGTCGCCATGATGCCGATCTGCGAGTTACCCTGCCGGAAGTCCTGCATAATCCGGCTTAACAAAAAATTGGTCAGCGGTTCTACACGGAAATCGCGGATAACCTCGGTCGAATTGACTATCGTGCTGATGCGTGTATTTTCGCTGGATGTAAGGGCGTGAACGACGCCAAAGGAGGTTTTTCGCTGTGTTTTGCCCGTAAATTTCGAAGCGGCAAGTATGGTAGAAAACTCCGGACGGTCGAGGTCTTGTGCACCCCCAGGCAAGGAAAAATATCCGGGTTGCCGACCGATACGTCGTGAGTAGAACAATTGAATCGGCGTGCGAAAAATATCCTGGCCCTCTACAAAAAACGGTCGCCGCTCCTCAAAAAACGGTTCGAAAACAGAAAGATTGAGCACCGCCGGGTCCGCGTCCACCTGTCCAAAATCCGGGTTGATCGTGGCCTGTAACGTGGTATTGGACGTCACGCCGTACCTAAGATCGGCACCCGCATTAGAAAAAAAGTCGCGGCCATCCTTATTGGCGACGCTTTGGGGTTCCAATTTGGTCCGACCGACCGAGTAGGGCAGAAGTTCTACAGGTGTCCGAGACCGTATGTCTTTGATTCCGGTAAGATGCCCAAACCGGGATACCCACCCGGAGTTGTCGCGTCGCTGAAGCACCCATTGGTTCCACTCCTGTTTGCGGCTGATGTATCGAGTGATCTGAAACCCCCAAGTCTGTTCCTCCATGCTATCTGCAAATCGCAAAATACCCAGCGGAATACGGAACTCGGCGCTCCACCCGCGCTCGTTTCTGGACACTTGCGCATCCCATATCGCATCCCATGTGTCGTCGCTACGGGTGTCGTTAAATAGCAAGGCATCGATAAGCGAGCCACCTGCGGTGACCGTAAACGTATAGCCGGTTTGATGATCCAGATAAGGATCGAAAAAGAGATTGATCCGGTCCGTTTCTCCGCCGCGATCACGCCGCGACAGCCGAGCAACGATCCGATCAGGGTCGCGATCGAACATCATCGCCCCCACATAGATGGCCTTGTCGTTATACGCTATGTATACGACGGTGGATTCGGTGGGGGCGGTGTTTTCGATGGGCAGAAGTTGTTTGAAATCAGATGTCGCCCCGGCATACGTCCACGCTTCGTCGTCCAGGATACCGTCGATTTTAGGGACTGCGCCGGTCAGCCGAACCGCCCCCATTTCGTTCATGGGATGTCGGGTCTGAAACGACCGCTGGCCGTAGGCCACAGACGAAAAACACAACATCAGCGCGCAACATGTTAAAAATATTCTATACATGATCGGTTTCTCCCTAAGCGAATCGAGGATCTAATGGCGTTTTCTCTCGTACTTCCTATTAAACGCATTTGGAATTGAAAAAGTTGTAGGATTTCGGTAGGTTAAATAAGCATGCAGGACGAGGGGGGATATACCTCACCTTAACAGATAACGGATTTCCTTCGCTTTTTGCTGGCCAGTTTGTCGTTCGCGTTTTGACAAGTTCGGCCCGAACGCCAGACACTCACAGGAGACATATCATGCGGTTGGTTGTTTTGGCTTTTACAATGTTTTCTTTTTTGTCCTGCTCTGCCGTCGAAGCACAGACGATGGGGTTTCCTCTTACGCTTACGGATGCCCATCGCCAAAACGTCACGCTGTCCCGCGCACCGGAGCGTATCGTGTCGATCATGCCCAGTTGCACGGAACTGCTTTATGCGGTAGGAGCCGAAGCCGCCATAGTGGGTGTGACGGACTACTGCGACTATCCGGCGGAGGCGGCATCCAAACCCAAGGTCGGCGATCTCAACACGTTGAGTCTCGAGCGTATCGTCTCCATGAAACCCGATCTTATCGTGGGTACGAAAGACAATCCGAGCGAGATTGTGGAAGGGCTTCGGGCGCTTGGCATTCCCGTATACATAGACGATCCGCAGACCGTGGACCAGGTGATACGGTCGATATGTCTATTTGGAAAGCTGACCGGCAGAAGTGCACGGGCGGATTCTACGGCTGCGGAGATGGAACGGCGGCTTAGGGCGATCGCGGCTACGGTCTCCGTTATCCCCCCAAACCGGTATCCAAGCGTGTTTGTGGGCAGTCCGCTAAACACCGAGCACTGGACACCGGGACCGGGAACGTTTACTACAGACATTATTGTTCGGGCAGGTGGTAGAAACGTGGCGGATGATTTCAAAGTGCGAACTTGGGGCGTGTACACACTGGAGCAAATCATTGCTAAAAATCCAGACGTACTGCTGACCTCGGAAGAAAAAAACATAACCGCAGAGACCTTGAAAAAGCGAATTCTTGAAAAGGGAAGGGCGGTTTCGGGGTGGAAGAACGTAAAAGCCATTCGCAACGGACGTGTCGTAACGATGCCGGGCGAATGGCTTTTACGGCCCGGTCCGCGCGTAATTCACGCCATAGAAACACTGACCGCGGTCTTGCGCGACATCAAAGACCGGTAACACCGAAACTCTTTAGGCGTTTTCGGAAAGTTGACGGACACCGAGCACCAGCAGATAGATGCCCAGCGTCAAGAGTCCTGCCAGCACGAGAACGGCCACCGCCAGTATCGATTTGTTGGACATGATCCGGTCGTGCATTTGTTCCATACGGGCGTATTCCGCCGGATACCGGTTTCTGGCCTTGTCGAGCAAGTTTCGGGCAAAGGCGTATCGCGACGACAGCAGCGTCAGCCCGATGACGATAAACAACACGCCTTGAAGCAGTGGCAAAAAGATGCCGATAACGCCGAGGATGACAAAAATCCAGCCCACGATAGGCTGAAGTATACGCAACAACATACGTGTCCAACTCTCTTTCTCCGACGGAAAAAACGCCGTTTTATCCGTCGCATTTACCGTTTATTCCAGCATCATGAGGGCCTGAGCCATCTCAGCTCTGGCATGCGCATCGCCCGCTCGTTCGGCAACGGCAATACCGAGCGTATAGCAGCGCCGTGCATCCTCGGTCCGATCCAACTGTTCGTATACCCTGCCTGCCTGATGAAACCCGGGCGGATAGTCTGGGGTTTGGGTCATGAGACGCTCCAACGTCTCCGCCGCTTCCTCGAGTTGCCCGGTTCCTGCATATTCAAGCGCGATCGCGTAGATAAGAAACGGTTCGCCGGGTTCCTTTTCCGCCATCATTTTAAGCAATTCCAGTCGGGATGTCATAATACCCCCTTGCAATCTATACCTCAACCAAGCGACGGTAAGACCCTACGGCGGCGGTGTGCCTGATCAGCGCAGCGGTATTGTCGGCACGGCGATAACGCCAAACCCGCGTATGCCCGTCTATCCAAATCGAATGTCGCGTAGCACCACGGAAACGCCTCCGTTTCTTCCGGCGGATCAGCGACCAGAAATCTTGCAAAACGCAACAGGGTTTGGCCTTGTGGCGTAGCAAGCGCGGTTTTTACCTCTTCGCGCTCCATATGACGAGGACGCGACAAAAACGGCGTCGTTTGTTCGGGTGTTTCGTACAGCTTTATCTCTCCGGTAAGCGTCAGGCGATCCGTTTCGACGATCACGACCCAGCAAAAGGGATCGACAGGTGTAGGTAGCACCCCCATGCGTCGGATCGGTTCGGAAAGCGCGCGCACCTCCGCCCGTGTTTCGACACGCCGGACGGCTATTTCGTGGAGCACCGCAAGCCCTGCCCAGTAAGCGCTCAACGTAATCAGTGCGCCGGTCGCTATGTTGGGCGTCCATCTTTCCCGGTACCCCAATCGCACCCAAACGATCGCCGCAAGTCCCGTCACCCAGACCGCTTTGGCCGTCAGGGGCAGAGCGCCGTCTCGAAACATAAAGATAAGCGCTGTTGCCGTAAGTGCCACCGCGATATACAGCGCCGTCAGCCACCGCCGACGCACGGCGAACCAGATACACGGACCGCCCAATATCAACCATATCCAGGGATCCACGATAAAAACACAGTCTCCGTATATCCATCGATCGTCAAAAGGAAGAAAGGGGCGTATGCCGTACGAGTTGGTGAAATAGAGGAGAAAATGACTGGAAACCCCGATCAGGCTGAGGATCATAAGGCGGAAAAAGGAAATCGTCCCTGCAGAGCCGTTCCGAGCGACGCGGCGCTGAAATGGACGCAAAACGCCGACTTGCAGGACGGACAGTCCGGCAAGACCGACGACCGCGTGGGAAATTCCTCGATGGTGTTCGAGATAGACCGCATGATCTCCAAACGCCGTATAAAGAACGTCGATATCCGGCAGATTGGCGCCGACGACAAGCGCGGCGGTCCCAAGGGGTGTCCATCGGCCCAACCCGGTCCGGGCCAGTACATATCCCACGCACGTATGGGCCAGGTTTTCCATCAACTACCCCACAGCAAGTTGACGTGGTTTTCGTCGCTGGAAAACGTATGAAATTTCGTCAACCTGCCTCGATCCAGATGGGCTGTGTCCAAGCCATGCTACCGCGTGGGCCGTAGCACTCCATACGGATATACATCCAATCCCGAACATTCGGATCGTCGGGTATGATAAACTCGGCCGCTTGGCTGTCCATCGTATGCCGGATCACGCCCCATCGGCTGATAAATCGGATACGCATCGCGTTGTTGGTCAGAATGACGATGTGGCGGTCTTTGATACGAACCGACTGGATTTCCACACCGGTGGATACGTAAAAGCGACCTTCGCGCAGGGCTGCCACGATAGGACCGCCGCGCCGGTCGTGCGACTGGACCACGTTCCAGGCAAGCTCTACATCCTGGACGTCGTGCGAGTCGTCATGCCCGAACCCCCACACCCGGTGTCCTTTCGACAGCAGCAAATCCCACTGGTCCGTCGCAAGAGGAATACCGGGCAGACGTTCGATCACCCCGTTGTAAATTTCGATACCGGCGTAGCCGGTAAGACTGCGCATCCTTTCATGGCTAAAATGCAGATCTGGCAGCGGGGCAAGCCAGTTGGGATGGTTGAGCACGGCAAAACTTTCGGGCTGTGCCGAAATTTCGTCAAGAACCTGTTGACGGTTCTCGTGAGGGGGGACCAGCGTCTGCGCATTTACATGAAGGATATGGGGACCGTTGGCGCTTACCTCGACACCGGGAATCAGCGTCATCTGCGTCATTCGCTGGTATTTGTCCGGCTTTACGAATACGTCGTGATCGGAGATCGCCAGAAAGTCGTACCCTCTATTTTCATAATCTTTGATGACCGCCTCCGGCGTGCGTTTTCCGTCGCTAAAGGTGGTATGGGTATGCAGGTTGCCGCGCAGCCATCGCTGCCCTTCGGCATAGGGGGAAATCAGACGTATCTCGGACGTTTCCTTTGCCATGACGGTTTCCGTTTTCTGTGGGTGGGCGATACGTCCTTTGCTACGGGACGGTCCGATAGTAGGTGCTACGAAAGAAGTGAACGGGCGTTTCCGCCGAGCATGTTGCGTTTTTCTTCCTGGGTTGCGTTGCAAAGCAAGATGCGTCCTACATGAATGGCCGGGTCGAACAGCGGCATATCCGATCCGAAAACCACGCGATCAGCTCCGACCGCGGCGATCAGGTCTTCTATCGCGCCGGGGTTGCGGAACGACGAGCATATTTCGAGAAAGATGGAGGGGTGGGCAAGCGCCGCGCGTTTGGCGGATTCGCGGCCTGTCGGCGGCCCTCCGGCATGTCCCATGACCCATCGCACTTGTGGATATTGGGCAGCCAGTGTCACAAAGAGCATGGGGTCGCATTTGGTGTCTCCGCCCCATGTGTGCGAGATTACGGTCAGACGACGATGATTTGCAAACTCGAACACCGAAGCCCACGCCGGGTCGGTCACCGGACGGTCGAAATAAGGCGGGTATATTTTTATGGCACGCATACCGAGCGAGTCAAACGCCCGGTTGAGTTCGTCCGTGATTTCTTCCGGATAATGCGGGGTGACGAATGCAAATCCGATAAATCGGTCCGGGTGTGCGCGGGTAACGCGGGCGACTTCATCGTTTCCTCGGCGGTGGTCGCCGTGAAATACGTCGAATACACACGCTTGATCGACGCCGGTGGCGTCCATGGCGCGGAGCATGTCGTCCACGTCGTCAAACATGCCATACTGGGGCCAAGCGCCTATATGGCAATGAAAATCGACGATCTCCATGCCGTTTATCATATCGCGTGCGCTCCGTCGTCTTCGACCAGGGTGAGCACCGTGTCACGGCAGATGGCGCGAAGCGCGTCGTCGTCCAAACCGGTTCGGTGGAGATAGAAAAGATACGGCCCAGGGTCCAGTTCGGGATAAAACGACCCAAAAAGCAACCGACCGGGGCCGATCCGTTTTACAAACATCCGGACACCGACCATGATGTCGAGCCGCGAGAGTTCTATGTACAGATTGGGCAATGCGGCGATCAGCGGCCAGACAAAGGCAAAATGGCCGTAGTGTACCGCGGAAAGGACAAAGGGCACGGTAGGAAACGTGTGCGCGGTTTCATACAGATCACGGGGATCGACTTCGTCGACAGAGACCCAAAGTGACTTGCCTGTTTCTCGTATCCAGTCCATCCATGGACCGACGACCCAAGGGACAAACGGATACAGGTGGCTTTTGGGAAAGACGCGGAGACTGCGCGAACCACTTTGGTAGAAACGCGCCCGGTCGTCCGAGGCCATGTTGACGATTCGCTGGGCAATTAGTCGGGGATACCCGGAAACAAGGGATTCCAACTCGGCATTGCCTGCTTGCGTGTCGTATTCGACTGCGTAGCGGTGATATACGAGCGCTCGTTCGATTCCGTTGCGATCCATGACGGCGATCAGGTCACCGGGGGTGTCAAAGGCTACCCGGCGGTCGTGCCGTCGACCCAACACGGCATGTCCATCGATGACAGGCACAGACGGTTTGAACATCTGTTTCCTTTGTGCAAAGTTTGCCCGCCACGCGGCGGTCACACCCGACGTCTGTCGGTAAAATGCCCCGCTTTGTTCCGGTTGTCAAGAAAACTACGCGCTCGTTTTCGGGTTGGGCGATCGGTAGCGTTTCGAGGTTCTCCGTTTTTTCTTGCCAAAATTTTTTCTGCGCGCAACCCTTTGGGGTTCAATCGTCCTATTTTTTTCGCATCATTTTTGATCCGATTTGGGGTTGACACTCAACGAACGGGTAGCTATTCTATTTTTCCCGTAGAAACATTTCCCATATTGAAAATCAGGACGTACTCCACAACACAAGACGGCGTCAGAGGCATTTTGCGTGTCTAAGGACCACAGACCGATTATGAAAAAGGAGCGGAAACATGGCCGGATTAAATGGCGAGGACGAGCAGGACGGGCTGGGGGAACTCGATCTCGATCAGTACCGGTCGAGAACCGATGATACCGAGGCCATAGAGTTTTTTCCGCCCAACTATCGCATCGGAAGAACCAAGTACGTTTTTGTCACGGGCGGGGTCATGTCGGGTGTCGGAAAGGGCGTATTTAGCGCCTCGCTTGGTCATCTGCTTCGCCACTACGATTTTACCGTGTCTCAGATCAAAATGGACGGCTATCTCAATCAGGACGCCGGGACCATAAACCCGTACCGGCATGGAGAGGTGTTCGTCCTGAAGGACGGCACGGAATGCGACATGGATCTGGGCACGTACGAACGGTTTCTCGACGACGATCTCAACAAGTTCAACTATATCACCTCCGGCAAGGTGTACCGGATCATTTTGGATAAAGAGCGGCGCGGTGAGTATCTGGGAAGGGACGTACAGGTCGTGCCGCATGTAACGGGCGAAATCAAGTATCTGATTCGCACCAAGGCGCACGAAGGGCCTTACGATGTCGTTGTCGTGGAAATCGGCGGAACCGTAGGCGACATCGAAAATATCCACTTTATCGAAGCCGCGCGTGAGATGCTTCACGACGAAGGCCGCGAAAACGTGCGGTTTGTTCATGTCACCGCGGTACTGTACAACGAATCCACCGGCGAACTGAAAAGCAAACCCACCCAGCACAGCGTCAAGACCCTTCTCCAGACGGGTGTACAGCCGGACATCATTGTGTGTCGCTCGGCCATACCGCTCAACCGGAAAATCAGACAAAAAATCAGCCTTTACTGCAACGTGTCGGAAGATCACGTCATCAGCAGTCCGGACACGGACTCGATCTATCGGGTTCCGAGTCTGCTGGACGAGCAGAATACGGCGCAACGCATCGCCGAGGGGTTGCGGCTCAACCTGCCCCACCGGTTTAACCGTTCTCGCCCGTTTGATCTATATCTCAAGCATCTTTCGTGCAGCCACAAAGAGGTACGGATCGCCATAACGGGCAAATACACGGCACTGCACGACTCTTATGTAAGCATTATGAATGCGCTGGAACATTGCGAGGTTCAGGAAGACATTACGATCAAAACGGAATGGATCGACACGACCGAATACGCCAACGGACGAATGGTAGATGCGCCGGTCATGGAAGGGATATCGGGCATTATCGTACCCGGTGGATTTGGAGAACGCGGGGCGGAGGGTAAGATCGCTTTTATTCGGTATGCGCGGGAAAACGGCATCCCGTTTCTCGGACTGTGCTATGGGTTTCAGTTGGCGGTGGTCGAGTTTGCGCGAAACGTATGCGGGCTTTCGCGGGCCTCGCACACCGAATACGACCCCGACACCGATACGCCGATTATCTATCTTCTGCCCGAACAACGCCATCTGGCAGGCATGGGGGCAACCATGCGGTTGGGCGGACACGCCGTTAAGATTAAGCGCGGAACGCTGGCGTATCGTCTGTACGGTCAAGAAAGCGTGGTAGAACGTTTCCGTCACCGCTACGAGTTCAACAACGACTACCGGGATGTCGTCGAGAAACACGGCATGATTTTTTCGGGCATGACACCGGACGAACAGATCATGCAGATTCTCGAAATCTCCGGTCATCCCTATTTTGTGGGGACACAGTTTCATCCGGAGTTTACGGGGCGTCCATATCGGCCTCAGCCCTTGTTTCTCGGTTTTGCGCGAGCGGCGCGTATCGATACGGAAGAGATGGCGATGCGGGGAACGCGGAAGGAGATGGCGGCGGCGCGCTGAAAAGCGGGTACGTCTGTCACGACGATAAAAAAACCGGGGTTGCTTTTGGAGCAACCCCGGTTTTCTGTCAAACAGGCTATGTATCGAACACCAAGCGGATCAGTGGGTAAGACCGTTTGCCATTTTCATCAGACGCGATTTCAGCCGGGAGGCGGTCCGCCGATGGATGACGTTTCGCTTGGCGGCCTTGTCGAGCGCCGAACAAGCCGCGCTTAGACTCTCCGGCATTTCGGAAGCCACGCGCGTCTGACGCACTTTTTTGATCGATGTCCGCATCGCGGATTTTACCGATTTGTTACGGACAGCGCGTACCCGTTCCTGACGCAATCGCTTTTTGGATGAAACCAGTTTCGGCACCGTTCGCTCCTCGCAGGATGTTCCGAATACCCCGGAAAGACCTTAATGTTTACCCGGAGCCATCTTTTTCCGGTTTGTTAAACAACACAGACGTTAAAAATACACCTCTTACCTCACGCTGTCAAGCCCTAATATGACCGAGATCGATCAGGACCGTACGGTTCCCGCGCTTGTCGCCTCCAAGCTGAGCACCCTGCCCAACGGGCCGGGCGTGTATCTCATGAAAGACGCCAGAGACACGATCATCTACGTAGGGAAGGCAAAAGTACTCCGCAATCGGGTACGTTCCTATTTTCAGAAAATCGACTGGCAGACCGCTCCCAAAGTCGCCGCCATGGTCCGGAGAATCGCCGATCTCGATTATGTGGCAACAGCCTCCGAAACGGAAGCGTTGATTCTGGAAGGCAATCTGATCAAGGCACACCGCCCCCGCTACAACGTATTGCTCAAGGACGACAAGGCGTTTCCGTATATCAAGATTACCAACGAATCTTTTCCGCAGGTAGTGGTCACCCGAAAGATCGTGCGGGACGGAGCCAGATATTTCGGACCGTATACCAACACGAAGGCGATGCGGCGAACGCTCGACTTGATCCGCAAGGTGTTTCCGCTCCGTACCTGTCCCAACCCCCGGCTGTGGCCCGCGCTGGACCGTCCGTGTCTGGATTTCTATATCCATCGTTGTCCCGGTCCCTGTAAAGGCCATATCGAAGAGGCGGACTACGAAAAAATCGTCCAGCAGGTGGCGGGATTTCTTTCGGGCAAAACACGCGATCTGCTTGGCAACCTGCGTGAAAAAATGACGCAGGCATCTGCCCATCTCCAGTTTGAACTGGCGGCGCGTCTGCGCGATCAGATCGCGGCGATCGATGGCACGGTGGTACGGAAAAATGTGGCAACCTACGAGGAAGTAGACCGTGACGTCGTGGCGTTGGCGCGTCAGGATACGGACGTTGCGGTCGCCGTGCTGCAAGTACGGGAAGGCAAACTACTCGGCAAAGAAAACTTTTTGCTTCATGCGCCCGACGGAGCTGCCAATGCCGAAATTCTGTCCGCGTTTCTCCATCAGTATTATGTCGCCGCTCAGTTGCTTCCAAAAGAAATACTGCTCCCCTTCGCCCCGGTGGAGGTTGACGTCCTGTTGGGGTGGTTACGCGAAAGAAGCGGCGTTAAAACGTCGATACAGATCCCCCAGCGGGGTGAAAAAGCGGGACTTCTCAACATAGCGGCACAAAATGCATCCCTGCATCTCAACACCCATCTGTTGAGCCGGGCCGAGTTGCGCGAACGGATGGCTGTCCCTGCCGCCGTCGCCGCGCTGGGCGACGCGCTCCGCATGGAACACCCCCCGCGGCGTATCGAAACGTTCGACATCTCCAATCTTCAAGGAACCGAACCGGTCGCCTCGATGGTGTGTTTTATAGACGGCAGAGCACGCAAATCCGAGTACCGAAAGTTTGCCATCAAGGAAGTGGAAGGACCAAACGACTTTGCGATGATGCAGGAAGTGGTCGGACGCCGTTACCGTCGCGCGCTGGACGAGAAAACGCCGTTGCCCGACCTGGTGGTCATAGATGGCGGAAAAGGACAGTTGTCCAGCGCGCGCCAAGTGCTGGAAGAGTTGGGTCTCGGCGATCTACCGATAATAGGGCTGGCAAAACGGCTGGAGGAGATTTTTCTGCCGGAACAACCCGAACCGGTGGTGTTGCCCAAAACCTCTCCCGCGCTCAAACTGCTTATGCAAAGCCGCGACGAGGCCCATCGATTTGCCTTGGCTTTTCACCGGAAACGGCGTGGTCAACGCATGGTAGGATCGGAACTCGACGGCATCGAGGGCATCGGCCCCAAACGCAGACAGACCCTGCTCAACGTCTTTGGTTCAGTCGAAGGGGTACTGAAAGCCACGGAAGAGGAACTTGCCACACGGGGCAGTCTCGGAAAAACGATAGCCGCCGCGGTGTATCGTCATTTTCACCCTCCCCCGGGCAACGGGGACGTATGATTTTTCTGCGCGATCGATTTCCGAATCAAACCGACAAAAACTACGGTTCCAACTGTTCACCGGGTTTGAGTTCGGTCGTCGGGCGAAACTGTGTCTGGGGTGTCGCCAGATCAAGCAGTTTGCGCCAGTCCGGGTTGTAGATGCCGTTTTTTTCCGTACCATGCAACAGTTCGTATCGTCCCACGTTGAGCCGGTCGCCAAAAACGAAAAAGTCCCGGTTTCCACCCTCTCGTTTTGTCGGATCGCCATCTACCCCGGACACGTAATACCATATCTGATAGGGTTTGGTGCCCATGCCCGAATCAAAACGTTCTATTTCCTCTGGTTCGCCGTATTTCATAAAGATTTTGCCCCGGTCGCTGTCCGCCCCACCCAACTGATATTCGGCAAAAGAAAACCGCTCGTTAAACACGATCATGAGTTCGTTTTCCGGGGTATCGGGGGTCGGGTCTCTTTCCTTCCAGAAGTTGACCAGAAACTCTGTTTTGCCTTCCAAATCGAGTTTTTCGTACAGACTGAGGTCACGCGGGGTAGCCATGAATTTGAGCATACGATAGCCTCGGTCGGCCTGTTTCTGGGTAAGCACGGTGACGGGCGGTGGTGGTGGCGGTGGCTGAACCACCTCGAATATGGCTTGGCGTGTCACCTCGGCTCCGGTGAGATTGTCGCGCACCGTGGTTTCGAGCGTGTAGACGTCCGGAGGAAACGTCATAAAATCCACGGCAAACACCTTGAGCGCCTCGCTGCCCGGGGCGCGCACATTTTTTTGCCCCGGAAGCGACGTGCGGTTTCCGGAGGCGTGGCTTTTCAGTCGATACGAAACGTTATAGGTAGCGGGCATTTCCGACGTACCGGTACTCAATCCGTACATCTCGAAATATACATACATGGTTTTCGATTTGAACGTACTGTCGCCTGGGGTCTCCACCCATTTTTCAAAAATCCGCATCGGATTCGGAATGACAAGCAGTTCATTCTTGCC
>VGJU01000029.1 GCA_016867335.1 Candidatus Zixiibacteriota bacterium | reverse complement strand
CCGGCTATGGCCCGTACAGCTTTTTGAGCGTAAGGGTCACTTTTGCCCCAAGTTGTCCGACAGTGGCATGACGTCTCGTATCCTTGAGTGTGGCGTCTTCTTCAAAAGCCGTATCGGCTCCGGGTACGGCCACTTGATCAGGAAGCACAAGTACTCGGATGTTGCCGAGTATGGCGCGGACATGCACCAGTCCTCGAAGTCCACCCAGTGCACCGGGGGATGCGCTCATCAGCGCCGCCACCTTGCCATCGAAACAAGCAAGCGCCGCTTCACCCGGTCGTGGACGCGACGCCCAGTCGATCGCATTTTTTAGCGCCGCCGTGATGGAACTGTTGTATTCGGGCGCGGCGATCAGTAGCCCTTGATGGGCAAGCATCAAATTTTTGAACCTGAGCACCGTTTCGGGAAGACCGTCATGCGCTTCAACATCGGCGTCGTACAGCGGCATCGGGTAGTCGCGCAAGCGGATGATCGTCACGTTTGCCCCTGCGGCCCGCGCCCCTTCGGCGGCGATCCGTACCAACTTGGCGTTGTATGACTCTTCTCGCAGGCTCCCCGAAAAGGCGAGTATATCAGGTGTGTACCCCATACAGACTCCTTTGGTGATGGTTACCCGGTTTTTTTATTGTACGCTTCGATCCCAGTTAAACAAGACAATTTCGAAGCAAGTCGTATTCTATCTGCGCTGGCGGGAGACGCGCGCCGATAGGGGATACTCCGGTACGTCAGAATCCTCTTGACGCAGACGCCCTCAGGGCCTATTGTGTGCAGGTCGGGACCGTCGAATCGAGCCGTTTTTTGCTGCAAGACAAATTCCTCCCATCAACCGGTTTTCGTCCTCTATGGTTTCCTCTGTCGCTTCTCCTACCCCGGCGATGGCGCAATATGCCCGCATGAAAGCCCAGCATCCGGACGCCATTCTGTTTTTTCGCATGGGCGATTTTTACGAGACATTTAACGAAGATGCCCGGACTATCTCAAAGGTGTTGGGGATTACCCTTACGGCGCGCAACCATGGAGACCGAACGCCACTGGCCGGTGTTCCGCATCACGCCGTAGAAAAATACATCGCCGAACTGGTCCGCTCCGGGTACAAAGTGGCGGTATGCGAACAGACCGAAGACCCTAAAAAAGCCAAAGGGGTGGTAAAACGCGATGTGGTCGAAGTGATCACGCCCGGTACTTCGTTGCTTGCCCAGACGCTGGAAGCCGGGGAAAACAACTATATCGTCGGCCTGGTCGCAGGACACGACCGCTGGGGGGTGGCCTTTGTAGACCTTTCCACCGGCGAATTTCATGTGGCCGAGATGGACGAACCCCAACTGCTCTCGGAGTTGAACCGTCTTCAGCCTTCGGAGGCGGTGGTCGCCGAGGACTGGGAGGAAAGCGCCCGCCATTTGCTTGTTCCCCGGTTTCCCGTTATCACTTTTAGCAGGATCGACGGCGATAACTTTCTGTACGACCAAGCCAGCCGAACGTTGCAGGAACATTTCGAGGTGCTTTCGCTCAAAGGGTTTGGCTGTGAAGACTTGGTGGCGGGTGTCGCGGCTGCGGGGGGCCTTCTTTCCTATCTCAAGGATACCCAGAAAAACCGATTGGCGCATCTGAAAATTCTTTCCCGGTACGATACCGGAGCATGGATGATGATGGATCCGGCCACCCAGCGCAACCTCGAACTGACCCTTTCGCTACGGGACAGCAGCCGTGAGGGGACGCTGTTGTCGGTGATGGACCGAACCCGCACGTCCATGGGGGCACGTTTTTTGCGCAACGCGCTCATGCGTCCGCTGGTTTCCGTATCGGCTATACGGCTCCGTCAACACGCCGTCCGTGAACTGGTAGACCGTCCGAATATGCGTGATCGGCTTTCGGAACTACTTGGAAATGCCGGGGATATCGAGCGACTGGCGGCGCGTGTAGGCTCGGAACGCGCCAACGCCAGAGACCTGAGCGCGCTTAGGGAAACGTTGCGTCTGATCCCCGTCATAAAATCCGCGCTTGCCGATGCCCGCTCCGAGTCGATCGCGTCGCTGGTCGGCCAATTGCACGACATGACCGAACTGGCGGACCAATTGGAAAAGGCTATCGTAGATGCACCGCCGCTTTCACTGACCGAAGGCGGGTTTATACGCGCCGGTTATCACGCTGAACTCGACGAACTACGGGATATATGCTCGAATGGCAAACAGTGGATCGCCCGGCTTCAGCAACAAGAACGCGACCGCACCGGCATTCAATCGCTCAAGGTTGACTATAACCGGGTGTTCGGGTATTATATCGAAGTTACCCATGCCAATCTGCACCGACTGACCGGTGACTATGTGCGCAAGCAAACCATGCGCAACGCAGAGCGGTTTATCACACCGGAACTCAAGGAGTACGAAGAAAAAATCCTCGGCGCGGAAGAGCGTATCATGACGCTCGAATACGAACTGTTCCAAACGCTTCGCGCGGAAGTGGCAAAGTATTTGGACCTTATCTTGAGCAATGGCCGCGCGCTCGCCTTTCTCGACTTTCTCCGTTCGTTGGCTGATGTAGCCGTCCGTAACGATTATACCGCCCCCGAAATCGACGACGAAATGGCCATCGTCATCCGTGACGGCAGACACCCGGTCGTCGAACAGCTTTTGCAGGGCGAGCCGTTTGTGCCCAACGACGTACATCTGGACACCCAAAGCCAGCAGATCGGTCTGATCACCGGTCCCAACATGGCCGGAAAAAGCACCTATCTGCGCCAGACCGGTCTGATCGTACTCATGGCGCAAATAGGTTCGTTCGTTCCGGCCCGGTCGGCACATATCGGGCTGGTGGACCGCATCTTTACACGCGTGGGCGCGTCGGACAATTTAGCGCACGGAGAAAGCACTTTTCTCGTGGAGATGAACGAGACGGCCAACATCCTCAACAACGCTACCCCCAAAAGTCTGATTCTGCTGGACGAAATCGGCAGAGGAACCAGTACGTTCGACGGGCTAAGCCTTGCCTGGGCCATTACGGAGTACTTGCACGATACCGCTTCCCGCGCGGCAAAGACGTTGTTTGCCACACATTATCACGAACTTATCGAACTGGAAACCCGTCTTTCGCGGGTCCGCAATTACAACGTCGCCATTCGGGAGCGGGACGACCACCTGGTCTTTTTACGAAAAGTGTTGCCGGGTGGAAGCGACCGGAGCTACGGAATTCAGGTGGCGCGTCTGGCCGGGCTTCCTGCGCCCGTGCTGGAGCGTGCCAAGACGATATTGACCCACCTTGAATCCGAGGACATGACTCCCGCCGGTACATCGCATCATGCCCGCCCCCGTCCAGTGGAAAATACCTATCAACTGAGTCTGTTTATGCCGCAGGATCACCCGGTCGTGGAAAGTCTAAGACAACTGGATATAAACGGTATGACACCGCTCGAAGCCCTCAATACGCTACACGGCTTGCAGCGTCAGGCAACCGGAAAAGCCTGAGGAGTGGGTCCATGCAATGCCCGACATGCGGAAGTACGGACGTATACCGGTCCAAACGCGACTGGTTCGAACGGATATTCAACGGGTTGTTCTGGTATCATCAGCGGCCATACCGGTGCGGATACGGCATGACCCGATACTGGGTGCGCCTGGAGCCGAGGGTGTGGCGTCATGCCTTCAAACTCCGGCTTCACAAGCTCGTCCTCGGGTGGGGATTTTATATCGGCGGGTTGATGCTGGCTATTGTTGTCGCTTGGGTACTCAACTTTATCCAGCATAATTCCCAGCAGGCGGTCAATCCCTTTCTTCAAAACATGGCCAAGGAAAATCTTAAAAAAGACTGGGAAAATCTGAGCAAAGACCAACAGGATCAATACGCAAAACAGGCGGAAAGTCTGTCGCCGGAACAAAAGGAAGCCATTCGGAACATGTTGGAAGGGCAGAAATAATCCATGAGCGTGGTGGTTTCCGCTTTGCTGGTCAGACCCAACGGAGAAATCCTGGTTCATTTGCGTGACGACGATCCGCGTATCGTATTTCCCAACGTATGGAGCCTCATCGGCGGTCACGCGGAGGAGGGCGAAACCCCCGAACAAACGCTGGTCCGGGAGGTGGAGGAGGAAATCGGTTTTCGCGTGGAAAATCCCGTTCACCTGGCCGTCTTCTGCGACGGCGCCGCCACCAGACACCTTTTTGTCGTCCCGATCGACGTCCCGATCGACGCACTCACGCTTACCGAAGGTCAGGCCATCCGCTATATCGCCCCACAGCAGGCGCTCACCGAACTCGATCTGGCCGTCACCGGACGTCGATACATCGAAGCCTATCTTCGCCATTTAGAGTTTATGGAATACCTCGAAAAGACAAGCATGAAAGGCGAAACGGAAAAAAAAGCTTTTCTACTTGCCGAGGAAGACCGCGGATGAGAGCTGCGTTTTACCCTTCCCCGCCTTCTTCTTTCTACCCCGGTCTGGCTGGGTATATCGAAACCTCGATCGAAGACTTTCCAATCATTTCCAACGAGCGGCGGCACGCGCTGAACCGAATCGCGGCGTATGTAGATGCGTGTGTAAAGACGGGAAAAAACGCTCGTTTGACCTTTGTCTGCACCCACAATTCACGGCGGAGCCAGATGGCGCAGATATGGGCGCATACCGCTGCGGTCTGGTACGGTGTACCACAGGTGCATACGTTTTCCGGCGGGTCGGAAGTCACCGCCTTCGATGTACGTGCCATACGCGCGCTGGTGCGCGCCGGATTTCGGATCGACCAGGAAAGCCGTGACAACAACTCGATTTTTTGGGTAAAAAGCGGGCCGGACAGGATACCGGTGGAGGCGTTTTCGAAATTGTACAACGACCCGGTTAACCCATCGGAGGATTTCTGCGCGGTGATGACCTGCACCGAAGCAGACCGTACTTGCCCAATGCCACCGGGGGCTGTCGGACGGGTGGTTGTTCCCTACCGCGATCCCAAATGGCACGACGACCTTCCCGACGAAATCCGTCGGTACGACGATTGTTGTCGCCAGATCAGCGCCGAGATGTTCTGGATTTTTTCGCGTCTGTAGCCGCTGAGATTCTTTCCTTTTTCGCTATGGCCTTCTCGTATAACTCCACATACCGTTTTGCCGACGCGGTCCACGAAAAATCTTCCCGCATGGCTTGGCGTATCATTTCTTGCCATACCTCCGGGCGATGACGGTACACGTCCAGTGCCTGTCGCACAACGCCAAGCAACGCCTCGGACGTATAGTCGGAAAACGAGAACCCCGTACCGGTTTCCTGCACGGGGTCATAGGGAAGAACCGTATCGGCAAGCCCACCGGTTTCTCGGACGATGGGCAGCGTGCCGTAGCGCAGGCTGTAAAGCTGGTTCAACCCGCACGGTTCGAAACGGGAGGGCATCAGAAACAGGTCGGCCCCGGCTTCGATAAGATGCGCCAATCGGTCGTCAAATCCCAACTTGACACCGATTTTGTCGGGATATGTCTCCGCCGCCCATCGGAACAGGTCGTGATACCGGGGTTCTCCGGTTCCAAGCACCACCATGCGAAGATCGGATTCGAGCAGCGTGCTCAGCACGGGCCCCAGCAAATCCAGCCCTTTTTGCGAGGCCAACCGAGAGACGATCCCGATCACGGGCGTATTCGGCGGCGCGCTCAAACCGAACAGATACAGCAAGGTGGCTTTGTTGTGGGCTTTTCCGGTTAGATCGTCCGCATCGAAGGGATGGGGAATCAACGGGTCCGAACGGGGGTTCCATACCCCATAGTCGATGCCGTTGATAATGCCGTATAGATCGTCGCTTCTCGATCTCAGCACGCCCTCCAGCCCGTGACCGTACTCGGAGGAATGTTGGATTTCCTGTGCATAGCGAGGGCTGACCGTGTTGAGCACATCGGCAAAGGTCAGACCCGCTTTCATAAAATTGACCTGTTCCCAGTATTCGAAGGCGCTGCCCGGATAGAAGTGTTCGTAGCCGATGTTGATTACGCCCATGATGTCGCGTGGAAAACGGCCTTGATATTGCATGTTGTGGATGGTATAGAGCGTAGCCGTGCTGGAAAGCGCCGGGTCTGCGGTATAGGCCATGTTGAGATAGGCGGGTGTCAGTGCCGTCTGATAGTCGTTGCAGTGGATCACGTCCGGATCGAGTTTGAGTGCGCGGATCGTTTCCAGTACAGCGCGGCAGAGATAGGCAAAGCGGGCCGGGTTGTCCGAATAGTCCTGTGTTGTGCGAGGATCGACATAGAGTCCTGCGCGGTTGAAAAACCAAAAATGCTCGATAAAATACACCCGAACGTTTGTATCCGTCGTGTCGGTAGTCCAGACCCCCACGCCTTCGGTTGCGTATCCGACCGGAACGCGCATGACGACGTCGGTAGAGAGTTTTCGCAGACCGTGTGTTTTTTCGCTGATAAAACCGTATTTGGGGAGGAAGATATTGACGTGGTGTCCCAGCATTCCAAGTGCGACAGGGAGCGCGGCGGCGACATCGGCAAGGCCGCCGGTTTTGGCGTAAGGAGCCACTTCTGTGGAGAGAAAGACAATACGCATGAATCAGGAAGGGGAAGGGCGAGAGAGGGTGAAATTCCGCGCGGCGCCGATAAGACCGGCATCGTCGCCAAGCGCGGCCGGGACGACGCGCAGGATGCTGGCCGACCATTTGTAGGCGCGCCGATGAATTTCGTCCCATATCGGTTTAAAGATCAGATCGCCTGCGTTGATCACCCCACCGCCGATGACAAACAGTTCGGGATTGAGCAGATTGGTCAGACTCGCCACCGCCACGCCGAGCAGTGTTCCGGCGCGGTGCATGACGGCTTGCGCCACGGGGTCGCCTTCCTCCGCGGCCTGCGCCACCATGGCCGAGGTGATGGTTTCCGGGTTTCCGTCGCACCATGTCGTCAGACGGCTTTGCACGCCTGCCCGTAGCGCCTCCCGAGCCTGTCTGGCAATCGCCGGCGCTGAGGCATAAGCCTCCAGACAACCGGGCGCGCCACAACCACAGATCACCCCGTCTTCGATCACGGTCGTATGACCGACTTCGCCGCCAGCACCGTTGGCCCCCCGCCATATCTGGTCGTTCAGGATGATCGCGCCGCCCACACCGGTTCCGAGGGTAATACAGATCAGATGACGCACGCCCCGGCCCGCCCCCACCCAGTGTTCTCCGATCGCGGCAGCATTGGCGTCGTTTTCTATCTCCACCGGAATCTTTAGCCGTTCTTCGAGGATGTCTCTGAGCGGCAGATCGGTCCATCCCGGCACGTTTGGCGCGTACACGACGGTTCCGGTCTCCGCGATGATAAGCCCGGGCGTACCCACACCTACCCCCATGACACGATTACGTCCGTATCCGTCCATCGTCCGTGAAATACAATCGACGATCCGGGCGACCACCGCCTCCGCCGATGCACTGCCTGCAACGGACAGCTTGGTATGGTGCGAAATACGCCCTTTGTCGTCTACCCCCGCACAGCGTACGTTGGTTCCACCCAGATCGACACCGATCACTACCCTGTCCTGTGTCATGTGTTTATCCGTTTTCTATGAGATTCCGCCCCGTCATATCGTCCGGTCGCCCGATACCAAGTAGTGCCAGCACGGTAGGCGCCACGTCTGCCAGACGTCCGTCGTTGCGAAGCCGGGCGTTTCGGTACGTGTCGTCCGCCAAGATAAACGGAACCGGGTTGGTGGTATGGGCTGTATGAGGACGCCCGGTTTCGGGGTCCACCATCGTTTCGGCGTTGCCATGGTCTGCGGTGACGATGGCACGTCCACCGGTCGAGGCGACCACCTCGATCACATGGGAAAGTGCCCAATCCACCGATTCCACGGCGCAAATTGCCGCCGGAAGCGAACCGGTGTGGCCGACCATGTCAGGGTTGGCAAAGTTGACAAGGATAAAGTCGTACTGGCCCGATTCGAGCGCCCGCACCACCTTCCACGCTACCCCCGGCGTGCTCATCTCCGGCCATGCGTCATAGGTTGCAACCCAGCGAGGCGAAGGAACCATCACCCGGTCTTCTCCCGCAAAAGGCGTCTCGTTGCCTCCGTTAAAAAAATAGGTGACATGCGGATATTTTTCGGTTTCGGCGGTGCGAAACTGCTTTTTGCCGTGTTCGGCAAGCGTTTCGCCGAGTATATCGCGCATGACCGTCTGTGGGCGAAAGGCGTAGGGAACGGGCAAAGAGGCGTCGTATTGCGTCATCGTGGCAACGGTAAGCTGTGGAAAAACGGATCGCTCGAATCCCGTAAAAGCCGGGTCGGTCAGCGCTCGCAGTATCTCGCGACCCCGGTCGGTTCGATAGTTGAACAAAATCACGCCTTCGCCGTCACGGAGACGACCTTCCGGTTGATGACGATCCATGACGACCGTAGGAAGTACGAATTCGTCGGTTTCTCCACGGGTGTAGGCATTTCGTATCGCCTCCTCCGGTGAGTCGGCGCGTTCTCCTTCGCCCGATACAAAGGCGTCATAGGCTTTGCGGACACGCTCCCACCGGTTGTCGCGGTCCATGGCATAGTACCGGCCCGACACGGTGACGATACGTCCGACACGCCCTTCTTCTATTTTGTGCCGGAGCGCGGCGATATATTCAGGGGCGCTTTTCGGCGGTACGTCGCGCCCGTCGAGGATGGCGTGTATCATCACTCGGTCTCCGGGAAAGTTCATGCGACGGGCCATGTCGAGCAAGGCCATATAATGTTTTTCGGCACTGTGCACCAGACCGTCGGAGACAAGCCCCATCAGGTGGACACATCCACCGGAGACGCGCACGCGCTCGAAAATTTCGGTAAGCACCGGGTTGTCAAAAAAACTGCCATCGGCAATCGCCCGGTCGATACGACTTACTTCCTGCTCCACGATCCGTCCGGCCCCGAGGTTGAGATGCCCGACTTCGGAGTTGCCCATGATGCCGGGTGGAAGTCCCACATCCTCACCGGAAGCTACAAGCTGGGTATGTGGATACGTGTGACACAGGCGGTCGAAACAGGGGGTACGGGCGAGCGCGACGGCATTGGCCTCCCGGCGCGGGCTAAGCCCCCATCCATCCAAAATGACGAGCACGACGGGCGATACGGACATGTGCAACTCCGGATGTGTGTAACGACGGAAAAACGGGATACAACGTACAAGACAGGCGGGACAAAATCAAACAAAAACGCGGGAGGTGTTTGGGCACAACTCCCGCGTTTTTGGAAATGAGATATTCTGTTCGTTTTCGTCGGTAAACTGGTCGTCTACGCCCCGATCGTCGTGCTTGTTACTCCGGAATGCGGATGCCGACGAGAAATTGGCTCTGACCGCGCTGGATCAGAAAACGGATGGCTCGGCCGGCTTCGAATTTACGGACGATGTTTACAAATCCTCGCACGTCCGACACATTTTCTCCGTTGACCTCGCGGATCACATCACCACGCCGAAGCCCCTTGTCTTCGGAGACGCTGCCGGGTTCGACTCTGGCGATGATGACGCCGTTTTCGAGGTTGAACTGACGCGCCATGTCCGGCGTGATGTCTTGCACGTCGATACCGAGACGGCTGGCGGGAGATGGGCTTTTTTCTTCCGACGCGGCTACCTGATTGGGGTCGTCAGGTAATTGACCCAATTCCACGGCGACCTTCACGGTTTTTCCGTTGCGTAGCACATCAAGCGCGATTTCGGTTCCCGGCGCAATGGATGCGATGCGATTGCGCAGGTCATCGCTGTCCTGCACGGGTTTGCCGTTGAGCGACGTGACCACATCGCCGGTTTTCAGGTTCGATTTGGCCGCCGGCCCGTCTTTGGAGATTTCGGTCACAACCGCGCCCTTGTTGTTTGGAAGCCCCATCGAAGTGGCGATTTCTTCGTCAAGACTTTGGATCAGTACGCCGAGATAACCGCGCGTAATCTTACCGTCTTTGATAAGACGTGTCATGATGTCCCGTGCCATATTGGCGGGGATGGCGAAGCCAATACCCTGATAGCCGCCGGTACGGGAGAAAATCGCCGTGTTGATGCCCATCAGATTGCCGTCCAGATCGACCAGCGCGCCGCCGCTGTTGCCCGGATTGATGGCGGCGTCGGTCTGTATGAAATCCTGATAATAGTAGCGCCCGCCCGTTTCGAGTACGTCGCCGCGTCCTTTGGCGCTTACGATACCGGCGGTTACCGTGTGTTCGAGTCCGAAGGGGTTACCTACCGCCATCACCCATTCGCCAACGCGCAATTTGTCGGAATTGCCAAACGGCAACACCGGAAGAGCGTCGGACTTTACCTTGATGACGGCAATATCGGTTCGTGGATCGGTTCCGATCAGTTCGGCCTTGAATTTGCGTTTGTCGGGCAACGAAACGGTGATGTCGTCTGCGCCATCGATGACATGGTTGTTGGTCAGGATATAGCCGTCTTTAGAGACGATTACCCCCGACCCCAAGCCCTGTTCCGGTCTGGGATCCTGTGGCATCGGAACGACGGGACCGAAAAACTCGTCAAAAAGCGGGTTGCGGCGCGTATCTTGACGGGAAACACGCACCGATTTTTTGCTCTGGATTAGCACGACCGAGGGTTTGACTTTTTCGGCGATGCCGGCAAAGACCTCGCTAAATTCCTGCAAGGACCGTGCGTCCGCACCCAGTGTCGGAACAAAGGAACGTTCGGTGCGAGCGTCGGAAAACAAATTTAGATTCGATACGAACAGCCCGCCGAGCACCATGCCTACAAACAACAGGCCGAATATGGCAAGTTTGTTAAACCTCGGTGATTCCGACATGAAAGTTTCCTCCTTTGTCCTTCCGAACGACGATGTTTCGATCTATTTACCGGTTCTCCCGCAACCGCTTATCTGTTGAACGTCTGTGCCGACAAACGGTTCCCCGAATCTACGTAAGAACCGCCCAATTGTCAATTAATCTCCACGCCGTCCACCAAGTGAGTCATCCGTTCGGCGATTGCCCCGTTCCATCCGGGTTTGGGTGGATTTTCCGGCTTGTCCATAAGCGAGAGTTCCAGCACCTGGTCGATACGGTCGACTAGGCAGAAGCTGAGGTGTGCCTTGATGCTTTCGGGTACATCGTCCAGATCTTTTTCGTTGCGTTTCGGCAGCACGATCGTGGTAATGCCAGCGCGTTGAGCACCCAGGACTTTTTCCTTTATACCGCCTACAGGTAGTATCTTGCCACGCAGCGTTACTTCGCCAGTCATGGCCAGATCGTTACGCACGGGCCGCCCCGTGAGCAGTGAAGTAAGCACCGTCACGAGCGTCACACCGGCGGACGGACCGTCTTTGGGAATCGCGCCGGCGGGTAGATGGATATGGATGTCGCTCTGTTCGAAGAAATCCGGATCGATTCCGTAGCTTGCGGCATGGGAACGAACATAGGTCAACGCCGCCTGCGCCGATTCCTTCATGACGTCGCCAAGTTGGCCGGTCAGGGTAAGCCCTTTCTTGCCGGACATTCTGCTGGCTTCCACAAACATGATTTCACCACCCGTGGGCGTCCATGCCAGCCCGATGGCCACGCCCGGTTCGCCCGTACGTTCGGCAGCTTCGGCATGGAATTTTTGCGGGCCGAGATAAGAACGCAAATCGTCAGGGCCAAGCACAAAAGGTTCTATGCGTCCCTCCGCGATACGCCGTGCGATCTTGCGGCACAAGGCGCCGATTTCGCGTTCGAGGTTGCGAAGCCCCGCCTCGCGGGTGTACCCGGAGATGACCGCCGAAAGCGTCTCGTCGTCAAACGTCAACTGCTCCGGACCGATGCCGTTTTCCGCCAACTGTTTAGGGATCAGATGCCGGCGCGCGATTTCGATCTTTTCCTCCTCGGTATAACCGGCGATTTCGATCACCTCCATCCGGTCGCGTAGCGGACCGGGAATGGTGGACAACACGTTGGCGGTCGTAATAAACATGACATTCGAAAGATCGAAAGGAACATCCAGATAGTGATCCGAAAAGGTGTCATTTTGCTCCGGGTCGAGCACTTCGAGCAACGCGGCGGCCGGATCGCCTCGGAAATCCATTCCGACCTTGTCGATCTCGTCGAGGATAAACACGGGATTGTTCGAACCGGCTTTGCGGATGCCCTGAATGATACGCCCCGGCAACGCACCGATATAGGTACGGCGATGCCCGCGGATTTCAGCTTCGTCGTGTACACCGCCAAGCGACATGCGGACGAATTTGCGTCCCAACGCCCGCGCGATCGACTTGCCAAGCGAGGTCTTGCCAACGCCCGGCGGTCCGACAAAGCAGAGAATGGGGCCTTTCATTTCCGGTCGCAACTTGCGCACGGCCAGATGCTCCAGTATCCGGTCCTTGATTTTTTCCAGCCCGTAGTGGTCTTCGTCGAGAATGTCTTTCGCCTCGGCGATGTCCAACCGGTCTTTGGTGGATGTCGCCCATGGCAGGTCGGTCAACCATTCGAGATAGGTGCGGGCGATCGTATATTCGGGCGAGGAAGGGGGAATCCGTTCGAGTCGTTTCAACTCGCGCTCCGCCTCGGCACGCACCTCCTCAGGCATACCGGCTTCCACGATTTTTTTTGTCAGATCTTCCTGCTCTTCCGTACGCTCGTCCGCTTCCCCGAGTTCTTTTTGTATGGCTTTCATCTGTTCGCGCAGATAGTATTCGCGCTGGGCCTTGCCCAGTTCGTTCTGGACCTGCGACTGGATACGGCTACCTGTTTCCGCCACTTCGACTTCCCGGTTGAGCAGGATGGTAAGCCCTTTAAGCCGGTCGTGGACGTTGGTAAGCTCAAGCACCGCCTGCTGGTCTTCAAGCGACATCTTGAGGTTGAAAGCGACAAAATCCGCGAGTTTGGACGGCTGTCTTTCGAGATTGATCGCAGGTATCTTGAGTTCGTCGGACATGGTGGGGACAAGCGCAACAAGTTTCTGAAACTGTTCGGAAAGGTTATGCGTCAGCGCCTCTACCTCGACCGAGTCCTCGGCCTCGTCCGGTAGCAGTTCCACTCGAACACGCAAAACCGGTTCGGTTTCGAGTACTTCGAGCACTCTGGCCCGCGAAACGCCCTGCACCAATACATGGAGGCTGTCTTCAGGCAACCGCATGGCCTTGTGGACGACCGAAAGGGTGCCGATATTATAAAGATCGGAGGGGCCGGGGCGGTCTATGCCCGGATCACGTTGCGCCAAAACCAAAACGCGTTTGTCGCCCTGAAGCGCCTCGTCGAGCGCTTTGACCGAACCGGGACGGTTGGCGACCAACGGAACGGCCATGTGCGGATATACGATGAGATTGCGAACGGGCAACACCGCGATGGAATCTATGACCAGCGATTTTTCGGCTTCGGTAGGATGGGTAAAGGCGACCATTGCTTCCTCTCTATTTGGTTTGTTTCCGTTTCTTCGACTTTGACCTGCCACTCCCGGTTACATTAGAGCAATCCCCATGCCAGAATGTTCCATTTTTTTGCAATCCATCGCTCATATCCCGGCTACAGGCCCGGTGTAGGGCGTAAAAGCCATGAAGCGCCGCGCGAGAAGGCGTTGACCAGCCCCTTATTTATCATCCGAATCGGAGGCACTACGGCAGACAAAATTACCATATGGCAGACCATGCTGTCATAGCGGCAGAAGGGAAGGGAAAAGACGGCAGGCGGGTTTTGGAATCCTTTGCCCAAAGACCCGTTGACGAGAGGCACACCATCCCGGATACTATCGACCGATCCATCGCGCCTTCAAACTTCAACCTTCAGACTTTCAAAAGGTCCATATGAAACGCATCCTCGTCTTTGGTGCTTCGGGAAACGTGGGGCCACATGTCGTCCCTTTTTTGGAACCTTTCTACGAAGTCCATCTCGCCGATATAAAACCACACCCGTTTGGAAAACCCGTCCGGCGGGTGGATATGACTTCGTACGAACAGGTGTTCGATGCGATGGAAGGCATGGACGGGGGGATCAACTTTACCGTGCTCCGGGACGATCCGGTCGTCAGCTTCGAGGTCAACGTCAAAGGGGCGTATCACATGATGCGGGCGGCGGCGGCGCTCGGCATCCACCGCGTGGTGCATACGGCGGCGCAATCCGCCCGGTACTGGTTTGACAACGATTTCGATGTGGACCATATCCCAGAATGGCTGGGAACAGGGTATTATATGCTCACCAAGTATCTAAGCCAGGAAATATGCCGGACGTATGCCCGCACGTTTGGGATACAGACGGTATGTTTTTTGTTTAACGGTCTGGGGCCAAAACCGACAGGGCCGGTAAAAGGGGATTTCCCGCCGTTTACCGTGATCTGGGAAGACTTGGCGCACGCCTGCCGGCTTGCGCTTGGACGCGAGTCCATCGCGGATGATTTTCAGTATTTCAACCTACACAGCCATATCGGTCAGGGAAAATACGCGATCGACAAGACGCGGCGTCTCCTCGGCTATGAACCGTTGGAAAGATGGGAGGCGTATTTTCGGCGGGAGGTGGAAAAGACGGCTTGATGGGATTAGCCGTCAATGCTCGGATACCGGGGACGGTTGTAGATCGTGGCACGGTCAGTCTTTCCGTCCGGCGACACATCGAGCGAAAAGGTGTGCAACTTTCGGTAGGACGACGGAAGTTCCATATCGATCCCGATCAGATAGGGCCGCTCGAACGGGTGATGCGCAAGCGGTATGCCCTCTTCGGCCAACGTATACATACGCGCGGCGGTAAAGGTGCTGTGTACGGTAGCGACCGGACAGCCCTCGTAATACCGTTCGAAGATGCGAGCCACATGGTCGCGGCAATCGAGCAGACGGACGAGCAGCCTTTTTTCCACTCGCATGTCCGCAGGTTTCATGTGACAGCAGAAATAGACAAGCCTCTCGGTGTATTGAGCCGCGCTCCCGGAGGTGTAGGTCCGTGCAAAAACGATCGCTCGTTCGGCCACAGTATTGTCGTGCGTAGCTACATGGCGAAGTATGGCACGATAGGTCGTATCGAGCGCCATGTCTTGGAAACGGATGGTCTTCCACGTGCTCATCCGCTCTTCGCCATGTAGACGGAACAGCGGTCTTGTTCCTCTTTTAGGAGGGGTTTGCAGTCCCGCGCAGACATCTCGCACCTGACAGGATCGGCACGTCAACATCAGAAAAAGTCCTGCCGGTTCCGGAATGGGGGCGACCGGAGCGGGCATCATGACGCCCAGGAACCATGTATATCCGGAGCCGCCCAGCAGGCTTTGCCAGATACACGCCGCTACGCCGGAGATATAAAACCGAAACGGACGGTTTAGCAGAAGTCGGACGATATCGCGTAAAACGTCGATATCTTTCCGCCGCATCCGCCGGAAATCTACGACGATCTGCACGGGACCGTCTTCCGGAGTGCGGTGGTTAAGCGCGGCAATAAGGCGTGGCGTGGTACGGGAAGTAAGGACGAAGGTTGAAGAGGGAGGTTCTAAAACGTTTTTTCTTAACCTCCATCTCCTATCATGCTCTTCTATAAAACAGTTCTACATCTTCTTTTGGGACATAACCAAGCATACGCCGGGCCTTTTCGACCGAATACTTGCCCTGCGAGAGATGGCTGTGCAGATTAAAGGCTTGGAAGTTGTCCGGCACGGACTCTATTTCGATGGCGATGCGGCAGGCTTCGATCAGGTCTTCCCAGACGATGGTAAAAGCGGGGAAATCCTGTTTGGCAACCGGAGCGTCGAGTTTGCCACGCAGTCCGTTGAATTGGTAACAGATCGTCGGAATGTCGTAACATCTTGCATAGACTTTGCAGATTTCCATGCTCAGATGTTTGGTGATACCGTAGTATCCGGTTCCCGGTGCCTGTGGCACGTCGTCTATGTCGAAGTCGTGATTATACCCGCCGATGATGAGTTCCGGGCCGGTGTGCAGGACACGGCGGATACCCAGTTCGGCGGCGGCGCGCATCACATGCCATGCGCCCAGCGTGCTGACATGAAAGCTGAGCACCGGATGCGGACGGTTGACGGTAAAGTTCATGATGGCGTCCATCCCGCGTGCGGCCTCCAGCACCTGACCATAGTCGGTGATGTCTACCGTTCGGATCGGGCGTCCGTCGGGGTGCGGTTTTACATCCGCCAGAGTAAGTTCGAAATACCGTTCCAGCCCTTCGGTAATATGCGGCGCGATATTGCCCGACGCTCCAAGCAGCAACACTCTTTTCACGGTATCCTCTTTCTACCCGGCTACATCTTTGCGATGACGCCGCGGAGTACCTCGCGGCTGGCATCGAGCAGTCGGTTGATGTCTTCGTCCGTATGGACCAGCGAAAGATAGATTTTTTCGAACGGCGTGACAAAGCATCCGCGTTTGATCATTTCGACGCCATAGGTAAACGCCTTGCGTTTGTCGGCGCGGTACATGGACATATAGTCGCGTATCTCGGTATCGGCGGTAAACAGTACCTGAAGGACCGGGCCTTCGCCACCGACCAGCAGCGGGATGGACAGTTCGCGGCCCATGGCCGAGATTTCGCGTGTGATGCGGTCACCCATGGCAAAGAGACGTTCGTAGGTTCCGGGTTGCCGGAGTACGTCGAGCGTGGCGAGACCCGCCGCCGCGCCGATCGGGTAGCCGTTAAAGGTTCCGGAGGCGATGACTCGCTTGGGGTCGTCCGCCGGACGCCAACCGTTCATCACATCCATGATGTCGCCGCGTCCGCATAGCGCAGCCATGGGATAACCGCCGCTGATGGTTTTGCCAAAGGTGGCAAGGTCGGGAACCGTGCCATAGCGTTCCTGTGCCCCACCCCAAGCCATACGAAAACCGGTGACGATCTCGTCGAAGATAAGCACGATCCCGTATTTCGTGGCGAGTTCGCGCAAACCGGCAAAAAAATCGGGGCGTGGCAGAATACAGCGTTGAAGCGGTTCGACGACGATGGCGGCAAGTTCGTCTTTGTAGGCTTCGATAACCGCTCGCGCCCGGTCGATGTCGTTAAAAGGGGAGGCCAGCACATCCTGCGACCACGACTTGGGAATGCCGCCGCCGTCCGGCGCGGTGCGTGGGTATTCACCCGGCTGGAGCGTACGCGCGCCATGTAGCACCGAATCGTTGACCCCGTGCCATCCGCCTTCGAAACGCAGATATTTGTCCTTGCCCGTATACGCCCGCGCGGCGCGCAGGGCAAACATCGTCGCCTCGGAGCCGGTCACGACCAATCGGATGCTTTCGCCGCATGGAACCGACTCCACCACCTGCTCCGCAAGATGGATCGCCGGTTCGTTGAGCGCCATGAAAGTCGTCCCTTTGAGTATCTGCTGCTGTACCGCCTCCACCACCTGCGGATGACAGTGACCGAGAATCATCGGGCCGGAGCCGAGCAAAAAGTCGATATATTCCTTGCCGTCTACGTCGTAAATCTTGCTTCCCTTGCCATGAGAGACGACAAAGTTGACCTCCGACGGCAAGCGAAATTCACCGTTTCCACCGCCCACAAAATACCGATTTGCCCGGTCGAGCAGTTGTTGCTGGGTCATGGGAGTCTCGGAGAGAAGTTTGAAGTTTGAAGAAAACCGTGCTGTATGGAGCTATTTACACGCTTTTACAGATCGATCCGGTATAGCAGTTCTCTGCCGTCGGCAAGACGGTCTATGTTTTCGGCGCAACAGGCGGCGCGTTTGCGCGACGTGCCGTCGGTCACTCCGGCGATGTGCGGCGTAGCGATCACGTTAGGGAGCCGGTAGACCGGAAGCGAGGGGTCGGGTGGCTCTTTGCCGTATACATCGATACCTGCGCCGCCGATCGTGCCGGATTCGAGCGCACGATACAGCGCATCCTCGTCGGCCAACGCGCCACGCGCCACGTTGATCAGACAGGCGCTCTTTTTCATCAGCGCCAACCGACGGGTGTCGATGATATGCCGCGTCTCTGCGTTGAGATGGAGATGAAGCGACAGAAAATCGCTTTCCGCCACCACATGGTCCATGTCCGCAGGTGTGCCGAGAAAGTCGGGACGTATCTGTTCGACGACGATGGGTTCGATGGGGCGCACATCGATCGCCAGAATCCGCATGCCAAACGCCTTGGCACGTCGCGCCAAATCCTGTCCGCTTGCGCCAAATCCTATGATGCCGAGTTTTCGGTCTTCCAGTTCGTTGCCTAGCGGCTGATAAAACCGGTTGTTTTCAAAATTGGCTTCCGCCTCCCGGAGCCTTCGGGAAAGCATCAGGATAAACATCATGGCGGTTTCGGCAAGCGCAACACTGCTAAACTGTCCCGGCGTATTGGCGACCGGTATGTCTTTGCTTTTGACATACGGCAGATCAAAATGGTCAAATCCGGTTCCCAAAATCTGCCAGAGCCTTGCCTCGGTCGCCGCGTCCATCATTTCGCGGGTTCCTACGCTTCCGCCTTGGTCGACCACCACGTCCATCCCTTTGAATTGCGGGGAGAGCGGTTTTGCGGGGTCAAACACTTTTATACTATGACGGTCACCGATGGCGGAGATCACATCGTCACACCAAGGCGAGAAAAGACCCGGGACGGGCAAAAGGATGACGTTAAGACGTTGCATAGGCGCTTTCGACTTGGGTCGTTTCCTGTACATCCGTTCGCAATACCCAGGTATCTTCGCGGACATAGTGTACCGGAAAAGCAAAACGCGGGCGCGTGTGCGACCGGTTGGCGTACGAACCGTGGATGGTCATTCCGGTAAAGAAGACACCGCTTCCCGCCGGAACGGCAAGTTTCACGATGGTTTCGTTTTCGATGCCATCGATATGATACGAATAGATGGTCTGTTTCCACTCGCGTCCGTCGCGGGTGCGCAGTGTGTGCTCCGTTTCCCAACTGGCGTGTTCGGGGTCCGTATTCAGACTCGTATGGCGCAGTCCTTTTTTATGACTACCCGGAACAACGCACAACCCCCCGTTGTCGGCATCCGTGTCGTTCATGGCGATCCAGCAGGCCATGAGCGTATTGGGTTCGTTGGGAAGATAGTGGGTATCCTGATGAAGTGAGATGCCGATCCCGCCTTTTTCTTCTCCCTCGCGGGCAGCCGCCTTGGCGAGATACATCGTCTGGACGATACGCGGCGGGCCGTCCAGAAGCTGTCGTGCAATACCGGCTACGTTGGGATGATGGGCGAGGTATTTCCAGACCGGGTCGGTCAGATGGGTGCGCAGACCGTTGCGGAGTTTTGGTGTTTCGGGATCGGCTTCGTGATCCATAAACTGCCGTACCTCTTCGAGGGTCAGCAGGTCGGAAACCTGAAGATAGCCATCACGCATCCAGCGGGCGATTTGGTCCTGTGTAATTGAAATAGACATGTCCGGCTCCTATTTTCCCGTTTGGCACAGTTCGATCAGCGCAATTTCCGGGGGACAGTTCATGCGGGCCAGCGCGCCCGATACACCAAGACCGCGGCTGGTATAGCCTGTCATCTCTTCGTATCGCCATTTGCCGGAGACAAAACGCCGGGGAACGTCGGTTTTGGTGACTACGGGGCCGACGACCGGAAAGCAAAACTGTCCTCCATGCGTATGACCGCACAGATACAGATCTACTCCGCGACGGGCAGCTTCTTCGCACAGATCGGGGTGATGACAGAGCAATATGGAAAATGCGTCGTTTGGCGTGGCGGACAAGGCACGGTCAAGGTCGTGACACTTGAAGTCGCGTGATTCATCCACCCCGGATACCCACAGACTCTCGCCGTTTCGCCGTATTTCGACGGACTCGTTGAGCAACACGCGCACCCCCAAATCGGTCAGGGTGTCAGCGTCTTCGGTGGTGTCGTGGTTGCCCATGACGCCTATTGCGCCGGCTTGTGTGCGGATGTTGCGGACGACCGTTGCCAGCGCTTGGTTGAGCGATCCCGAACTTTCGATGACACCAAACCGATAATCGCCGGTAATCAGGCACACATCGGCGTCGAATTCGCGCAAGGCCACGGCGACGGCCGACGCCAGTCCGGGATGCGCGTCGATATGCAGGTCCGACAGGTGCATGATCCGGAATCCGTGAAAGGATTCGGGTAAATCGTCAAACGTAAAGACATGGCTGTGAACGTCGATCGCCAGCATATTGCGCTCGGCCCAGCGGGTCAGCCCGGTGAGCTTGAGCACGATCCGCAGCCAGCGTCCTGCATCGAACCACCTGCTGTACCATGTGCAGGCGTGGTGATGATACACCTCGGCTTCTTTGCGGCGGCGCGTCTCCAGATGAAGGGCGCGTGCCTCCGGGGAAAGACAGGTTTCGTTTTCCAGTACGAAAATATCGACGGGGGTGGCGGTGCCTGCGGAGACGAAGGACGGGGCGTGGGGTTCGGTCATAAAAACCTTTCGATACGCGATACGGTGATGTCGAAAATCCTGCCGAAACAATAAACCCGAAAAAGGCGGGGATGTCAAGCCCCCGGTCTCGACGCTCACAGCCATTTCCAGTCGAGTCCGTAGCCAAAACCGATGTTCAGGTTGGTACGGAACGCTACGCCGGAAACGGGCACACCTCGGATGCGGTTGACACGGTAGACAAAATTGCTCTGCCGGATGTTAAGGCGGAGCGCGCCGGTCAACGGCACATTGAGCGTGTTGTAGTTTTCTACGGACACCACGCGCCGGTCGGTAAATCCGACAAAGGATCGCACCTGTACCCTGAACCGAGCGCCCGTTTTGAGCGTATGGTTGAGTTCTGCGGTCATTTCCGTTCCAAAATCGCTGACATCTACCACAAAATCGCGCTGGCTACGGCCTGCAAATCCGATCAACAATTTTCCAAACACCTGTTGTTGAAAACCGAGACTGCTCCGCACAAGAATGGGCCGCTGGCTCGCGCCGCGTGTAAAGGCAGTATTCGATCCTACGCTTACAAAAGGGTTGAAGCCTACATGGGGGGTAAGATAACGGTATTTAAGTTCAGTCGTAACTTGATCCGTCGATGTGGTCAGATTGTCCAGATTGCGTCCAATCTGACCAAAATCCATGCTTTGATCGAGCCGCAGTTCGTGCGCGCCGGGCTGACAGGCAAGATAAAACCGCGCCGCGCCGTTCCACGCAAAAGTCGTCGCCCCGCTGAGAAACGCCACTTGTTCGTTCTGCTTGCGATACCGATCCGTAGTGGCATCCACAAAATTGCGCTCGAAGGCGCCTTCGAGTTCCCATCCGGCAAACCACGAACGGGGGGGTGCCTCCCGGCTTAGGATACCGAGGATAAGAGGGCCGTTTTCCCGGATCGCGGAGGCGACCAGCGCACGCAACTCGATTCCGGTAAGAACGGTGGACCTGCCTTGAACAAAGGTGCGGTGGTCGTCGCCCCCATTGGCAAGAAACTCGGTGGTGACGATCCGGTACGATTCGGCGTCACGCAGTGGGCGCCCCTGGACGGTCGCCGTTTTCAAGTCGAGACCGGCAAAGACGAGTTGGGCGCTGTTGCGGTCGATCAGTGTGTTGCGGGTCATGAGCGCGCGCACTTGAGCGCCGGTCAGCCGGAGCGTAACCAGCCGGTCCGGAAATCGGACGAGCCGGTCCACATCCCCCTGTACCAGCGGTCGGTCCGTAGCGATCGGTTCCAACGCACCCCGATTGACGATACCGATCTCGGCGCTTGTCCGGTTGCGCATCAGATAGGCGATCAACAGCGGTTGCTCCTGCGGCGTATCCACATGAATATGACCCAGCGTTTCGGCGACCGCGGATCGGTACGACCGTTCCAGACGCGCGATCAGACGGTCCGCTTCGGGTTCGTCCGTCAGGGAGGTGTCGATGGGGGTTTGCGACTCGACAACCGAAACGGCCTCATAACGTCCATCGGGTCGTCGCGCAAACCGGAGCGTCACCCGGCCCAGCCGCTCGCCTCCACCCGGCGTGGCAACGATACGGATGCCGCTTCCGAGATGAATCGCGGTAGGCACTTCATCGGGCTGTCCGACGCTGTAGTAGCCGCCCGCCACGATCAGGTCGATCCCCGGCGTTTGTTGGGCGAGTTTTATCGCCTCCGCCTCGCGCATGTGGACAAGCAGAATCACATAGTCCACATCCGGCGGCAGGGTTTTGAGGGTTTGAACGGCGGTGGTCTGTGGATCGTTGAAAACAAGGTTCGCCACTCGGCGCGGGTTGGTCAGCGTCGCCACTTCCGGAGCCACCAACCCGATCACGGCGATACGCGGCCCGCCAACATCGACGACCACAAAGGGCCGGATCAGACTGTCGGGGCTTTGGATATTGGCGGCCAACAGCGGGAATCCGCCTTTTTCTTGGAGAAGACGCAGATGGTCGAGACCGTAGTTGAACTCGTGGTTGGCGGGTAGCATGGCCTGATAACCCGCCAGTCGCATCAGGTCGATCATGGTTTTTCCGCTGTCCGACGCGGAAAGCGGGTCGGGGCCGATAGCGCTTCCTGCGTCGAGCGCGACGACCGGTTCGGCGGCGGCGATTTCGCGGATAAGCCGCACCCGTGCCGCCATACCGCCGATTTGACCTTCTGCGGTTGCCCGACGGACCAACCGCCCCGATACATCGTTGCTGTGGAGGATGGAGACTGCAACCGTGTCGGCGTTGGACGGCGATTGGGCCGCCACGGGAAGGACCGGTGGGCCGAGCAGGGCTTGCCATGCGGCAACAAAAAACAAGACGGTGGAAAAACGCATCTTAAGGTCGAGGGTGAGAAGGGGCGGCAACGTCATACCCATCTGCGTGATAGGGGGCATTGTCGGTGTAGCGAATAAAGTCGTACTCGACGAACGGGGCGGCTGTGAGGAAAAATCAGATACCTGTCTCGACTTGGCTAAGCAATACTTGGATGCGCTCAGGGTCGGGCGCCGACGCCGACACAAATCGCTCCTCCATCATGGTTTCGATCTGATGGGCATAAAAATTTCGACGCTCCGTCGGCAACTGTTTCAACGAGAGACCCTCCGTATCGGTGATCTCCAATTGTTTATCCAGAAGGTGGATTGCCAGATGCGCTACGGACAGGGTATCTTCCGGAGGCTGTTTTTTTAGACAATCGAACATGTCTATCTCCTCATCGGCTTCCGTTTCTGGTATTATTTCCCCTTTCGCTCGTTTGGCTTTTACCCCCTTGAGCAATCCTGTCTTATTCTGTGAAACCTGCCCACTGTGAAGGTCTTTTCGTTGGATATCCTCAAGAAAGCGGTGATAAATCATGGCAGGCGTCGAGGAAGGAGAATTTGCATGGAGCAAGGGGTCGCGAATAGAGAAAAGGGGCTACACCACACTATAGTGACGATTTTGATAGTACCGACGATTGATGGTAAATGCCAGTTGTTTATTTGTCGAATACAGCAGTAAAGGGGCTCGCATAACTGTGAATTGCCGCCGATCTGGGGACAACGGATAGGCTGCCGCTTACCGACTATCCTGATTCGTATATAACGGGTAAACATCGACATGTCAAATAAGTTGACATCGAAGTTCCGCCGGTCCCACACGCCGTTTCCTGAAACCCGCCAAGAACGCCCCCCTTGCTTTGCAGACCCCTTACCCGTTTTGCGTGCCAACTCCCGTCCTGCCGTCATTTCTGTTGCCCGATCGCCTCCGGTGCCCTATTATTCGTGTTACCCCCAGCGAGACGGTTTGCGTGTCGTCCGCCCGTTACGGCTCTTTCTGCGGTCTTCCCTCTCCGTGTCGGGGCGGGGACTGTACCCACCCCTTCGTAGACCCATTAAAGATCGGAAAACAAACCATGATGACTACTGTTGAACTCGAAGAAGCGTTAAATGGCTGCCGGGATCGGCTGGCGTATCTGCGGAGGCGTCTTTGACCTCGAAGAAAAAGAGCGCCGAATAACCGAGCTGGAAAAACAGATGGCCGAACCGGGGTTCTGGGACGGTCAGGAGCGCGCCCAAAAGGTAGGACGCGAAGTCAGCGCGCTCAAAAAAGTCGCCGGGCAATGGGACGATCTTCGTCGTCAGGTGGAAGACCTCGAAACGCTTTGCCAACTGGCGGTAGAAGAAAACGACGACGACAGCTTGAACGAAGTCGAAGCCGCGCTCGCACCGCTTACGGCCCATCTGGACGAGGCCGAACTTCAGGGCATGATGTCCGGCCCCGACGACTTGAAAAACGCCATTGTCTCGATCCATCCGGGCGCGGGCGGAACCGAATCGCAAGACTGGGCCGAAATGCTTATGCGTATGTATCTGCGCTGGATGGAGGCGCACGGCTATGTCTCGAATATGCTCGACTTCCAGCCCGGTGAAGAAGCGGGGATCAAGAGCGTAACCATAGAAGTGACAGGCGACTACGCCTACGGGTATCTCAAGGCCGAAGCCGGTGTCCATCGGCTCGTGCGTATCTCGCCCTTTGACGCCAACCACCGCAGACATACCTCGTTTGCCTCCGTGTCCGTCATGCCCGAAATCGACGATCCGGGGGACATCGACCTCAATGAGGCCGACTTGGTCGTAGATACTTACCGCGCCAGCGGCGCCGGCGGCCAGCACGTCAACAAAACCTCCTCCGCCGTCCGCATCACTCACAAACCCACCGGCATCATCGTCCAGTGCCAGACCGAGCGGTCGCAACACCAGAACCGGGAAAGCGCGATGAAGGTGCTCATGGCTCGGCTGTATCAGATGCAACAGGAAGAATTGCGCAAAAAAATTGACGCTCTAGAAGCCGACAAAAAGGAAATCGCCTGGGGGAGTCAGATACGCTCCTATGTCTTTCACCCCTACACACTGGTCAAAGACCATCGGACCGGCACGGAAATGGGCAATATCCAAGCCGTGATGGACGGCGACATCGACCGATTCGTGCAGGCTTTTCTGCGGGGCGACCGAAACGAAGGATAGACGCCAAAACCCGCCACTGTCTGTCACAGAGACCGCCCCACAGGTTTTCCGCTTGACGTGAACCCGCAAAAGACTTTATTTTGCAATACCTTTTTGATGACAACCCCCGGAGCAAAATGGTGAATATCGTCAACGACTTGCAGGAAAACCGTCGCCAGAAACTCGAAGAACTTCGCAGCCGCGGAATCAATCCGTATCCCTACCGTTTTGATGTCACCCATCCGGCCCAGACGATACTTGACGAGGCGGAAACGCTCATCGCCTCCGAAACGCCCGTCTCGGTCGCCGGACGGATCCTTTCCAAGCGCGGTCACGGCAAGTCCGGCTTTGCCCATATCATGGACCGTACCGATCGCATACAGATATACGTGCAGATCGACCGTGTCGGAGAAACCGAATACGATGTCTATACCCGGCTGATCGAAGTGGGCGACTATATCGGCGTGACGGGGCGGGTATTTCGCACCCGCACAGGCGAAACGACCGTCATGGTCGATCGCTTGACACTGTTGTCCAAAGCCCTACGCCCGCTCCCTGAAAAATGGCACGGTCTGCGCGATATCGAAATCCGCTATCGCCAACGCTATGTGGACCTGATCATCACGCCGGGAGTGCGTGAACTGTTTACGATGCGTTTTCGCATGATCCGCGCGATCCAACGGTTTATGGACGGAGAAGGATTTATCGAAGTGGAAACTCCGGTACTCCAGCCGTTGTACGGCGGCGCGCTGGCCCGCCCGTTTACCACGCATCATAACGCGCTCGACATGCCCTTGTATCTGCGCATCTCGGACGAACTGTATCTAAAGCGGCTTATCGTGGGCGGGATCGAGCGGGTATACGAAATCGGACACGACTTCCGCAACGAAGGCATCGACCGGACGCACAACCCTGAATTTACGATGCTCGAGTTTTATCAGGCGTATGCGGACTATACCGATATGATGAACCTCACCGAACAGCTGATCGTATCGGTGGTCGAGACGGTAAAGGGCAGGCTTTCGCTGACGTATCAGGGTCAAGCGGTCGATCTCTCCCCGCCGTGGCGCAGGCTTTCCATGCTCGACGCCATCACGCAGTACGCCGGGGTCAACGTCGCCGCTCGGTCGGACGAAGAACTGCGCGCCGACTGTCTACGGCTCGAAGTAGAAACAAGACCAAGCGACGGTCGGGGCAAGATGATCAATGCGTTGTTCGAAACGTGCGTACAACCGCATCTGGTCAATCCCACTTTTATTACGGATTACCCTGTCGAAGTATCGCCGCTTGCCAAGCGTCACCGTCTCCACCCCGAATTGACCGAACGATTCGAGTGTTTTATCTGTGGCAACGAGTATGTCAACGCCTTCTCGGAACTCAACGACCCTATCGACCAGCGCGAGCGGTTTGCCTATCAGGCGCAACTCCAGCGCATGGGTGACGGAGAGGCGCATACGACCGACGAAGACTATCTGCGGGCGATGGAATACGGCATGCCGCCCACCGGGGGGGTGGGGATCGGTATCGACCGTTTGATGATGCTGGTGACCGATTCGGCATCGATTCGGGACGTGCTGTTGTTTCCGCATATGCGTCCCGAACAGCCCGGCGAAGACGAGACGGACGACGGAGAGACGTCGTGAAAACGGGCGGGCGTTCGTACGAGTGGTTTATCGCCCTGCGTTATCTGCGTTCCAAACGACGCACGCGGTTTGTCTCGATCATCACGTATATTTCCATTGGCGGGGTGTTGGTAGGCGTTGCCGCGTTGGTGATCGTGCTTTCGCTGTTTAACGGGTTCGAGAGCGAGGTGCGTGAACGGATCATCGGGGAGCGCGCGCATATCAACGTGTATCCGCTGTACAACGAGCCGATTGCCGACTATGGCGAGTTGATCCGGCGTATCGGTAGGATGGAGCACGTCGTGTCGGCATCGCCGTTTATCCTCGAAAAAGCAGTATGCGCTCTGCCGGGAAGGCGCAATGCCACCGCAGGCGTCGTGGTGATCGGGATGGATCCGGCGCTGGAACAGACGGGCAATCTCCGAAAAAATATCGTTTCGGGTGAACTTGATTTCGGAGAAAAAACGACGGGAGACGACGCAGAAGCTTCTCTGCCGGGGCTTGTACTCGGACGCGGCATCGCCGACGCGATCGGCGTAGTCGTAGGCGAAAAGATCGCGCTGGCCAATTTCCATAATTTTTCCATGACGTCCGCGATCATGCCCTATATACGGCTTTTTCGCGTGGCTGGTATTACGGAAACCGGGTTTTACGAGTACGACGCGTCCTTTGTATACGTCTCTCTTGCAGAGGCGCAAAAGCTCTTCAAGATGGGCGACGGGGTCAACGGGATCGCCGTTCGCGTAGACGACCGCGACCGTGCGCGTGCCGTAGCGGACCTCATCGAAGAACGGCTCAACCGGGAAAGCCTGTCCACAG
>VGJU01000028.1 GCA_016867335.1 Candidatus Zixiibacteriota bacterium | reverse complement strand
GATCCGTACGGGCGAAGGCGACGGTAAAACCCTGCTGCTATCCGGCTGAAGTTCGATAATACCCGCAGGGTCCACCGACAGGACCGTTCCTACCAGCGACTTTTTCTGCAACGACGCAACCCACAGCCGCACCCGCATCCCCGGCGCAAGCCGCACCTGTTGGTTCATGGCCTTTTTTTGCCGCGATGTGCGAAGTTGCCCGATCTCTCCCCGGTTCAGGGTGATCTCTACCTCATTCCGTTTTTGGCCCGGAAACGATACCGCCACCACACGCCCACGATCCAGAAGCATCGTACCCGGCGCGCCCGACCGCTGAAACACTATCGCTACCAGTGTATTAAAAAATGAAAATGAAGAATGAGCGGCCTGATAGTGAAACGCTTCGTTTCAGGGACAACAGGGTCCTATAATTTCTTCTAAAAAACCGCCTATTTTTTCTACAATACGACCGATAACTTTTGCGGTAACTATCAGCACAATGACCCCATCAATCAAGGTGCCACCATTTCTTCCTATGGCCTCGTTCTTTTTAGGCCGGTTAATAGCGGCCACCCGACCGACCTCGATCCAGGACATGGAGTTGTTGCCTACCAAATTTACAGCGATCGATGTCAGCGGTACCCGGCCTTCCCGAAACATCCCCCGAAGCTGTGCCCCAGAAACAGGCACTCCCAGCATGCCTTCCATGTCCTCCAGTTCGACCGGCTTTATCTCGCCTTTACCATCTCGTACCAGAAGACAGGGACGCAACTCCCCGAATACCGGTTTTTTAGATAGTCAAACCCCTGGAACTCATAGCTCCTCTTTCTACCCAAGGATCGGCTGAGCGTTACCTGCTCACCCAACGCCGGAAACCCCGCTCCGTCCGCCGTGGCCTGCCATGCGGCATAGCGTCCGGCGTATGCTCGGAGGTCTGCTGCTCAAGTCCTGCATATCTCCCCGTGATCCGCGTGCTGTCGCGCAGGGTAAGCGTGACGAGCATACCCGGCTCAAATCCCTCCTCTTGCCAGCCCGGAACCGTCTCGAACTGGTCGGGACGGGCATTATCCACGATCTTGTCTATCCCCGCGCCCATCATGGTGAAACAGCCGGTGTGGGTGAGGGCCAGCAGGAGCAGGGGAAAAATCAGCGCGGTATGGCGGATGGCGTTCATGGCAGATCCCCTCAGGATAAAGGGTGTTCGCGAGTCTGTGATTACGTCCTTATCCTTTTGCAACGGTCATGCCAGCACCGATCGGATATCGCGCACAGCCGTCGTGTGGCTTAAGCCCATAACCTCAAACTCCCTGTGTAGTCGGGCGATAGGGATGTATTAACTGGATTGGGAAACGGGAGCGGAAAGACGGGAAAGGGAAAACGCTGAACCCGAAACTGTCAAAGGTTGTTAGCAAATGTTGATAAGCGGGGGTAAAATTATCCTTTTGATAAGGACAATTAGACCGTATTTTATCCTTCAGAGGCCATTTTATGCGCGAACTGCTCAGACAACTCATCGCCGATTCTCTTGCCGCCCCGATACCCGCCTTCACCCGGCGCGACGCCCGTGTGCCCGCCCTACCCGGCAAGGCCACGGCCATCGTCGGGATGCGGCGTAGCGGCAAGACTACCTTTCTCTGGCAATGCCTCGCCGATCGGCTTGCAGCCGGCCAGCCCCGCGAGGCGCTGGTAAGTCTCAATTTTGAAGACGAGCGGCTTACCGATCTCAAGGCGGTGGATTTGCAATGGATCGTAGAAGAATACTACCGGCTCATGCCCCGGTTCCGTGACCGTCATCGGGTGACCTTCTTTTTTGATGAAATTCAGGTGGTGCATGGCTGGGACACCTTTGCCCGACGACTGATCGACACCGAGCAGGCCGATCTGTTTCTTACAGGATCCTCGGCGCGTCTGCTCAGCCGGGAGGTGGCCACGAGCATGAGAGGACGGGCTATGGAGACCCTGATCCATCCGTTCAGCTTTCGCGAGGCGCTCCGGCACGCGGGCATGGAACCGGAACAGCCGGTCGCGCTGTGGCCAAAGGCGCTCCGCGCAGAAATCGACGCCCGGCTCAGAACGTATCTGACCACAGGTGGTTTTCCCGAAGTACAGGGCGCCTTCCCGCGCGACCGTATCACCTTCTGCGCACTTATGTCGATGTGGCCATACTGCGTGATGTAATCGAACGCCACAGGGTTTCCAATCCGCTTCCGCTCCGCTGGCTCCAGCGGCAGTTGCTGGCCAGTCCCGCCGCCCCTTTCAGCGTTCAGAAGTTCTACGATGCCCTTCGCTCACAGGGCGTCGCCGTAGGCAAGGACACGGTCCATACCTTTCTCGGCTATCTCGAAGACGCCTTTCTGGTGCGGGTCGTGGCCCTGCACACGGCTTCCGAGTGCCAGCGCATGGTCAATCCGCGCAAGGTCTACCCCGTCGATCCCGGTCTGCTTCCGGTATACGAACGCAGCGGACGCCAAAACACGGGTCACGCGTTGGAGACGGCCATACTCGTGGAATTAGAGCGCCGCGGCTGTGAAGTGGGATACATCCGCACAAGAGAGGGCTATGAAGTGGACTTTATAGCGCTCGCACCGGATGGTCTCTGGACGCTTATACAGGTCTGCGCCGACCTGTCGGATGGCGCCGCGCGCGAGCGGGAAACGCGCGCTCTGCTGGCCGCTGCCGCCGAACACCCTTCCGCGACGCCCGTGCTTATCACCCTTGACGCCGTGCCGCCCCAGCCGGCGTTACCGGCTCCGATCCGGTGGTTCTCCGCCGTCGCCTATCTGCTGGACGGTGACGGGTAACCCTGCGAGATCGTACGGGAAAGCAGGGCAAACAGGTCCGTAGAACAGGCAAAGCCATGAAATCGGCAGTCGCTGGCCTTAAATGGGCATTTGCTTCGGCTTTAAGGCTGTCAGTGGGCCCAATTCAGGTAGCATAAAAAAAGCCTCCTACAAAATATACCAAACCTGCCGCGATAAGGGCCGCTACAACGATAAACCCATCGATTGCAACCCCGGTTTTTGCCCCTATGAAATGGGTTTGATTTTTGAACGGTCTTGTGATAAAGGCGATTCGATCGGTAGCGATCAGGAGGCTATCCCGGCTCCCCACAATGGATACCTCCGACGCCAACGGCAGTTTCCCTTCCGAAAACATCGCGCGGAGCCTGTTCACCGGTACAGCATGCCCCCGGCTGTTGATGATCTCCGTCACCGTTTTGAGTTCCACATCCCTCATATCGCCTCCTTCGATACGTTTTACAAGGACATGGGGACGCAATTCGCCGGAATGCCAGATGGGTTCGGTAGCTAAAACAGTAAAACAGGTATTCGGTACGTTTTCCATAGTATCCGGTCAACGTAATCCGTTCTCCCATGCGGGGGAAAGAGACTCCATCGTGACCTGTCTGCCATGCGGCGTATCGCTCGGCATAGAGCGAATCGAGCAACCGGACAAGCCCTCCGAATACCCCCTGCGCCTGTGTGCTGTCGCGCAACGTCAGCATAACTTGAGCGCCGGTTTTGAACCCCTCCGCCAAACGATCCGGTCCATATACCCTGCGGCGGGAGGTTGTTTTGCTTGCCACGCTCAGGGACGATATCCGGTCGATGGCGACGCGCGTCGTATCCATTTGCATCACCGAGAGCGCGGACATGACCGGAACCTGTCCATCCAAGAACATCCGGTTGAGTGTGTCACTGTTTAACGCCGCTCCCCGGCTGTCCGTCATCTTCTTCTCCAATCTTACCCGTTCGATTTGGGATCGGCCAGGCCGTTGGGCCAACAGGTATAGTTGCGGAGGCTGGTCGGGCTCTTTCTGTCGATAGTCGAAACCCTGAAAGATAAAACTGATTTGTCTTCCGAGGGACTGGAAAACGGTAAGGCGTTCGCCAAGCACGGGCCGGTTGGATGCACCGGTTTGCGTCTGCCATGCGGCGTATCGTTCGGCGTAGGCTTGGGGCATTTGCATCTGGCGACCTATGCACCTTCCTTCAATCCGCGTGCTGTCGCGCAGCGTCAGCGTGACGGGCATGTCCGGTTTGAGTGCCTTTGTCTGCCAGCCGGGAACGGTATCGTACCGCTCGCCGCGAATCGCGTCCACCGTCGCCCCCACGCCCTCGCCCATCATGGTGAAACAGCCGGTGTGGGTAAACATCAGTAGGGCCATCAGCCCGATCAGCGCCGTTGTGCGAAGTGTGTACATGTCCGTTCTCCTTGAAGGATTCGGTGATAGGAAGACGCCGGGGTCGAGAGATATCGGAACCATACGGATACACCAAAGAGCGGATACATGGAAGCCTCCTGAGAAAAGTGTGAAGGGTAAGGTTGAAGTTTCACATACGCTTGTCTACAGCGCAACCGGCGTGCCAGTGCAGAGTGTTTGGGCTTAGGGGACGCGATGGTTTTTGGAGCGGAACGCGCAACTTATTGCAGGTCAAGGTAGTAGAGAGGATGGAAGAAGCCGGGAACGATCAGGAAGCGGAGCGGGATCGGTGACGGAAGGACGGGAATTGCGCAATATGTGCTATCAAATGTTGGTAAAAGTGGGTGCTCAAAACTTTATTCGAGATTGTACGGCATACCCCGACTGTGCTAAGTAGCAAAGGGATAAGAAGGGTTGAACGGTCGGAACATTCGGGAGCTACACAACATGCCCCTTGATACTTTTTCATCCGCCAGTTTGTCGAGACTTACTATACTCGGCTCCGCCGATATTCTGCATCTCCCGCTGGTGGGATTGCTGTGTTCGGTTCGCTGTACGGGGCAAGCGATTCTGCGGATGTACCGTCTGGCGCTGGCGTTGCGGGATGCAGGCATACCGGCCATCGGCGGATTTCATACACCGATGGAACAGGAGTGTCTTCAGGTGTTGTTGAGCGGTCGACAGCCGGTGGCGATATGTCCGGCGCGAAGCATCGAAAAGATGCGCGTCCCTACGGCGTGGCGACAGCCTCTTTTGGAAGGGCGACTGGCGCTTGTTTCCTCATTCGACACGGGAAACGGACGGATAAGCGCCAGGCTTGCCGAACGGCGTAACCGGCTGGTAGCCGAATTGGCCCAAAATGTCGTGGTGGGTTATGCGAGTCCGGGCAGTAGAACGGAAGCGTTGTGCTTGGAGATGGTAAAACAGGGTAAGCGCGTATATACGCTCGATCTACCGGAAAACGGAGCGTTGCAGACGAGCGGAGTTATGGCGTACGACGTGAACGAATTGATCACAGCGGTAAAATAACCGTTACTCTGTCGCTCTTGTTCCCGTTTTTTTTCCCGCCGTATCCAGCATGTCTTTAAGATCGGCGATTTCGTCGGCTAATTGTTTTTCACGACCCGCAAGCGAAAACAGATAGACAAATAGCCCGACCCAGATCAGGGTGTAGGCGGCAAAAAGATACCAGAAATTGTCCATGATATCCTCTGGGGAAGTAGGAAGAATGAAGTATGAAGGGTGTGCTTCTTATCCTTCCAGTCTTGTTTCGATCCTTTCGCGGAGCGTCTCCACCTCGTCACGCATACGCTCCAGCGCCATCCGGCGGCCCATCAGATAGAAAAACATCAGGGTAAACGTTATCGCAGAGACAAGCAGGGCGATAAGCATTTCGCGTTCCATACCACTGCCAAAACCCTCCTCGCGCATGGTCAGCGTCTCCGGATGAAGCCCCCGCCACCACATCGTCGCAAAATGGATAAACGGGATGTCGAGCGTACCGAGAATCCCCAAAACAGCCAGAAACTGTTTGACCTGCGGCATGTCGTTTCCATAGGCACGGAGCATAAGATAGGCCACATAGATCAGCCAGAGAATCATGGAAAAGGTAAGCCGGGGATCCCATGTCCACCATGTACCCCACACGGGTTTGCCCCACAGCGGGCCGGTGATCATGACAAAGGTACAGAATAAGAATCCGATTTCGGCGGAGGCATGGGCGAGGATGTCCCAATCGCGTTCGCGTCGCCACAGATAGACCACGCTGGCCAGCCCTACGAGTACAAACGCCAGTTCGGCCACCCAGGCGGTCGCCACGTGAAAATACATGATACGCTGTATGTTGCCCATCACCCGTTCGGGCGGGGCCCAGACCAGTGCCAGATAAAGCGAAACCACAAACCCGCATAGACAGAGCAGCCCCAACGGGCTAAACCGGTATCGCGACGACGACGCCATGCGTTATTCCTCCACGATATGATCGAAAAGCACGACCGACGCCACTACGAATACGACCGTAAAAGCGCCGAGCAGTCTGAGCCAGCGTGACATCTCCTCCCAGGTTCCGTCTCGGAAGACTATGGTCGTCGTCTCGACACCGGCGATAAGGACCGGGGACACGACGGGCAGGAGCAGGATGGGGAGCATGACCTCGCGCATACCGGAGTTGGCCGATACGGCGGCAAACAACGTGCCGATGGCGGCAAAACCGATCGCACCCAATCCGAGCACCACCGTTAGACGGTCTACATACGGAAGCAGGGGCAGGTTCAGAAACAGCGCAAAAAGCGGCAGTGTAATGACCTCGATAAGACCGATCAACAGCAGGTTGCCAAACAGCTTGCCCAGATAGATCGCCGAACGGTCCACCGGCGCAAGCAGCAGACCGTCGAGCGTGCCTCGATCTTTTTCCGGCGCAAACGAACGGTTGACGCCTAACATACCGGAAAAGACGAATGCCGTCCACATCATGCCCGGAGCGATACGCTGTACCGCCATGCCACCGAAGTTGAACGCAAAGTTGAACACGATCAACACGATCACCGAAAAGATCAGCATGGTGGTAAGCCGCTCGCGGGTGCGGTACTCCACCGTCATGTCTTTGAGAAAAATGGTGTAGGCCGCCTTGAACAAAGCCATCCATCCGCCTTCTCTTTTACCCGGTAATAGTACGGTCGCCTGAACGTTTTGGGTCGGACCCAACCGTTTCCGAGGGAGTTTAGCTTTTATGCCGTGTGTTTACGGTACAGTTGCTCGAACGCTTCGGGCGACATATCCTGGCAGGGCGTATCACAGACGATGCGTCCGCCCGCCATGATGACGATCCGGTCGGCCACTTCCAGCCCGCGGTGCAGATCGTGCGTCACCAAAAACACGGTACGACGACGTACGGACAGAAACTGATGCAGCATATCCATCGCCTCTTGGTCCAGCCCTGTATATGGCTCGTCCAGCAGCAGCACGGACGGATCGTGGAGCAACGCACGCGCCAGAGAGGCGCGTTGTTTCATCCCGCGGGAGAGCGTCCTGACCGGACTTTCGGCGCGACGGGCCATGCCCACCTGCTCCAACAGGAGGGCGATGCTTTCCTGCAAGCGAGACACGCCATAGAGTCTACCGTAAAATGTCAGGTTTTCACGGACCGTAAGGTCGTCGTACAGATAAGTATGATAGGAGAGTACGCCGATTTTTCTACCATCGGTCTCGTCGCGTTCGCGCATCACGTCTCGGCCATCGATGCGGACCGTTCCGCGCGTAGGACGGATCAACCCGGCGATAACGCCCAAAAGGGTGGACTTCCCCGCGCCGTTCGGACCGACGACGGTCAGATACTCCCCCTCCGGGACCGACAGATCGACCCGCTGCAAGGCTTTGAAGCGTCCGTAGGTTTTGGTCAGTTGTTCGATGCGGATACCGCGTTCGGAGACGTCACTCATCCTCGCGCTCTTCGATACACAGACGGATTGCGCGGTTTTTCAGCCGGTTGCGGCGCTGTCGGTACGCCTTGTCCGTCAACGTCCCCGTATCACGCTGTTCGTCCAAGTCGGCCATATCCTGCAGGATGGATGCATACTGTTCTTTTTCTGCGTCTGTCATCTGTCGCTCGATAGTCGAGACCGGTGTTTCCTCCGCCGGAGCGGCCCGTCGGCCCATCAGCACGCCGCCGACCGTCATCAGCGCAATTAGCGCGACCATCGCCCATTTCATCATGTCTTGCAAGGTCATGGCGGACGGGAAGACCACTCCTATGCTCATACCGCGTTGCAGACCGGAGGCGTTCGAAAGCAGCAGATAGCTTTTTTCTCCGATCTGACGGACTCCTTCGTTGTTTAGATTTACCGCTTCCACCTGTTGGCCACTTGGAGAGATCAACACCTGAACGCGGCCCACCGGATAATCTATCGGTTTTGTCAACCGCTCCGAAATCGTGGCACGGTCCATGCTATAGGCGTATACCACCTGCGCGTCTCCCGGCGGAATAGGCTGTGTATAGCTCAACCCTTGATCCGTGCGTTCCAGCCCTTCGCTCATGGGTTGAAGCTGAAACGATCCCGAAGGCACACCGAGTTTGAGTCCTCCACCTGCATACGCCCGCGCCCCGTTGTTTCTGAAAACCAGAATCTCGGTCACGTTGAGTACGGTCTGCTGTACGTCGATGACAAGGTGAAGCGCATTGAGCAGGATATCGGCATCTTCGGTCGTGGCGTCGAACACGTTGAGTTCCGCTTCGTGCTGTAGAGCGCCCGCATTGAGGTCGATATGTCCTGTCATATACGGGATGCCGCCATAGCGTGTTTCGACGACATAGTGCCCGCCATCGGCCGGCAGACCGGTAAAGAGATATTTGCCCGTCGCGCCGGTCGTTCCCGTTCCAACCTGTTGGGCCGCCTCACCTTCCGTCTGATGAACCGTCAGCGAAACGGGGTGCCCGGCAAGTGGGGTGCCGGCGCTCCGGTTGATCATGGTTACACCGATCTGTCCGACCTGCTGGGCAGATACCTTGGGAGCGACATAAAACACGACGATCAGGGCATAAAATATAAAAAGCCCCGAAGGGCTACCTAAAAAGAGAAGTTTGAAGGGTGAAGTTTGAAGGGTAAAAAAGAGCATGATGTATGTTTCGTGCCTTTCTGGGATGTGTTTATTCTATTCGCCCATTTTTTGGCCGCACTGGCTGCAAAACCGGGCATCCGGCCGGTTGGCCGCTCCGCACGCCCCACAGGGGGCCGTTTTTAGCGATGCGCCGCACTCGATACAGAATTTGGCATGTTCTTCGTTGGCGGTTCCGCACTGCTCTCAGGCGATCCGGTCCTCCACTGCCGCAGGCGTTTCCACGCGAGCGGCGGACGAGGGAAGCGCGGCGCGCCGACGTCGTATTTCCAGCACCTCGTTTTCTATGCGCGCCGTTACATACTCTCGGCCGTTAGCCTTACGCTCAATGCCGTCCAGCACCGACGACACCTCCTGCATGTACTCGGTTTGGAGTTTCTGATAGTCCTCGCGGTTTAGTTTCCCCATCTGATAGTCGATGTTGAGTTCGCGGATCGCCATATAGAGAAAATCTTTGCGTTTGTTCAAGTCTTCGGTGTCCAGACTTCGACCGAGCTGTCGGCGACGACCGTCAAGGAGGGGGCTGATCAGAAATGCGACGACGCCGAGGGCGAGCAGGGCACAAGCGAGGGCAATCACCGGCTATTCCATTTCTTCGAGTTCGCGCAGAATCTGCTTCTGGCGTCCGGTATTTACTTCCGGCGCGGCGGCGTCCGGCCCGGTCGTTTCTTCTTCGCGGTCCGCACGGTCTCGACGGCGTCTACGCCAGCGTACCACCAGCGTCCGGACGACAAAACCACCCGCCATGATGGCGGCAATCGGCATGACCCATGCCGTGATGTTAAACCCTTCGGGCGGGGGTGTCGCCAAACCTTGTTCGCCATGCTGGGCTACATAGGCCGCGACGATCTCGGCTTTGCTTTTTCCCGACTCCAACTGCGCCTTGATGTCCGCCTCGATCTGATCCGCCGTCGTACACCCGCAGGTCGCCACCACCTTGTTCGCACACCCGCAATAGCAGACCAGATCGCTCGATACCTCCTTGACCTGTTCTTTCGTTATGGCGGCATGGGCCGACGCGACACACGATACGACCAACAGCGTCAGGAGGGCAAGGACAGTGTAAAATCGCATGAAGGGTTTATCCTTTGACATGGGATATGGCTACGACTTGCCGGAAGACGGGGTAGGATTTTCGTATTTGCTATAGTCTCCGTTTTCGTATTTGGAGGGGCATTTGGCAAGAAGCGTATGCGCCGTAAACGTTCCGTCCTTGCCATAAGTTCCCTCTACCACCACATCCGACTCGTCTTTAAAGGTGTCGGGGATGATACCCGTATAAACGATCGGGGTCTGGCGTCCGCCTTGCTCGGCCATAAATCGGACCCGCATCGTGCCCACCTCGTCGCGCTGTATCGTCCCTGTTACTACCTTACCGTTGAGACGTATATTCTGTTCGTATACGGGTGCGGCATGGAGTTCACTGACGGTCAGATAATACAGCGTCGTCTCCGTAGCGCCGGTATAGATGAGATAGCCGATCGCGGCGATCACCAGTCCAAATCCGACGAGAAACTTTTTCTGCTTTTTCATAGTAGACCTCCTAACTTTGCACGTCTTGTCTTTGTTTTCGTCCATCATAGGGAATATAGGGCGGAGGGCGGCGGCGGGCAAGAACTATTGTAACCGTTGTGCGGAACGCAAGACCCGTAAAAGAAAGGGGCTCGAACCATAGGACTACCTCTTGACATGGGGTGTTATCTGCGATAGATAAATTTGAAGATGGTCTTCGAGCTGTCCGATACACGCCCCAATCCCTTTTAACGCATTAGTATCAAAAAAGATCCCTATGGCCATATTGGAAGCCAAAGACCGTCTTTTCTGGGAAGAAAACGGCTATGTGGTAATTCCGGAAGCGGTCCCATCGAAACACCTTGCCGCGACGCGGGCGACGATAGGCGACTTTCTGGAAATCGATTCCGACGATCCGGAAACGTGGTATACCGATCCGGCTCGTCGGTTTGGCTTTGTCGAGATGTATCACCATCAGGCGCTGTGGAACAACCGCCAGCATCCGAGGGTGTACCGGACGTTTGCCGAACTGTGGGGCGAGGAACGGTTGTGGGTGAGTTTCGACCGGACCAACATGACGCCGCCGGAGCGACCCGACCGTCCGCATGGGTTTCACGAGCCCCCCATTCACTGGGATTTCAACGCCTCGCTGTATCCGGACCAGCTATTTATGCAAGGCGTGCTGTATTTGACGGATACGGACGAAAATCAGGGGGGTTTTCAGTGCGTGCCGGGGTTTCACCGACGGTTTCACGAATGGGTTCGGACCCAGCCGACCGACCGCGACCCCGGCAGACCCAATCTGGAAGGACTCACCTTAAAAAGCGTTCCCGGCAGGGCGGGTGACCTTATCATCTGGCACAGCCTGCTTCCGCACGGCAACAGTCGCAATCAGGCGGACAGACCCCGCTGGAGCCAGTACATTCTTATGTTTCCGGCGAAAGAAGACGACGAGCCGTTGCGGCAGGAACGCATCCGAATGTGGCAGGAACGTATGACACCACCGGGTTTTCCCGGCGACCCACGTGGCTGGGAAAAGAGGAACTGTCCGCCTGCCGATCTTACCCCGCTTGGCCGATGCCTGCTGGGTCTGGACCGGTGGGAGTAAGCGGACATCCGCTGAAATACTTTGATGTTTCAACAAGTTATGGCGATTATGGCCAGACGGTGACTTCGTCGATTTCGGCCAACCTATAGAGCAAGGTTGATAAAATGCTTACGGCCTATATTCAGGCAGCAATGCGCCAGGCTCACTACGAGGTTCTTGACGATAAAACCTGTGGGCGGCCTCGATGGCCACGGGGGGCTGGCAGCTTTGGCGAGTACCCGTTCCTCAGGGTAAAGGCGGAGGATGAGCGCGTCGAAATCAATGACCGCTATTTTCAGGTGCGGCTCTTGCCGGACACACAGATCAAGTTGAAGATCGAGATGCGGCGCTATGCCAATCAGCCGACGTATGCGTTGAGGAGTAGATAAATGGACGAAATTCGCATTGGTTTGGTGGGACTGGGTGGCAGGGGATTGTCGTGGCTTCGACTTTTGCACGCAGTGCCGGGTTTTCGCGTCACCGCGCTGTGTGATCCGATTGCGGCGCTGCACGAGCCGGCATTAGTCGCGCTCAAGGAGCGGGTGCCGGCGTACACGCGCTACGAGGATGTTCTGGCGGACCCCCAGGTGGAGGCGGTGGCGCTGTGCGTGCGCTGCAAAGAGCAGGGTGCGCTGGCGGCGCAGGCGCTGGATGCGGGCAAACACGTCAACTCCGAGGTGCCGGCGGCGCACACGCTGGAGGATTGCTGGCGCATCGCTCTGGCGGCCGAACGGAGTGGCAAGGTCTACAGCCTGGGCGAACAGACGCGCTACTGGGGTTTTGTGGAGGCGTGGCAACAGCTCGTGGCCGAGGGCAAGTTGGGACGGGTGACTTTTGTCGAAGGCCAGTACATCGGCTACTACGGCACGCGCCAGTTTTTCCAAGACCCGACGAGCGGCGCCTTTGCCAGCGTCGAAGATCTCCCGGCCCGCCCAGGGGCCAAGCCCACTTGGCTGCACACCATGCCGCCGATCCACTATTTGCCCCATGAATTGAGCCCGTTGCTCAAGGTTCTCGACGATCGGGTGGTGGAGGTGACGGCGATGAGCACAGGCGCGCCGAGTTATGCCCATCCTGAGATCGGCCAGCCCGACATCCAGGTGGCGCTGATGAAGACCGAGAAAGACGCCCTCTTGCGGCTGGCCACGGGTTTCACCCAGCCGGTGCCGCACGCGCGCGGCCATCACTGGTATCAGGTGCTGGGGACCAAGGGCTGCGTGGAGTGGAAGCGCGCGGGCCGGGGCCGGCCGTTGTTGTGGACGGTGGACAGCCAGATGCACGACTTGGCCGAAGTGGATTGGCACTACGAGCGCACGGATGCGCCGCACGGCGCCACGGGCAGCGGCCACGGCGATGCCGATTATTATGTGCACGCGGCGTTTCGCGATGCGGTGCTGGGCGTGCGGCCGCTGGAGTTCGATGTGTACCGCGCGCTCGACACCGCGGTGCCGGCCATCTTGGCGGCGGATTCGATTGCCCAGGGGACGCAGTTGCTGAAGGCGCCGGATTTTCGGCCCAATGCGCAGCGGGCAGTTGGGCAACTGCCCAACGAGGTCGCATAACGGTTGTGGCGCCGCCATACGAGGGCAGGTCATCGACCTGTCCCTACGGTCTCGGATCTAAGGGCATGCAGATGTCTGAAGGGATCGCCAGAAGGCTGTCGAAGGTCTGCAAATAGAACGGATTACCCATGTACATGGCTTTGTTGTAAACTCCTTCTGATCTATCTGGATACCTCGGCGAAATCATGAAGACCTGGGGGGTGGCGCTGTGTCGTCCAGTGACCCCCGAGGGAATCGCGGCACTCGCTCCCGCAGAGGCGCCGGTCCTACTCTGTCCGGCGTCTTTGGCAACGGATTGGGAAGAAGAGGCGCTGGCGTATGCCCGGCGTGGAGGGACGGGCGTGTGTTTTTTGCCACAGGGCGCGCTGGTCCAAGCTGCCGGAGTGGAGCGCATGGGCGCAAAACCGGGGCCGTTGCGCCTGCGGCCCACGGCGTATCCAGCGGCCGGCGCAGCAGGGGAGTTGTTCCCCGTGGTCGGCAGGGCAGAGCAGTACCAAACAACAGCCGGGGTGCTAGCCCACCTATCGCACCCCGGCCAGTACCACGGCGAGAGTCCAGGCATTGTGGAAGCAGCCGTGGGCCAGGGGCGCGTCGTCGCCTGGGCCTTTGATCTGCCGCTGTGCGTCTTGCTCTTGCGCCAGGGCGATCCGGCGCGGGCCGAGCAGGTGCCGGCAGAAGACGGCTGCGCCCGGCCTTCGCATCTGGCCTGCGAGATCGGCCCCAACGACGCCGCGTGGATGCCGTATGCGGATTTGCTGGCGCGGTTCTTGGTGGATCTGGTCCGGCGCTGGGTGCCGGCTCCGGTTCCTCTCTTTTCTCATTTGCCGGGAAACGCTCCGGGGATCTTGCTGTATTCGGGGGACGAGGACGGCGCCGAGGTGGCGTGGAACGAGGAGGAGTTTGCGGCAGTGACCGCAAACGGCGGCCGGATGAGCCTCTATCTGATTCCGACCAACACCAAGTCGACGCGCACCGATGGCGAGTGCTACGGGCAGCATCACGACTTGGGACCACATCCCAATCTGCGGCCACTCGACAGATGCCCCGTGGCCGAACGCGTGGCGGAGTTCGAGCGCCAGGTCCGCCTGTTCGAGCAGATGTTCGCGGTCAAGGCGCGTTCGCTGCGCAACCACTGCACGGCCTGGGCCGGGTACCTCGAGCTGGTGGAGGTCATGGAAAAGTGTGGGGTGCTTTTGGACGGCAATTATTTTTCGGGCATGTACCTGCGCGACCGCGTCGGCGCGCCATACGCGGCGTTTGGCGGAGCCATGCCCATGCGCTTTTGCCAGCCCGATGGCCGGCTCTATGAGGTGTTCCAGCAGCACACCCATGCCTCTGACGATGTGTTGTTCGGCGCGGCGGACTATTCGTACAAACTCGCGCCCCAGACTTTTGCCACCGAATTAGAGCGAATCTTCGCCGACATTGCCACGCGCTTCCACACGCCTTATGCCGTCTGCATCCATCCGAGCAATTGGGTGCAGTACTCGCGGGCGCCGGGGGAAGAATTGCTGCGGCAGGCGCGGGAACGCGCTTTCCCCATCTGGTCGTTTGATCAGTGGCTCGGATTTTGGGAAGCGCGCGATACCTGGCAGTTGATCGAGTGTGCGTGGGAAGGCAATGAACTGCGCTGTGTGGCCGAAGGTGCGATCGCGTGCCCTGAGTTGTCGCTGGTCTTGCCGGCGAGTTTTGGAGAAAAGGCGCTCTCCCGGATCGCGGTGGACGGGCGAGAACTAACAGGAGAACAGGTGCGCCGACACGGCGAGCCGGTGGTGGTGGTGCGGTTGCCGGTGGGGGCGTGCCGTGTTAGTCTGTGGGCCAAGTATTAGAGGCATCTTAGACCCTAGGCAAAGCTCGGGGGCTACCTCGCGAGCCTCGTTATTGAGGGCTTCGGCCGGGCTCGGCACCAACAAAATCGATCTGGCCACATGATCACACCCGCACCGGCTGGCGACGCGGCCCCCAGTCGCCCGGCGCGGCGTCGAAATGTCCGGACAGCCCCACACCGCACCGGTTACATTTCCCCCCGACACCTAGATTCCACTTGCCCAGATGATACCCGTTTCGCTCAATAAGCAACACGCCGCATCCGGCACAGTAGGTGGACTGTCCTTCGGCATCATACACGTTGCCGGTATATACGTGATGCAGTCCGGCGGCTTTGGCTTGCCGACGCGCGCGCGAAAGCGTGGATGCCGGCGTAGCCGCAATGCCGGTCATCCTGAAATCGGGGTGAAAAGCCGTAACATGAAGCGGTGTCTCGGGTCCGAGATGCTCTACGAACCAGTCGCACAGCCGGGCGATCTCGTCTTCCGAGTCGTTCTGACCGGGGATGAGCAGGGTCGTCACCTCGATCCATACGTCGGTTTCGCGTTTGAGCCATACGAGCGTATCGAGCACCGGCGTAAGCGCAGCAAAACAGAGTTTGTGGTAAAACGTTTCCGTAAACGCCTTGAGATCGACGTTGGCTGCGTCCATGTGCGCGAAAAACGCGCGGCGCGCTTCCGGCATAATGTATCCGGCGGTCACGGCTACGGTCTTGAGACCGAGATCATGCGCCGCAACGGCACTGTCGATGGCGTATTCGGCAAAAATTACCGGATCGTTATAGGTAAAGGCGATGCTTCGGCATCCGGTGCGAGACGCCGTTGCCGCGATATCCATCGGTGCGGCCCACTCGCTCAACCGGGCCGTCTCGCGCGACTTGGAGATGTCCCAGTTCTGACAAAACCGGCAACCGAGGTTGCACCCTGCCGTGCCAAACGACAAGACACTTGTACCCGGATAAAAATGATTGAGCGGTTTTTTTTCGATGGGGTCGATGCAAAACCCGGATGCGCGTCCGTACGCGGTCAGCGAAATACCGCCGTCGCGCTCCTGCCGGACAAAACAAAACCCGCGCTGGTCTTCGTGTAATTTGCACAGACGCGGACACAGGTCGCACTGGACACGACCGTCGTCGAGTCTATGCCACCAGTTTCCTCGGACCACGCCGGGTTCGAGCATGGTTTGTGTTTTTTCATCCTTCATACTTCATCCTTTCAGGAGGCTCTCCATGCCCGTCACCGAGCGCGCGGCGCGGCTCCACGCCGACGCCATCGTCATCGACCCTTGCGTACAGTATTTGCTTCGCCGGACGGACCGAACCGATCGCTCCGGACTTACCGCCGTAGGGCTTACCATCCCCCGCCCCGGCGGCGACATGGTGGATACATGGTCGTATGTGCGCGATTTTGTCGATGTGATCGTCTCCGAACCCACCTTCTGTCTGGCCGACAGTCCCCAAGCCATTCGGGACGCCCATGTGCAGGGTAAACTGGCGCATATTTTTCTTTCGCAGGACACCTCTTTTGTCGGATCCAACCTCAAAAACTTGTTGGTCTGGAAACAGTTGGGACTGCGTATCCTTCAACTGACCTACAACGAACAAAACATGGCCGGTGCGGGGTGTCTGGAGTGGAACGACGCCGGATTGACCCAGTACGGGCGTATATTGATCCGCGAGATGGAACGCATCGGTATTACGCTCGATCTTACCCACGTCGGCGAAAAAAGTTTTATGGACGCCTGCCGGGTCGCCCAAAAGCCGTTTATCACCTCGCATTCCAACCCCAAAAGCGTGATCGACAATCCCCGCAACATCACGGATGACCAAATCCGGGCCGTTGCCGCAAGCGGCGGCGTGGTATGTATAACCACATGGGCGCCGCTTATCTGGAACGGAACCCCCTGTATGCCCACGCTCGATGATTACATGCGATGTCTACACTACGCCCTCGATCTTATCGGTATCGACCATGTCGGCGTTTCCACGGATTCGATGGGCACGATGGGCGCCTATCCGCCCCATGTACACAACCCCGATGCGCTGCCTTACGAGCGTGTAACCGGAGACTTTGACCGGATCGCACAGCCGCCGGACAACAACAACCGGCAACCGGCGGGTTTTAACGGAATCGAAGACTTTCCGCTGCTTACGCAGAAATTGATCGACACGGGCTTCGGAGATGACGACATCCGCAAGCTGTTAGGCAAAAATTTGATGCGGGTTTTCGACGCGACGTGGAAACCGGAGTTTTTTCGGTAGTTTCTATGGCTTTGTATGATTGAGTTTTTCCAGCAGTTCCGCCTTGCCGGTATAGTATAGCGTGGTGGACTTGGGTGGCAGGGTGACGGTAAACCGATGCGCGTGGTGGGCGATCCAGGGTTGTTCGAACAGATCGTACACCACTTCCGCAGATCGGGGCAGTTCGAAGGTCCGTTCTCCCCCTGCGACGGTATGCACGCTCAACAGTTGCGGCGTCGCATAGAGTACGTCTCCCTCCTCGCTGTAGAGATGCACGCCGGAAAATCGCGCCAGACCGCGCAACAACGGCGCGGGCAATTTGGGCGCGGAAACATATACGGAAGTCCAATCTTCAAAGGTCTTTACCCCCATCCCGGGTACACAGCATCCTTGCGAGTATACCACTTCGCCCAGTACACGAGCGTCCGGATCTTCGAGATGAAACACCGGTCCTAACAGGTTGTTGGTTCCCCACATCAGATCGTGGGGTAATTTCTCCGTAATCGGATGAGTAAAATCCGTGACCTGCATCATCGGCCCCCACGGATTTTCGCCCATGCCAAACCGGAAACCGGTCAAGTCGGTCATGTGTTTGCATGACGGATCCTCGCGCAGGTATCCGGGGGCATGGATCCACAGCGCCACGCGCCCGTCCCGCCGAACCACCTGTTTGAGCGCCCGGCGACGCGTGTCGTCAAGCCGGAAGACGTTGAGAAAAATGTAGAGTCGGTAAGGCGGCAGACGGTCTTCCAGCAAATCCTGAAGCAGATAATAATCGGTCGGCGCGCCGATTCTGGGCAACCCCCAGAGCCGTTGCTGAAAGATAAGCGGCAGATCCATGTCGTTGCGGACGGTCTCGTAGAAAAAACTCTCGTCGTCTATGAACACAGCGATCTGAGAGGCAGGTGTCCGGTCCGTATGCAGTCCGAACGTGCCAATTTTTCCGAACTGTTTGAGCATAGACCGAAAGGCAGGCACTCTTTCGGGGTCGATATGCGAGTGGGGCGGCGAATTGCCCAGCCACCAGATGCCTTGTCCGCGCATGAGCGTCTCAGCAAAATTACGCTGTAGCACGGCCATGGTTTCGTGGGGAGTCGCCGTACGTCCATAGCCCCCATCGGCCGGATTGAGATAGGTGCGGGTATCTTCTTCGAAAAGATACAGTTTGCCGTGAATCCGCATCGACTCGGGCGGTGGCATGGCGCAGCCGTGACCGCCTATACCCCGAAATCCATAGCTGTGGGGACTGACGATAAAGTCGGTATACGGCGACCGCAGCACCTTGGATAGTCCCAAATGTCCGCACCGTTGCGTAGTCGAATACTGGCTTTGTGTACCGCCGCCAAAAAACGCCGAATTCCACGCCAGTTCCATCAGGTACCCGTAAAAAGCGCCTGCTAGCGCCTGTCCGTCCGTCTCCTCTTTGACCGTCCGGTGAAAATCGACCAACAAGTCGGCGCACAGATCGGCCAGCGCCGTGTAATAGTCGATGACGGCCTGTTAGTTGCGGGGTCGCGAAAAAGAAAATGCGATGTGTGCAACTGCTCGGTTTCCGACGGGACCGCGGCGGAGGCGAAGGTGGCATCCGAGCGGTTCCATGCCGCGCATAGCGTTTTTTCGTCGTTGTCATACTTTGCACGGAGCCAGTTTTGAAAATAACGACGCATGGGCGTACTGTAATCGCCGCATTCCGCAGCCATCGAACATTCGCCTTTGACCCATTCTCCGGTTCCGCCGGCGCCGGTTTGATAGGCTATGACACGGTCCGCCAGCCCAATTTTTTTTAGATGACCGATATAGGCTTTGAGAAACGCTTTGGCCTGCTCGCGCCAGATCGTAGAAGCAAACGAGGCGCTGGCACGGGTTCCGCCCGAACCCAATTCGCATTCCTCCGGGTACATTTCGCACCACCACGAGTCGTACATGTCGAGATGTACGCGAAAATGAAACCGCGCATCAGGATCGTTGTAGAGCAGCTTGCCCAGACGGGCCTCGGTAAGCGAAAAATCGAAGTGCCCGTCGTATCCGGCACCGGGGCCGCACCACTCCTTCGACCCTTGCGACCCGGTGTAGAAGGCATACAGATGGATACCGGCCTCCGCGTACCGACGGACGATGGGCGCTACCGGAAAGTGCTCAAGATCGGGCGCACCCGTCCACATGTATCCGGCAAAAGCGGGATGCCCGTCCAGAAAAAGCGTCGGGGTTCCCTCGTGCATTTTTACATGAGCATGCATGGCCAGGTCTCCTAAACAAAGCGTCCGGATCGGGCGACAAAACCACTTGACAGCGTGTCGGAAAAAAAAAGCGGATTGACGATGTGATTTTGACAAAAGGAACAGACCGCATAAGAGAACTTCCTTAAAGTTTGACAATATGTCAATTTTTTTCCAAATAGACGGTTTTTGCGGCCTTAAGAGAGCCAAAAACGGGCTCTGGGATTTGCTTCGGGTTGTGGCACGAATGTTGCAGTTCGACCTTGTGCATCTTTGTTCGTACCATTATCGCTATTTCGGGAGGGACGTCATGAACGAGCAACCCATATCCAACGAAGACCGAGTCCGGCTTGAAGCCATTCTGGTTCCCACCGATTTCTCCGAGCACGCGGATTACGCCTTGGAACATGCCCTCTTTTTTGCGAAACGATACAAAGCCCGGCTGGTGGTCGTCCATGTGATGGCCCCCTATTTTCAGGGGACGGACGTAAATGTGATGGCGGTTCCAAGTGCCTACTACAGCCGAGATTTGATAGGCATTCTGAACGACCGGCTGAGGGATATGGCGGAAAAAATCCGTGGCGAAGGGATTCAGACCGAAACGATTTTGACCATGGGCATACCGTTTGTCGAGATCGTGCGACTGGCGAAAAGACAGGATATCGGATTGATCGTCATCTCCACACACGGTCGTAGCGGTTTGAGCCATCTGATCATGGGCAGCACCGCAGAAAAAGTCGTACGCAAAGCGCCGTGCCCGGTGTTGACGGTACGACCTTCGGAGAAAAAAGAAGCATAGCGGGTCTTATGAAAGCCCCGTGATTCGTTGCCGCTCGTTCACGTCGATCCGCATGGCGGCGGGTTGTGAAGACAGCCCCGGCATGGTCATGATATCGCCGCACAACACATACAGAAATCCGGCCCCGGCGGAAAGCCGCACATCCTGAACCGGCAAGGTAAAACCGGACGGCACGCCGTGCAGGGTTGGGTCGTGCGAAAGCGAGTACTGGGTTTTGGCCATGCACACCGGCAAATGCCCAAAACCCAGCCGACGATATTGCCCTATCCGGTCTCTCGCAGAGGGGGAGAACGACACCCCCGCCGCACCGTACACCCGGTGGGCGAGCGTTTCTATTTTTTTCTCCGTCGGATCGTCGTCATCATACAACCGCCGAAAACGACCGGGGCGTTGCGTCGCCCGGACGACGGTTTCCGCCAGTGCCACGCCACCAACCCCGCCCTTTGTCCATACCTCGCATATCTCCGCCCCGTCCGCTCCGGTATCCAAGGCGATCTCGCGCACCATGGCAAGTTCTCGGTCCGTATCCGTCTCGAACCGATTGATGGCCACCACAACCGGAACACCAAACAACCTGACGTTTTCGATCTGTTTTACCAGATTGGCGCTTCCCGTGCGAAGGGCTTCTAGACTTTCTTGGCTCAGCCCCGGATCGAGCGGTTTGCCGGGTGTAAGACGAAACTGTCCGCTATGCGCCTTGAGCGAACGGACCGTACAGACCAGCACCGCCGCATCCGGAACCCTGTCACTTGCACGGCATTTGATATGGCAGAATTTTTCAAACCCCAGATCTGCGCCAAATCCCGCTTCGGTCACGACAAAATCGGCAAGCCGGAGCGCAAGACGGTCTGCCAGAAGCGAACTGCATCCATGCGCGATATTGCCAAAAGGACCTGCGTGAATCAGCGCCGGGCCGCCTTCGAGCGTTTGTACCAGATTGGGTTTGATCGCCTCCTTGAGCAATGCGGTCATGGCTCCTGCGGCAGACAGCATTTCGGCGGTGACCGGTTTCTTCTCCGATGTATACCCTATTACGATGCGCCCGAGCCGCATACGCAAATCCTCCATGCCGGATGCCAACGCGAGGATGGCCATCACCTCCGACGCCGCCGTGATCTCGAAAGAGGCTTCACGGACCCACTTGTCGCCAAGCCCGGTGACGATATGGCGAAGCGAGCGATCCAGTACGTCGAGTACACGCGGCCAGACGATGCGTGCCGGGTCGATCGAGCGCGTGTTGCCATGAAAAACATGCGCGTCGGTCATAGCCGCCAACAGGTTGTGCGCGGCGGAGACAGCGTGAAAATCGCCCGTAAAATGAAGATTGATCTCCTCCATCGGCACAACCTGCGCACGACCGCCGCCTGTAGCGCCCCCTTTGATACCGAATACCGGGCCGAGCGACGGTTGCCGGATAACCGGAATGGCGCGTTTTTCTATCTTCTGCAACGCCTGCGCCAGCCCGATGGTCGTGACCGTCTTGCCCTCGCCAAGCGGGGTGGGCGTGATGGCGGTGACGACGATGTATTTTCCTGACGGGCGATCCGCGATTCGGTTTAACACGGTCAAGTCTATTTTGGCTTTGTATCGCCCATAGTGTTCCACCTCTTCCGGGCGCAACCCCCATGCATGGACGATGTCATCGATAGGTCTAAGCGCCACCTGCTGTGCAATCTCCATGTCGGATCCCATAAACGCTCCGTCGAAAAGATGCTACGCTTTACATTATCGCCAGATCAGAAGCGACATGGGGACGTTTTCGAGTACATAGCGCGTGGTGCTGCCAAAAGCCATCTCGTGGAGCCTTCCATGACCGTGCGATCCCACGACGACAAGATCCGCGCTAGACTGTCGTGCCGTCTGCGCCAGCGCCTCGCCCGGATGGCCTTCGGCAGTGCGGACCGATCGGTGGATCCGATACGCATCCAGATACGCTTCTGCCTCTTCGGCAAGCTGGGCAATCATTTCTCTGGTGTCTGCGCAAACGACGAACACCAGCTCAGCCGACGCCCGTTCGGCAAGATCGGCGCTCCACTGAAGCGCATGACCGCCCTTTTCGCAGCCATCATATCCCATCACGATACGTCTCATCTTTTCATATCCTTCGCGCGCGATCAACAAAGGACGGGTAAGACGGTGAAGCACAGCCCTCACGCGCCGTTGTCGGCGTTCAAGTCCTTCTTCGTCCGAGAGAGCTTCTCCGATAAGAAGGAGATCGGAGCGCTGGGCATACAGCGCAATCTCCTCGACGGTTTCTCCGATAACCGTTTCACCCGACGAGGCAATACCCTTGTCCCGGCACTCCCGTTCGAACGCTTCGACCCGAAGACGGGCGTCGCGTTCCAAAAGACGTCTCGCCTCTTCCCGATCTCCCAACTCTTTCTCCAGATCAAAAGTGTCGATGACCTGAAGACCGAGCGTTCGGCTTCCATAGAGCGGCGCCAGCCGACACAGATGATCCCGTGCTGTTTCGTAGTGAACCCCCGACTCTATCGGAACCAGTATGGTACGCATCATAGCCCCTCCCGCCGAAAAAGGATGAAACGACACCGCGCGTCCTCCGGTATAAAGAAAACGGCAAAACGGATGTGCGATCCTATTCGAGAGACGCAACTATCGTGCCAGTAACGCCAAGGTAAGACTGAAATTCGAAGGGTAAAACACATGCCGTCTCAGAGGCTGTTTTAAAAGTCCATCCTGGTGTCGAACGGCTGCTTCGCGCGTCTTGATAGCCCCTTTTTCGCTCGTTCTTGAGCCGACGGAGCAACTTTAAAACAGCCTCTCAGGATTTGGAGCGAAACCCGTATCCAAAGGCAATCCATGCTTTTACAGGACGGCCTTGAAAAGTAGCGGGGTTAAAGACGGACTTGTTGATCGCCTCCAGCGCCAGATCATCCAGTTCTTTGTATCCGGAGGATTCGGAGATCGTAGCATCGATGACCAGTCCAAATTCGTTGATCAGCAGACGGAATTTCACGATGGCGGCGATGTTGCGGAGTTTTTTGGGTTGTACCAGTTGCGGAAGTCGGCGAGGGTTGGGGGGGGTATCGTATTTCCACGCGCCGGGAGGGCCGTCGCCTCCGCTTCCGCCCTCTGCTCCGGGACCGCCGCCAAATCCGCCGCCCCCAAGGCCACCGCTACCTGTTCCGGTTTGTCCACCGCCAGCAGGGGCTGACGGGGTTTCGGAAACCATCGCCACATCTTTTACTTCCGGTTCGGCGATCTCTTGTTCTCCCAACATCTCCACGTCGGGCACGGGTTCGGGGACGGATAGCGATACGGACACGGGAATGACTCGATTGATGACGTCTTCTTCTATGGCCGGCGGCGGCTCGCCTCCCCCGCCCCCGCCTTCCTCGGCGGTGATCACAGGATTCATAAGTTCCGAGGGGTATGGGATCAGGGTAAGCGTTTCGCTCGGTTTGACGGTAAGCAGTCGGTATAATAGCCATCCCCCGCCGACCGACATGTGCACCAGCGCCGCCAGCCCCACCGAAACGGCCAAAAAACGGCGCGAAAATCGCTTGATCGGATGGGGAATCGCATCATGCGCGTCCATCCGCTCAAACCCGGTCTCGATCCGGTTTATGAGACGGGAAAAAGGAGACCCCATCCGATTCGAGTCCTTATACCCACAACTCCGTTACTTTTCGCTATCTGACCGACTTGAGGCTAAACAACACCGGAAGGGTGACACGCGCGGCGACCGGTTTACCCTGCACCGTAGCCGGCGCAAAGACATACTGCTCAACCGCCTTTACCGCAGCCTCGTCGCATCCCGTGTTTCCCAGCGACTTGACAACCTGCACCTCTACCAGTTTACCGTTCTCGTCGATCAGAATGGACAACACTACCAAGCCCTCTATGCCTGCCATCTTAGCCAGAAGCGGATATTCCGGCTCGACTTTTTTGAGTACCCTCGGACGCTCGTCATACACCGGGCCGCCGCTCGGAGGCGCAAGGGTAGGCTCGGATATCTTGCCTCCCGAACCAGTGCCTGTCCCAACACCGGGTGAGGACGCCGTCCCGGATAGACCCATCTGATCGGAAGACGGCTCCGAGATCGCCATCTCCTCCAACGGCGTTTCCTCTTCGATCGGATCCGGAACCGGAATGATCTCGCTCAACGCATCCGGCGTCTCCTGCGTCTCAGAAGGCAGGATCATGGGACCGGACGGCTTCATGTCCGGTTCGGTAAGCTGAATCTCCATGACATCCGTGTATGGCGCGAGACTTACGGCCACCACACGCTCGCCAAACCACGCGGACCACCCTCCCCAGCTTAATCCGGCAAGGACATGTAGAACCCCCGCCACCCCAAACGCAATCCTGAAGTGTTTCTGATAGTTTTTCTTGAGTTCATGCATGGCGTTCGGAAATAAAACCCGCAGCCTCGGAAAGCGGCCAAAACAAAGCTATCTCTACCGGTAAAAACAGCCCGATGCGCTTATCTGTCAAGGCGTTTTTGCGTGTCGGACGGCAGTGCAAACGTCTTGACCTACGAGGCTGAAAAACCTCCGCTTCGTGTTTTTTGCGACACCCCGTCGGTCATCGTCATAAGACGTTCTTCCGACAAATAGCTTGACAGGAAAGACGAAAAGGATGAAGGATGATGAGTTACGAATTACGAATCGAATGATGAAGGATGAAGACGCAGATGGCCGATGCTATGCGGGTTCGGATCGCCTTGCTTGGGTTTGGGCCGGTAGGGCGCAGTTTTGCGGAGATCGTAGCGGACAGGGCGTCGGAGCTGGAGCGACGTTATGGCGTTTGGCTGTCCATTACCGCCGCGGTGGATCGGACCGGGGGTGTGGTTGATCCGGACGGGCTGGATGCCGGACTTTTGGTACAGGCTAAGCGAGCCGGATCGGTTGCGGGATATCCCGGAAAGGGCCGGCTCGGACTCGGTAGTCTTGAAGCGCTTTCCTTATCGCATGCCGACATAGCGCTCGAAGCGACTTCGGTCAACCTCAAGGATGGCGAGCCGGGTCTGACGCACGTCCGCATGGCGCTTTCCTCCGGACGGCACGTCGTCATCGCCAACAAGGCGCCGCTTGTACTTGCGTATCCGGAACTTCTTTCGCTTGCAAGACGTTATGGTGTGGCGCTCAAGTTTAGCGCGACGCTTGGCGGCAGCCTGCCGACGTACAATCTCGGTGCGCGCGACCTTGCCGGATGTGTGATCGAACGGGTAGACGCCATACTCAACGGCACGTCGCACTATATCCTATCCCGGATGAACGCGGGCGACCCGTACGAAACGGCGCTGCGCGAGGCTCAACGGCTCGAAATCGCGGAACGCGACCCTCGACTCGATGTAGAAGGATGGGATGCCGCCAGCAAGTTGGTCATCTTGGCCAACAGCATCCTCAACATCCCGGCCCGTCTGGAAGATATAGCGGTGACGGGTATTACACATCTCGGACGCGAAGACCTGCCGTTGACCATGCTCGGTGTGGCCCTGCGCCGTCCGGATGGCGGCTATACGCTTAAAGTGGGACCGGAGCGACTATCCCAGGATCATCCGTTGGCGCATCTGCCTCCGCTTAGCATGGGGATCGTCTTTCACACCGACCTTGTCGGCCCGATGGCAATAACGGTCAACGAGCGAGGACCGAAGCCTACGGCGGCGGCCATGCTACGCGACGTGCTGGAAATCGTTCGAAAGGAGAAGAAATGAAGGTCCCGTTGCTTCCCCTCTTAGCAATCGTACTGTCGGTCTTGGTCGGCACGGGTGACGCGCCTGCTGGCGAGGGCCACATTTCCATACGGATCGTCACCGAAATAGGCGAGATTGAGGCCGTGATCGATTCGACGCGCGCCCCTGTGACCGTCGCCAATTTTGTCCGGTATATGGACGGAGGGCAGTACGACGGGGGGGTGTTTCATCGTACCGTGACGATGGACAATCAGCCGAACAGCGCGGTCAAGATCGAGGTGATTCAGGGGGCGATCAATCCGGCGTTTTCCGACACCTCGTATCCGCCGAAAAGCGGGTACCCGCCTATTGCCCTCGAACGCACAAGCGTCACCGGACTGAAACACCACGATGGTACGATTTCCATGGCAAGACTGGGGCCGGATACCGCTACGTCGGGCTTTTTTGTCTGTATCGGCGATCAACCCGAACTCGATTTCGGCGGCAAACGCAACCCTGATGGACAGGGTTTTGCGGCATTCGGACAAGTGCTCAAAGGCATGGAAGTAGTCCGAAAAATCCAGATGTCACCACGTCAGGAACAGCGGCTTACCCCCCCGATTCGTATTCTCCGGATCGAACGGATACGGTGATATGGAGAGGCGCTTTTACGGCGCTGAGGGGCTCCCTGCTTATACCTTTGTTCTCGGACCCTTGTGTTTGGGCAGAGCGTACCTCAAGCACACTGCCTGCAATCTACCGGATCGCATCTCTTGAATCCCGTATCTTCTTCTCCTGAAATTCTTACGGTTCCCGAACCGGACTCGTTGTATGCGGCACCGTTTTCGTTGCGTCGTGCGCTGCGGATGTTGCGTTTCTTCGGTCCGGCGGCGATGGTCGCCTCCATCGCCATCGGCGCGGGCGAGACCATACTGGTCACCGGTGTCGGCGCGTGGGCTGAATACGGGTTGTTGTGGCTGATTCTGACCAGCGTGCTGGTCAAAGGTGTATGCGTCACCTATCTGCTGGGGCGCTACCCGGTAGTAAGCGGTCAACCCGTAGGTAACGCGCTGGCGGAACTGCCCGGCCCTCGTGGATGGTTTATCCTTACTTTGCTGACCGTGGAACTGTTGGGTCTTACCCTTGCGCTTACGGCAGTCGCCAAACCCTGTGGCAACCTTGTGGTGTATCTTGTAAACGACTGGCTGCCGCAGGGTTCGTCGATGCGAACATGGGAAAATCTGGTTACCACGTTGTTTCTCGGGCTGGCGCTCGGTCTCAGCCTGCTTACCTCCTATGCAAGTCTTGAAAAACAACAGCTCGTCATCTGCGGGATTCTGGTTGGCGGCACGATACTGTCCACCCTTGTCGTCTGGCCCGACCTTTTTGGGGTGGCGACCGGGGCGCTTTCCTTTGGCCGGTTGCCATCCGCACCGGCATGGGCGCCGCCCGCCGCCCAAAACGAATATTTTCTCAACCTTGTTACCGTATTCGGCTATGTCGGCGGCACGATCAGCACCTATCTCGCCTATGCCGGATGGGTAGGACTTCAGGGGTGGGGACTCGCCGCACATCCGGACGCCGATCGGGTGCGCACGCGCGTTCGTTCGGCCTCGGTGATCGACTATCTCAAGGACGATCCGGTCGAGGCACGGCGGATGCGTCTTTTGCTGACCCCGCTCCGGTGGGACGTTTCGATGGGAGCGATCGTATTGTTTGTCGTGACGGCCTCGTTTATGATCGCCGGTGCGGTGGCGCTCTATCCGCGTCATCAGTCGCTTCCGGGCAACATGTGGGATTTGCTGACCAAACAGTCGTCTATATGGGCGCAGATCCATCCGTGGCTGGTTCCTCTGTACTACACGGCGGTGTTGGCGGCGCTGTGGGGTACGCTGGCAACCATTCCGGAAGCGGTAACGCGCGTATCCCATGAATTTTTCAGCGCTGTCCGGCCCTCCTTTGCCACGTTTCCCTATCGGAGTCTGCAAACGATACTGGTCACATGGTTTTTTGTGGCCTCGTGCGTGTGGATATGGAGCGATGTCAGTTTTGACCTGCTTACCCAGATCGTGGCGCTTTTTACGACCAATCTGGGTGTAGCGCTCGTGTGCATCGCCGCCGTGTATCTCGATTTCCGGCTTCCGCCACGCTACCGAACCCGCCGCTTCATGCTGGTCGCCTGTCTGTTTTCAGTGCTTATCCTGCTGGTATCCTTTGCGATCAGCGCGGTGGGGTTGTGGGGCAAAACGATGTCATTTCTTCTCCAGTGGGATGGGAACCCCATGAGCTTGCTGTGGGGAGGAATGCCATAAAGGGTTGACAGCGAGAAACCCACTGACAAATAACGACCTGTTTTGTATGCTATGGATATGAAACTTA
>VGJU01000027.1 GCA_016867335.1 Candidatus Zixiibacteriota bacterium | reverse complement strand
GTGCGTCATGGTGATATTTGGCGGTTCCGGTGATCTGACCAAACGCAAAATCGTTCCGGCGCTCTACGCCGGGATGCGTGAGGGACTGACACCGGAAGGTTTTACCATCATCGGCGCGGGACGTGGTGAGTTGAGCCAAGACGCCTACCGCGACATGATGTACACTTCGATCAAACAGTTCGCCCCAGCCGATAGTGTAGACGAAACGACGTTGCGCGAGTTTGTACAGGGGCTGTTTTTTGTAGGTGGTGAATTTGACGACCCCGAACTGTACCGGAAAATCGAAGCGATCATCCAGAATGAAGGCAAAGAACGAACACAGTCCGACAACCGGATTTATTATCTTTCCACGCCGCCCAGCGTGTTTCCGATCATCGTCAGACAGCTTGGAGCTGCCGGCATGGCAAAAGTGTCGGGGTCGCATCACTGGCGGCGGGTGATCATAGAAAAACCGTTTGGACGCGATCTGGAGTCGGCCAAACAACTCAACCGCGAGATCGGCAACGTATTTGAAGAGTGGCAGGTATACCGCATCGACCATTATCTCGGCAAGGAAACCGTGCAAAACATCATGGCGTTCCGGTTTGCCAACGGGATATTCGAGCCGCTGTGGAACCGCAACTATATCAGCCACATTCAGATCACCTCCGGCGAACATATCGGCGTGGAGGGGCGGGGGGGATACTACGAGGAGTCCGGCGCGCTACGCGACATGCTCCAGAATCATCTCATGCAGGTGCTTGCACTTATCGCGCTCGAACCCCCCAGCACGTTTGACGCCAATGCGGTGCGCGACGAAAAGGTAAAAGTGCTGCGCGCCTTACGTCCCTATTCCCCGACGGATGTGGACAAATACTTTGTTCGCGCGCAGTACGCACCCGGTACGGTAGGCGATCAGCAGGTTCCGGGCTATCTGGAGGAAAAAGGGGTATCACCGGTCTCCATCACCGAAACGTTTGTCGCGGGAACGTTTTTCGTGGACAACTGGCGCTGGGCCGACGTCCCGTTCTATATCCGAACCGGCAAGCGGCTGACCAAGCGGATCAACGAGGTGTCGATCTATTTTCGCCGAACGCCACATCTTATGTTTCGTCGCATGATGGAAGACGACGTAGCACCCAACGTGCTTACGCTTCAGATTCAGCCGGATGAGAGCATCTCGATGCGTTTTGAGGCCAAATACCCCGGCGCACAGATGGCACTCCGGTCCGTCTGGATGGACTTCCGCTACAAGGACGCGTTCAAGGCGGCTACCGCCGAAGCCTATCAGCGGCTTATCCTCGACTGTATGCGGGGCGATGCGACGTTGTTTTTACGCCGCGACGGCGTGGAAGTCGCTTGGTGGCTCATCATGCCCGTCCTCGAACGCTGGGCCGAACAACAGGCAAAGCGTATCCCTTCCTATCCGTCCGGAACCTGGGGGCCGTCCGAAGCCGACGCCATGCTGGCCCAGCACGGCCATGCATGGAAAAACCCGTAAGGAGCCGTCATGGACATACATATCTGCGACGACCCGGAGGCGCTGGCGCGTCAAGCGGCATACGAAATCGTGCGGCTGGCCAATCAGGCGATCAACAAAACGGGACGGTTTACCGTAGCACTTGCCGGTGGCAATACGCCACGCAAACTGTACGAAACGCTGACCGGAGACCCTTACCGCAATCAGGTGCTCTGGTCGAACGTAGAATTTTTCTGGGGTGACGAACGCTGTGTGCCGCCGGACCATGCCGACAGCAACTACCGTATGGCGCTTGAAGCCCTGCTTTCGCAGGTTTCTGTGGACATGGGCCTGGTACACCGAATGTGGGGGGAGATGCAGGATGCGGTCGAAGCGGCGGCGGCCTACGAAGCCCTGATCCGAGACCGGTTCGAGCTGTCGCCAGGAAAATGGCCTCGGTTCGATCTGATCCTGCTCGGCATGGGGGACGACGGCCATACGGCGTCGCTGTTTCCGGGAACGGCGGCCATCCACGAGACCGAGCGCATGGTGGTGGGTCATCACGTGCCCAAACTTGGCGTAGACCGCATCACCATGACGCCGCCGCTGCTCAACGGCGCCTACGAAGTGTTTTTCTTAGTAAACGGAGCAGCCAAGGCCGGTGTGCTCAAAGAGGTGTTGGAAGGACCGTTTCAGCCGGACATATACCCTTCCCAGATCGTCCAGCCCCAAGGCCGTCTGGTATGGCTGGTAGACCGCGCCGCATCGGCTCGGCTTGACGTAACCCCGCCGGAGGAGAAACGATGATCCGGATATCGCCATCGGTGCTTTCCGCGGATTTTACCCGTCTTGGCGAAGAGATACGAGCGTCCGAACAGGGTGGGTGCGACCGGTTTCACATCGACGTGATGGACGGCCACTTCGTGCCTAACATCTCAATGGGACCGTTTGTCGTGGAGGCGGTCCGGTCCATTACCAAACTTCCGCTGGAAACCCATCTGATGATCGACCGCCCGGAGCGATATGTCGATACGTTTATTCGGGCCGGAGCAGACGTCGTGATCGTGCATCAGGAAAATACACCCCATCTGCACCGGATCGTTCAGCAGGTGCGCGAGCAGGGCATACAGATCGGGGTGGCGCTCAACCCCGGGACCCCGGCGCATACACTCGACGAGGTGATCGACGAGCTGGACCTTGTGCTTGTCATGTCGGTCAACCCCGGATTTTCCGGACAGAAGTTTATCGCCTCCACCCTGCCCAAGATGCGTCTGCTCCGCGATACGATCACACGCAAAGGGCTGGCTTGCGATCTTGAGGTGGACGGCGGTGTCAATGCCGACACCGCGCCACAGATCGCAGCCGCAGGGGTCAATGTGCTGGTCGCCGCCACGGCGATCTACAAACACCCGCAGGGCATCGCCGCCGGGATCCGGGAACTGCGCGACCGCGCTGCGGCCCAAGGTGTGCGGGTGTAGATAGGGCTGTCACCCCAACCGGTCCGCCTGTTCCGCCACTTTTCGGATCGCGCCCGCCATGTCGTCAATGTCGGATGCCGTATAGTCTTCGTTAAAATTGAGCGTCACTAACTCGTCGAGTATCCGTTGTGTGACGGGACAGAGCGATTCGTCGTAGACGATTTTCCGGCTCGCATACGGGCTGTCGAACGGAAAATGCGAGTCGCCATAGGTCTGGCCGTCTACCAACGCCCCGGAACACAGAAAGATCGGCTTCCCGATGTATCCGGCGCCTGCGGCTACGCCTTCGGCCGAGAGTGCTTTGGCAAAGAGACCGGCCGGAGTGGATGTCACCCGGAGCGGATACAGCCAGTACGCATGACGTCCTCCCGGTGTCACAGGGGCGGGAACGATACCCGGAACATCGGACAGCGCCGCGCTGAGCCGGTCGCCAAGCGCGTTACGCCGCGTCACCGTCTCCGAAACCTTGTCCAGTTGCGCCAGTCCTACCGCCCCGTGCAGTTCGGTCATCCGGTAGTTGACGCCCAGCGGTCCGTACATGCGTGGCCCTTTTTGTCCCCGGTAAAAATACTTGTCGGCAAACATCCGCATCCGATCCGCGTATTCGGTATGGTTTGTAACGGTCATTCCCCCGTCGCCGGTCGTCATGTGTTTGGACTGTTGAAAACTGAAACACCCGATGTCGCCCATGGTGCCTAAGTATCTGCCCCTGTACGTCGTGGCGTGCGCCTGACTGCAATCTTCGATAAGGGGGATGCCATGCCGACACGCAATTTCGGAAAGCGCGTTCATGTCACACGGATTTCCAAACAGATGGACCGCTATGATCGCGCGGGTGCGGGGGGTGATCTGCCGTTCCACGTCCTCCGGATCGAGGGTATAGGTCTCCGGGTGCGTATCGGCAAAAACCGGAATCGCATTTTGATACAGGATGGGAATGATGGTTCCGAGATCGGTGATCGCGCCCGTGATGATCTCGTCACCGGGATTGGGGTCGATCGCGCCCATGGCAACGTGAAGCGCCGCAGTGCCGGACGTGGAACCGATCGCGGCGGTGACGCCGTAAAACGCGGCAAAGCGTTTTTCGAACTCGTTCACCATACGTCCACCATGACGAAACAGATTTTGCGACCGCACTGCCTCCGTAAGCAACTCGATTTCTCGGTCACCGTAGGGCGTGCGAGTGGGGAACGGACGAAGCGATGTATCGCGGTAGGGCGTTCCGCCATGAAGCGCCAGCAGGGACATGGAACCATTCTCCTGAAAGAGGGGGGTACGAAATCGGGTAGCCTCGCTTGGAGGCATTTCAAAGTGCCGCGCTTTCAAACGGCGTGTTTGGCATAGTCTTCATGACTCCCGGCGGGAGGTAAATGAAAGCATAGGTGGCATTCCCGTTAACTGGAATAGGGTACGATTTGTAGAAGATTGCTCTAACCCTCAGCCTCAGTGGCGGCTCGCGGCGACAGTATCAGCGGTTGGGGCATCGTTGTTTCGTCGGTCTAACGCATCGCGTTTGAGCCGCGTGGGTGTGGTACTGCTTCGTGATTTCCGGATGATCGTCGCCGCACACACATCGGCTCGTAACGTTGGTTAGACGGCCTTTTTACTGGATTGAAGCGTGCCATAATGGGGGTTACCATGAGTAGGCTCAGGCGAATGCCCTGCTGCTTTGTCCTGTAACCCCTCTCAACACTGAGCGGTTGTCACCGTCATTGCTTTTTCTGAGCATCCATTGTGCGCAGCAGCCCCTGCAACCGCCCTCGTGTCGAGGGAAGGTTCATGTGCGGCCCCTACTCGGCTTTGGCAACAGCACGTTCGTAATAGCTTTTCGCCTGTTCGAGATTCCCAAGCCTCTGGTAGCCGTCACCTACCGCGTTGAGGGCATCAACCGATTCGGGAAACGACTGTACAAGGCGCTCAAACACGACCACAGCTTCCGGGTTTCGCTTCAGAGCGAGCAGAATGGATCCTGCCCTGCTCACACTCAGTTCAGAGGCTGGGATCGTAAACCCGTATTTCTTTGACAGCGTCTCGTAAAACCGATCCACGCCGCTAATGCCTCCCTCTTCGACTATCTGACCCATATTGGGAATCTGCCAGTCCTGAAAGAATGCCTGTAATCCGTCGTAGACACTCCGGAAAAGGATGGTGCCATGGGTAACGCCATCTATGGGATGAACCTCCACGCCAACACCGGGTGTCTCGGATTCCGACGGGTCATTCCGCCACAGATTGTGCGCCAGCGACCAGCATGCTGCGACAGAATAGGAGTCAGCATTGTTGACGGTCAGATACATAAAATGGTTTACAGGCTTCGGCGTCTCAAAATAGGCCGCCGCCTGCTTCACAAGCGCTTCATCGTTCCAAAAGAGGCTTGGATCGATCACCAGAGAAGCCTGAAAGAGAGCCGGTTCATACAGAAAAGAGTAAACCGCCATCACCCCGCCAAATGAATGCCCGATCAAGATGCGATACGGCTGGTTGCGGTATCGTTTGTCGATCTGTGGCATCAGTTCTTCCTTCATAAAACGGAGAAAGTTTTCCCCACCACCGGAGGTCGGCATCGATTTTTGCATATTCTTATCCCCATAAGGCAATAGATCACGCACTCGATCGGTATTCCGAATGCCCACTACGATCAACGGGGGGATAAGATTGTTGTCCACCAGCAAACGGATAGCACCGGTGGTGTAATGAAAATGATCATCGGCATCGATCAGATACCCGACCGGATAGCGTATCGCAGACGTAGCGTAGTCCGGCGGCGTGTAAATCAAAAGATCGCGATCTTCGCGCAGGATATCCGAGTGGATCGTCTCCACTTGGCCTATGGTGACCGCTTCTCCTGTATGCTGTCCGTTGCTTTGCTGCGGGAAAACACACAACAACAGCAGGGTAGAACATAGCGGCATCCAGATACGCCTTATGAAATTGGGTTTCAACCTGTCCTCCCGCATTCTTTGTTTTTAGGCCGTCTAACGCCCTTCGGATCTACCGCGAGCGAAGCGAGCCGGTAGCATTCGAAGATTCGATTTGCCGGGCATCACAGGTTCGGAATTGCTGGCCCGTAGGCCACCTGTTCCCATTGAAAATCACCTGTTCGATTTATATGAATGCTTGACAAAGCGATTAAACTTGTATACCATAATTTGGCTTGGACAATGAACTTGGAGTATATTATGAATCCATCCTACGAGCACATTATTACAATCGAACCTGGTAAGCGCAGCGGTAAACCGTGTATCCGAGGTATGCGAATCACGGTTTACGATGTTCTCTCCTATTTGGCCGCTGGCATGACCCATGAACAGATACTGAACGATTTCCCATATCTGACGGAAGAGGATATTCAGGCGTGTCTGAGTTATGCCGCCGATCGTGAGCGTCAGATGTTAGTATCTCCTGCATGAACCTGTTGTTCGACAACCAGATATCTCCCCGCCTCGTAAATCGTCTATTTGATATCTTTCCGACCTCTAATCATGTGTATCTTCTTGGACTGGCTATAGCAGAAGATAAAGAGATATGGGCGTATGCCAGGACGCATGACTATATCATTGTAGCTAAAGATTCGGATTTCAACGATTTGTCTGTACTGTGTGGTTTTCCGCCGAAAATTGTTTGGTTACGCATGGGTAACTGTACAACAGCGTCTATTGAAAAAACGCTCCGGAATCATAAAGAAGACATTGAGGCGCTATATATACAGAAGCGAATACGGGTATTCTAACATTGTACTGATCCATTTTCGAGGGTCTCTGTATGATCCCGCCGTTTACCTTTCCATCAAGGATTATACCGGTTCAGATACCTCTATGGGGGCTTAGCGAATAGGAATTGTTCTGGTTGGAGGCAAACTTGGATACACGCGCAGCCATTGCGCAGCAATCGAAGCATCTTCACGCTTCTACCTACGGGGTAAACGAACTGTTCTGTTCAAGATGACGGCAAGGATAACGGAGGTGTCCACAACGATTGCCATGTTACTCCTTTAAATAAATACAGTCAAGCACGTAATTTAGCCTGGAGATGAGCGACTATCAAGACTTCAGTGTCGCATAAAGTGTTTCAGGTTTAACGCATCGCGTTTGGGCCGTGTGAGTGTGGTACTATTTCGTGATTCCCGGATGATCGTCGCCGCACACACATCGGCTCGTAACGCTGGTTAGACACACGCCTACCGGCCGTCCGAATCCCGGTTCTGGCGTCGCTGGATCAGGAGCCCGATTGCGATTCCAAGGGCTAGCCCGCCCCCCACGCCGGCTCCGATGTTGTGGATCGCAGTACCGACGCCGGCGCCAATCGCTAGGCCGACGCCAATCCAGAGGGCAAGCGATGTATTAGGCTTGCGGGTTTCCATTGCGAACACCTTCTGTTGTGTCTAACGGCTGAACGTTTTGTTAGCCGGCCAACCCCTCCCTCGTTTCACGGGTGATCACCCAATCCACGGCGCTCCAGCCCCTCTCTGCCATCCATGCGTCGCCTGGACGAGCGGAGCCCCGGTTGAAGCCGAGCCGCCGCACGAACTTCGTGACTGCTTCGTTCTCAGAAACGGCCACGCCATGGACCTCGTGCAGGTCCAGTTCGGAGAACCCGAAGCGTAGGATGATCCTCGCCGCTTCCTGCGCGATGCTTCTTCCCCACCAGTCCGAGCCGATACCAATACTGAATTCCGCCTGATCTGGCGGACAACTCTTTCTCCGAATGCCGCAGCTTCCCAACAAAGCGTTCGTCTCCAGATCGACGATCGCCAACTGGAAATTTTGGCGGGGATTTTCGTTCGCCCATTGGATGAACATCTCTACAAGCATTTGCGCGTGTTCAGGCGTCCCAACCTCAGGAGCGTAATAGCGCAAGACACGGGGGTCCGAATGAACGGCAAGCAGCCCGCCAACATCGCTCTCCGCAAATTCACTGAGCAGAATTCGTTCTCCTGTGAGTTCCATCTGGAATCTGTCCGGCTAACGCTCCGGTTCAGCGGCCGGCCGCGCGCCCAGCCCGGCCGTAACGCGCCGTTCGCCGGCCGGTCCGCTCCAACCGCTTGTTGGGCGCTGCACTCAGATCAGACAGAGAAAAATCCCACGCAGTCGATATAACGCTCCGGATTAGGGTTGCTCTCTTCCGTCGCTCGCGGCTGCGAGCGCCCGATGCACGCGATCGCCTAGCAAAATGAGCCTATCGACGGGCTCGTTGCTGAACACTAAGCGAACATGTCGTTCGGCGATCTTGCCACCCCAGCCTCGCATCGGGGTGGCGGCAACCTTCTGCTCAAGCAGGCGATCAGAGACTTTCACACAGTCGAACCCGAGACTCGTGACGTCTAGGAGAAGGGACCAGGCCCCCGCCGGGCGCACGACGGGGAGGCCCTCGAGCTGGCGGAGCGTTTCGTCGCGTCTCCGCTGCCACTCGGCGTTCGCCGCCGCTAGGTCCGCTTCCGGCACACCAAGAGCGACCCGTGTTCCGATCTGGGCGAACCCGCTGGGCACCAGGCCGTTGTAGATCTGGACCCTTGAGACATCGTTCACGAGTTCGCCCGGCGCGACGACCCAGCCGACGCGCCAGCCGATCATACGCTGTTCGAACGAGGGAGCGCCTACGGTGACGGTTCGGTCGCGCATGCCGGAAAACGCCGCGGGATGTTGGACCGTCAAACCATCAAAGAGAACGGCTTCGAACCCAGCCCAGTAGAGAAGGTACACGTCCCTGTCGCGGCAGATCGAGGCAACCGCGTTCCACTCCTCGTCGCTCGCGACCCAGCCGGTCGGGAAAGACGCGTTGTTGACGAAGATGACACGTGTTCGTTCGGTCACCGATCCCCGCAGTGCATCGAGGTCAAGCCGCCACTTCTTATCGGCGACGTAGAGAGGGACCAGCTTCGGAACCGCACCCACGAGTCTTACGCGGTTGAGCATGCCAGCGTAGGTCGGGTCGGTGAGGATCACCTCGTCTCCCACATCGGTCATGCAGAAGAGGGCGTCGAGCATCGCGTCGCCCTCGCCGCTAGTGATCACGATCTCGCGACGCCCGTCATAGCGCGGTCCGCCGTGACGCTCGATGTACGCTGCAACGGCCTCTTTGAGATCATCACGGCCGGTGAACGGCAGCCAGCTGTTCGCGTCGTCCTGCCCGATCGCCGCCCGGGTCGCTTCCACGGCGGGTGCCGGGGGCGGGATGTCAGTGTCGAGGTTCTCCATGCGAAGAACATCGGGGTCGTCGCCCGCGGCCGCCGCGACTCGATCGATGTTAAAGCCAGGGATGCCGTCCAGTCGCTTCACGCTCATCGGACGCTCCTCATCTTCCCGCTGTCGAATGCTCCCTGAGGGTCGACGCACCATCCGTCTCAGCCGCCCAACTACTTATTGAACGGAATGGATTTAAAAAAATCTTGATAAACCGATAGAAAAGAATATCCAGAGACTCTGTGTGCACGATATCCTACTCCAGGGAAGCTCTTATCGCGCACTGATTCTACTCAACCCCCTCTTTTTCTGGATTGGCGTCGCAGTTGAACCATCCAACCGGGGAAATAACAGGACCGTAGTGCCTTTGGCCTCGCCCCTCGGCGTTTTATGCGATGATAAGTCCGTTTCGCGCGCCAATAAAGACACAGGCGAGTGATGAACACGCCACGCCGCGGTACCCGGTTTTGCGGTCAACGGAGAGGCTTTACCGCCTGTATGTACATCGAAATCACGTAGTCTTCGATACGAGGCGAGCCGGATACGCCCTCCGAGGGGTTGCGGGGTTCGATCCGGATATCTTCGAAACCCGCATGACCGAGCGCATCGTGTATTTCCGCCGCCGTAGCTGCGCCCGACATACACCCCGTGTACAGGGCGACGTCGTGGCGAAGCGGTTCCGGAATGCCCGTCGTAGCGACCATGTCGGCAATGGCGATTCTTCCACCGGGGTTGAGTACCCGAAACACTTCTCGAAACACCTTCGGCTTTTCCGGGGACAAGTTGATCACGCACTTAGAGATGACCACATCCACCGAGGCGTCGGCGACGGGCAGATGTTCGATTTCTCCGAGACGAAACTCGACCTGCTCCCACTCGGTTTTCGCGGCGTTCCGACGGGCTTTTGCCACCATTTCGGGCGTCATGTCCACCCCGATCACACGGCCCTGCGGTCCTACGGTCTGCGCGGCCAGAAAACAGTCAAACCCGCCACCGCTGCCAAGATCGAGAACCGTTTCGCCCGGACGAAGCGAGGCTAACGCCTGTGGATTGCCACAGCCAAGCCCCATGTTTGCGCCGTTGGGAACCGACGTTACCTCGTCCGGCGAATAGCCGACGCCAACCGCTATATCCTCCGACGCAATCGTCGTCCCACCCCCACAACATGAGGGAGAACACCCGCAATCCGGGCGATCCGAGACGGCGATCTTGCCATAGGCTTCCCGCACCGTGCCGCGCACCCCTTCCATGTCGATCCGTTCCATGCTGTCCCTCCTTGGTTTACAGATATGTCGCTCCGGTTTGTTTTGCCGGGCTTCGTCGCTTTCATACCCGTAGACGGAGATCGTGCCAAAAGGACGCAGATTTTTTTTGCCCGGAGGGTAAATGGGGAGGGGCCGCTGGTTTACACCAGATCTTCGAGCGGACGCGGATTGTCCGCCCAATGCCCGGATGGGTCCGAACCAGCTACGATCACGCCTTCGCGGTCCCACCCAAACCCAGCCCGCACCTGGGCAGCGCAATAGCGCAAAGTAAGCCCGCAGCGGCGACGGGAAGATCGGTTGATTTCCGAGCCGTGTAGCAACAGATCGCTGTGAAACGATACCTCGCCCGCCTTGAGTTCGTCGTCCATGGGTGTTCCATATTGCTCCACGCCGTCCACCGTCTGGTGCAAAACGTTGTTTTCACCGGCTTCGCTCAAACGGTACGTCAGATGTCCGAAATGATGCGAGCCTGCGATAAACCGCATACAGGCGTTTTCGGTATCGGCGTCGTCTATCGCCAGCCATACCGTAACCGTTCTCGATGGCGACAGAGGCCAATAGCTGGCGTCTTGATGCCAGGAAACGGCTTTTCCGTCACCGGGCATTTTGCAAAAGAAGTGCGCGCCCCAACCGACTACATCGTCACCCAAAAGACCCGTGACATATCGAACGATACGCGTATCCCGCAGGATGTCATGCACCATACCGGACTTGAGGTGTGCCGATATGATCGAATAGCTGTGCTGTCCCGCCGCCAGCACACGCGCCAGCATGTCGTCAAAACGGGTACGTATAGACGCGATCTCCGTGTTGTCGAAAATCCGGTATCCCTTGAGATAGCCTTGACGGTTGAACCGTTCGATCTCCTCCGGCGTAAACGCATTCGTCCGTCCGACAGAGACCGGGTGAAACCGCAGATCGCGGTCCAGCGTTTTGATCTCTTCGGGGGACGGCAATTTTTTGAATCGTTTGTCTTCGATCAAGTTGGAGGCCATGACATTTACTTTACCGGTAATGGGGCGTGTCTTTGAGATGATACTCCAGCAGGTGTCCGCGCGCGCCTATGTAAAATACGCCGGGGCTTCCTTCCACGATCTGGTACAGATCCGGTATCGGCGGTGTGTCGAGATATTCGATCCGGTCCGTGTGTGTATCCAGCTTGAATACGTCGGTACGGGTGACACCGTAGAGGTTGCCGTCGCTGCCCGGTGTGAGGTGGATGATGCCGTATGTTTCGGGTACACCCATAAGCGGGGTGCCGGAACTACGCAGACGCCATCGGCCGACCACCTGACGCCGGTCCGGACAAAAAGCAAACAACTCGCTTGTGCTGGTCGATCCGTATACCAGCCCGGTCGCGCCTCCTACGGCAAGAGAGGTGACGGCCATGGCACCGGAAACCGGGATGCAGGTGTAAATCCGGCGTTGAGTCCGAGGGTCGAACACAAACAACCTGGCTTCGGTGGTGGTATCCACACAACCGCGTCCACCCGACATGCTGGTTCCGCCGTATACAAAACGCCGATCCGCGGTTACGCACTGCACGCTTTGATCAGGGTCGCGGTACACACCGAGCGAACCGACAGACGGGTCGTACAAGCCCAGTCCCCCGCCCGTAATCCCGTAGTTGGCCCGACAGGCGATATAGATGCGGTCGTCGGGGCCTACGGCGTATTCGAACGGACGGTTCATATTGTGGCCAATTTTTCCGAGACATCGAGGGTTGGCTTCTTCGGTCATGCCCTCCGTATCACGGCGCGGATTCCATGGTTTTGCCGGATCGTACACGCCCCAATACGCGCCGGTATAACTGCCCATGTACATCTTTCCATCGTGCGCGATGACGTCGTACACCTCGCCGCTTCCCCAACCGACACGCCCCAGATCACAGAGTTGGCGCGTTTCGGGGTTAAAAGAAAAGAGATGCATCGAAATGATGGTGCTGCCGTAGATTTTGCCATCGGGACCGAGGTTCAATCCGCAGATATCGCTTGCTACGCACGGCTTGTAGTAAAACGGGCGTGGGGTTCCGTCAAAGGTAAACGTGCGATTTTCAAAGTCCATGGAAACGGTATGCGCGGGCGGAGGCGACACCGGACGCGGCGGGAGTTCGGACAACAGCCGGGTGTTTCCTGTGCGCGTGTCGCACGCCACGACATGACCCGGACGGGTGCGCGCAACCGAGCAGATCACCTCGTCACCGGTCATCCACAGCGGGTTGCACCATATCTGCTGGCCGGGATGAAGCGGTTCGGGAGCCTGGCATCCGTAGTCACGCCATGTTTCTTCGACAGGATCGAAGACGACAAGATGACCGTTGGGATGCGTGCCGAGATACAGGTTGCCGTCGTTTCCCCACATCCCGCTGGTAAATCGCGCGTCCGCGATCGGTGGAAACCCGTGATACGCAAGACGCCGCGTGCGCGGATCCCACGACTGAAGCATGTTGCCCGGCTGGTACAGCCCGTGAGAGTTGTGTATCCATAGCCGCCCGGTTTTCACCTCAACGGTAAGCCCGAATTCGCGCGCGCCGATCCGCATCTTTTCCGTCACCACGCCGGTCATGGCGTCGATGGCAAACAGCACGGCCCCTTCTTGTCCAAATTCACCTGCCCAGATCAGGTCCTGACGTCGGACTGGATCGTAATAATACAGCCCACCGCCCATCCAACCGCCCACGACGGGACGGCCCAGATCGTAGAATATACCCATGGGGTTGTCCTTATAAGCAAACAGCGCGAAGGTTTCTGCAGGGATAGCCGTCTCCAAGCGGCTCGTTATATGGCTTTCACACAATATATCGCCCGATGTCTGTGGTCTCAATTCCTTTTTCGCTGTTTGTTTTCGATTGCCCCCGACGGGTAGGCGTTTTACATTAACGGGCAGTCGCAGGGAGGGCCGAGGGCGTGCCTGACCGGACGTCGCCGCGTAATATCCGTCATGTAGACTCTTTATGTAGAGGTGATGTGATGCAGGAAAATGCTTCCACTTTGGAGACGGACATTGCTTCCGATATCGCCGAGACCCGTGAATGGCTCGAATCGCTTGATTATGTGCTCCAGTCCGCCGGCCCCGGTCGCGTCCGAGAGTTGATGGCGCGTCTTCAGGCGCACGTGCGGTCCGCCGGCGTGCGTCTTCCCTTTGCCGCCAATACCCCGTATATCAACACGATCCCACCCGACAAACAGCCGGCCTATCCGGGCAGTCACGAACTCGAAGAACGTATTCGCAACATCCTGCGATGGAATGCCATGGCGATGGTGGTCCGGGCCAACCGGAGCGACAAGACCATAGGCGGGCATATCGCCACCTATGCTTCGGTATGCAATCTCTACGAGGTGGGGTTCAACCACTTTTTCCAGGGGCGCGGCGACGGGTACGCGGGCGACCAGATATTTTTTCAGGCACATTCCGCGCCGGGCATCTATGCGCGCGCGTTTCTCGAAGGCAGGCTGAGCGAGACGCATGTGGAGAATTTTCGGCACGAGATGCGACCGGGCGGAGGGTTGAGTTCGTATCCGCACCCATGGCTCATGTCTTCGTTTTGGGAGTTTCCGACCGGTTCGATGGGGCTGAGCGCCATCATGGCGATCTATCAGGCACGGTTTAACCGGTATTTGGAGGACCGGGGCGTCAAAAGTCCCAACACAAGCCGTGTATGGGCATTTCTGGGTGACGGCGAAACCGACGAACCAGAGGCGCTCGGCGCGATCACGCTGGCGGCGCGCGAAAAGCTGGACAACCTCACCTTTGTCGTCAACTGTAATCTCCAACGACTCGACGGCCCGGTGCGTGGCAACGGAAAAATCATTCAGGAACTCGAAGCCGCCTTTCAAGGCGCGGGGTGGAATGTCATCAAGGTCATCTGGGGAAGCGGTTGGGATCCCTTACTGGCGATGGACGACGAAGGACTGCTGGTCCGGCGCATGGGCGAAATCGTTGACGGTCAGTACCAGAAATACACGGTGTCGGACGGAAAATATCAGCGCGAACACTTTTTTGGCGTCCACCCCAAACTGGTCGAAATGTCCAAGATGCTGACGGATGAGCATGTGCGTACCATCCGGCGGGGCGGGCACGACACCGAAAAAATCTACGCGGCGTATCGGGCCGCGGTGGAGCACAAGGGCGCGCCGACGGTCGTGCTGGCCAAAACGATAAAAGGCTATGGCATGGGTGAATGGGGCGAAGGCAAAAACACCGCACACCAGCAGAAAATCATCGACGAAGAAGGACTGCGTCATCTGCGCACCCGGTTTCGCATTCCGCTTTCTGACGAAGAAATAGGCAACGCGCCGTTTTACCGTCCTTCCGACGACAGCCCTGAAATCCAGTATATCCGGGAAAGACGCGCGGCGCTCGGCGGCTATGTGCCGTCACGGAGCGTCGTCAACCCCGGACTGCCTGTGCCCCCGGGTCAAGAGGTGTTCGAAGAGTTTACCCACGGAACCGAAGGCCGCGAAGTTTCCACCACCATGGTGTTTGTCCGTATGCTCTCCAAACTGTTGCGCGACCCGCAGGTGGGGCGTCTTATCGTGCCCATTGTGCCGGACGAGGCGCGTACGTTCGGCATGGAAGCGCTATTCCGGCAAAGCGGTATCTATTCGCATGTCGGACAGTTGTACGAACCGGTGGACAAAGAAACTCTGTTGTACTACAAGGAAGCGCAGGACGGGCAGATTCTCGAAGAGGGGATCACCGAGGCCGGATCGCTCAGTTCGCTTATCGCGGCGGGAACGGCCTACTGCACACACGGCGTAAATACAATCCCCTTCTTTATTTTTTATTCTATGTTTGGACTCCAGCGTGTCGGTGATCTGGTATGGGCCGGGGCCGAGATGCGCACACGCGGGTTTCTGATGGGCGCCACGTCGGGGCGTACCACGCTCAATGGGGAAGGGCTTCAGCATCAGGACGGCCACAGCCACCTGTTGGCCTACCCGATTCCCAATCTGCTTACCTATGATCCCGCGTATGCCTACGAGCTGGCCGTAATCATCCGGGACGGTATCCGGCGGATGTATATCGATCAAGAAGAAGTGTTTTACTATATCACCGTTCAAAACGAAAACTACGCGATGCCGGCCATACCGGAAGGAGTCGAAGAGGGAATACTCAAGGGGTTGTACCGTGTTGCTCCCGCACCAAACGGGGTAGGCAAAAAGGCGGTTGCGCATCTTTTCGGTAGTGGATCGATCCTGTTGGAGGCACTCAAAGCACAAAAGATGCTTGCGGAGGATTTTGGTATCGCCGCCGACGTGTGGAGCGCCACCAGCTACAAACTGCTACACAACGATGCGCTCGAAACGGATCGCTGGAACATGCTCCATCCCGCTGGAAAACCCAAAACGTCGTATATCGCCCAGTGCCTCAAGGATACGGAGGGCGTGTACGTGCTGGCGTCGGACTATCTAAAGGCGCTGCCCGGCTCGGTGGCTCGCTGGATACCGGGGACTGTTATCACGCTCGGCACGGACGGATTTGGTCGGAGCGACAGTCGGCCTGCGTTGCGAAACTTTTTCGAAGTGGATGCCCGGTTTATCGCACTCGGCGCGTTGAGCGGTCTGGTACGCAAAGGGATCGTAAAAGCCGATGTGGCGCAACGGGCCATGCGAAAGCTGGAAATCGACCCCGAAAAAGCCTACCCGGTCTATGCCTAAGCGGTAGGAACGGCCAGCACCTCTTCGATGATCGTATCCCGGTTGATTTCCAACAGATGGCGCTGTTCCGGCCAGAACATGTCTGGCAGATGCGCCAGTGGATGCCACCATACGCCGTGATGACGCAGGTAGTCTGTGGGGTTGCCCTCGCGCTGGGTGGTGACAAAAAGAAACAGATGAACGACCTGCCAAACTCGTCTGGAATATGCCAGACGTTCCAGCACGCCCAATTTGCGTATCATTCGGAGTTCCGAAATCCCCGCCTCTTCGAGCACTTCCCGGTAAGCCGCCTGTTCGAGCGTCTCGCCAGGTTCGACGCCGCCTTTGGGCAGCACGAACGACTGAAAATGGCCTTCGCGTACCAGGGCGACCAGCACCTGCCCCGCCTCGCAACGGCACACGACGCCGCCGCTCGCCACGCGATGCGGCACGCCCGGCGGACGCTGATACCATGTGTCGTCGATAAGAGATTTTACCGCCACAATACGAACTTTCGCGTAAGATCGGGTAAACAAGACAGAACTTTTCGTCTGGTTCTGTCGTTGTCATTTCAATTTTCTATACGTTAGGCCTTTCTGCCGGTCCGTGTCAAGGGGAAGGATGAAGTAACTGCTGTTGATATGAAAATGGGAGCGAGACATGACAGGCGTTGAACTGATGGCGGATATGCTCAAACGGTGGGGCGTCGAGTTTGTCGCCACGCTGTGTGGTCATGGACTGGACCCGCTTGACGCGGCGTGTGAGCAGGTGGGGATTCGGCTGGTGGACGTGCGTAATGAGCAGGCCGCCGGGTATATGGCCGAGGCCTACGGACGGCTTTCCCGTCGCGTGGGGGTATGCGCATCGAGCAGCGGCGTGGCGCACGTCAATGCGCTGACCGGCGTCCTCAACGCTTATTTCGACGGCGTGCCCATGTTGCTTATCACCGGCAGCGGGCCGACGCCTACGATCGGGCGTGGACATTTTCAGGATGTCGATCAGGTGGCGCTTGCCGCACCCATCTGTAAATACGCCGACACGATAGACCGCCCGGAGCGCGTGCCCGAATATCTCTACAGGGCGTGGATGGCTGCGATCAACGGGCGTCCGGGGCCGACGCATCTTACCTTTCCACTCGATGTGATGCAGGCACAGGTGGACGACACAAAAAAGATAACGCTCTATGGCTCTCCGGAGCGGCTAAAAGCCGCTGCGCCGCAAGAAGGTATCCACGCGGCGGCGGACCTCATCCGTCGTTCTGTCCGCCCGGTGCTGGTGGCCGGAAGCGGCGTCTACTATGCCGAAGGGGAAACGGAGCTTTTGCGTATGGCCGAAACGTTGTCGATACCGATCGTCACGCCGATATGGGACCGGGGTTCGGTGTTGGGGAAGACAGACGTATTCATGGGTGTCGTCGGTGCGGCGACCGGTGGGCCTGTTGTGTTGAAAGACGCCGACTGCGTGATTGCGGCGGGTGTTGCGCCGGACTATCGGGTCGGCTATTTTCAGCCGCCCGCGCTCGCCCCGGAAGCGTCGCTCATCCGTATCGACGCCGATCCGGAGCAACTGAGGAAAGGTCCCGGCGCGCATGTAAGCCTCTGTTGCGATCCGAGACTTGCGCTCGAACGGCTGACCGACGCCTGCGATGGTTGTGCGCCGTTTACCGGATGGCTTTGTGAAACGCAACATCGACGCGAGGTCTTCCAAAAAAAGTTACAACGTCCTTCCGCTGCGCCGCTTCATGCGCTGGACATCGTGGAAGCGGTACGTACCGTTATGACCGACGACACCATTTTGATCGTAGATGGCGGCAACATCGGACAGTGGGTCCATCAAACGCTGTGCGACCGTTATCCGGGACACTGGCTTACCTGCGGGGCGTCCGGCGTGGTGGGGTATGGACTTCCGGCGGCCATGACCGCGCGGCTTTTGTATCCCGATCGTCCCGTAATACTCGTGTCGGGCGATGGTTCGCTTACCTTTACCTTTTCGGAAATAGAAGCCGCAGCTCGGCAACGATTGGGGTTAGCGATCGTGCTGGCCGACGATCGAGCGTGGGGAATTACGCTTACCGGTCACATCAGACAGTTTGGCAGGGGAATTACCAGCGAACTGGGGGCTATAGCGTTTGCCGAAGCGGCGCAGGCTTTTGGCGGTCACGGCGTCCGGATTGCGCATCCGGAAGAAATCGCTCCGGCCCTGCAAACGGGGATGACCGGCGATCGTCCCACCCTGATCCACGTGCCGATCGTTCGGAGCAACCCGTCGGATGGAGGTTGACGTAGGTCGTGGTTCGAGGCGACCAAGCCGGGGTTGAGACAGGTCGTTTAGTTTTTACCAAAGGGGAGTCTATTGAGCGCGATCACGCCATTGCTCATGACGACAAGCGGGTCTTGGATGGATTCGATATAGATGAGCGGGTTTTGCTCCACCACGATAAGGTCCGCCTCCAGCCCCTTTTTTATCGTTCCTGTCCGATTTTGAATTTCGAGACATTCGGCGGCTACTGCCGTGGCGGATCGTATGGCCTCAAAGGCCGTCATGCCAAGCCGCACAAAGTGAGTCACCTCGTGGGCGACGCGTGTCAGTCCTTGCGGAAGATAGTCGGCATCCGTACTGGCGACGATTTTGATTCCCATCCGATAGGCGGTTTGCACCATGCGCGCCGCTCGCGGTTCCATGTGCTGACCCCCCAGTTGAAGCGTCACATCGTCGTATTCGCCACCGGGTGTCATGAGATCGAAAATCGTGGCATAGGTGGGAACCAGAAACGTACCTTTTTCCTTCATCAGCTTGAGCGTTTCCTCGGTAAGATACGTGCCGTGTTCGATGCTCCATGCCCCTGCTTTCACGGCAGCCAGCGCGCCCTCGTTGCCGTGGGCGTGTACCATGACGCGCTTGCCGTGTCGCGCGGCTTCGTCTACGATGATCCGTAACTGCGCCTCAGAGTACACCTGCTGACGTGGGTCCGTGTTGGGAAGCCCCGCGCGGGCCGTGCCCCTTGTTTTGATGACGTCCACGCCCCGGTCCACATTGATCCGGATAAGATAGCGCAGATCCTCTTCGGTCTCTACACCCTTGTGGAACCGCGCAAGCCGGGGATCAGCCAGTATGCGCTCTTCCAGATCGGGGGTTACGAACACGACTGCCGCAAAGATTTCCGGTCCGGGAATGGCCCCTTGTTTGACCATTTCACGTAGCGCCACATCCTGAAAAGCATAGGTGTTGCCGCTTCTCGCCGTGGTAACGCCCGAAGATAGCGCCCGCCGGGCTGCGGCCAGACTCGCGATATGCGCATGACCGTCGATCAGCCCCGGCAGGAGATACTTGCCTTCAAGATCGATCACCTGCGCACCGATCGGCGGCCGACCTCCGCGTGTGACCTCGACGATACGTCCGTTTTCCACGACCACCGTGGCGTCGGGGATGACAGCAGGTTGTAGACCGTCGATGACGCTGGCGTGTATAAAGGCGATCGGGGTTGTCTGGGCTTGTACGGAGACGGTCAGCGACAGGAACAGGAAGGAAAATACCCGAAAAATGGGTTGAACACGTGACATCATACGCTCCCTGCAGGGCAAACTCCGGGGCCAGGATTCGAACCTGGATAGCGGGATCCAAAATCCCGTGTCCTGCCGTTGAACGACCCCGGATCGAAAAACGGAGACTATCGGCCTCCGGTCGGCGCAACGGGCTTTGCCGTCACCACCGTCACCGAAGACTGTACAAGACACGCGCCGGTTGCGCTGTCCGGTTTTACGGTAAACCGGATGGTGGTATCGCCGATGACACGGACCGTATCCAGAATCGTTCCAGAACAGATCGTGCCTTCTACCGTAATGACGCGATCTCCTTGCGTTACCGATGAAAACAGGGCGGATTCTCCAAGCCCCAGTGTTTCTTGTTGGCCACCGAGATCTACCCGAATGGGTTCAGCGCTCTGAAGCGTATTGACGATCAGGACATCAAATCGTGTACCCGGGCCGCCGCAGGCAACCCATGCCAGCAGGGCGAGGGATACCGCCGCGGAGAAGATTCTCTTCATGTACCCCTTACCCTGAAGCCTTTCTTTTTGCGGCAAACCGAGTGCCACATCTCTGGCATTCTATCAGCCGATAACTTTCCGTATACCACGCTTTGAGCGTATCCCACCATTTCCAGTAAAACGGAATCCGACGACCGCAGGAAGGACAACGCAACTGTCTCTCCGAGGCGCGATCACGTATGACATGCATCCTGGGTGAAGACGGTTCGGCAAGCCCGTACGGTTGCGAAAGATCCCGCTGGGGACCCTTATTCACGTCTTTTTGAACGCGCTTCTTCTTACCATCCATGCGTACCGATCCCGGTCGCCGCAAAAAAACAACTTAACCTTGTCTGCCTTGTCTGTCAACCGGTTTGTCGGACAAAACGAGAAGAACGCGGAGGCTCTGCGTTATTGCCGCGCTTCGTTTGTCATCGCCGCATCCGTCGTATACCGGGCATAATTATTCATGACAGCTTTTACATATTGCCGGGTTTCGGTGATGCCGATACGCTCCACAAATTCGTCCATATCCGCCAAACCCTGTTCGCGTACCCATCGAGAAACCCGGCCGGGGCCGCCGTTATAGGCTGCTACCGCCAATTCGAGACGCCCTTTGTAGGTGCGTATCATATCGACCAGATACTGAGTGCCGAGTGCGACGTTGTACTCCGGTTCGTACAGTCGTTCGTTGGAATGGTTGGCGAAATTGCGCTGACGTGCGAGTTCTTTGGCGGTTTTGGGCATCAACTGCATGAGACCATGCGCCCCGGCCCAGCTTTTGATGGTATACTCGAAACGGCTTTCCTGACGCATGACCGACAAGACAAACAGCGGGTCCAAGTTAAGCGTATCGGCCTGTTTTCGTACGACTTCCCAGAAGGCATACGGATAGAGAAAGGAAGATGCGGCGTCGTTGTCGGGTGCGATGCGTGTCATCAGGCTCTGAAGACGTCCAGCCATACGAATGCCTTGCCGATACTGGCGGTATTGGAAGTAGACCGCCGTAGCACGCGCCAGCGCTACTGGATTGCCGGGATTGCCTTTAGTAAAATGTTCGGTCTCCTCTTCTGCTTCCGCCGTAAGACCGGCGGCAAAGAGCAGTTCGGCACGGCGTATATGCGGCAGTTCGCGTTCGGAGGGAAATCCTTTTTCTTCGAACTGTTTTACGAACTCGACAAAATCGACGGTAGGCGGTTGGAGCGCCATTCGATCCGTCGGTGCCCAACCGGTAAGTCGTCGTGTGACCGGGCGTCCGTCGAGTTCGTTGAGCCGAAGCATGGCCTGATAGGTGTAATACGACCCCGGATAGCCGGACATCACCCGGTCGTAGGCGAGCGTTGCTGCGGCACGACGTCCCAGTTTCTGAAACGCTTTACCTTGCCAGTACAGCGACTTGGGTGCGTATACCGAAAGCGAATCTTCACGCGCCTGCTGGTCGAAAGCGGCAGCTGCCGCTTCAAGACGTCCGGCGCGATAAAGACAATATCCTTCGAGCCAGCGGGCGTCGTCGCGTTTCTGGTATTTCGGATACTGGCTGGCGATCCGGTGAAAATGCCGGGCGGCCTCGGTAAAGCGTCCGGCGTCCTCCAATTGCTCGCCGGCAAAGAAAAGCGCGTCCGGCGCGGTTTCGTTCGCCGGATAGGTTTCGGCAAAAGCGACATACGCAGCGACGGACGCAGTCGTCCCCTTGCGTGCGCGGATACAGCGCGCCACGTGAAACGACGCCAACCCGGCGACCGGATGACGGGGATGCCGGGAAAGTATCTGGCGAAACCCAGTCTCGGCGGTGACATAGAGTTTCTGGAGAAACCTGGCCCGGTTCAAGTGATAAGCGGCGTAAGGCGTAACGGCCGAGTCGGCGGTCGCGGAAGCAAGCGCAAGCAGATACCGGGTTGCCGAGGTATAGTCTCCCTGTTCAAGATGCGCTTGTCCGATCCATAGTTTCTCTTCTGCGGAAAGCGGCGGTCCGTTTCGTTCGGCAAGCGCGGTAAGAGCGGGCACGGCGGCGCGCGCCGCCGAGGCGGAACGGTAAACGGTCAGCAGGGTTCGGTGTATGGCCCTTGCGCTGTCGGGGCGTGCGGCACGGTCGTGCGCTTCGGCGGCGCGCGCTAAAAGAGAGGCCCGGTTTTCCCCGTCGAGGTCGTGATCGGTTTCCAGCCGACGGCGCGTCTCCTCTACGACGGCGTCCCACTCGCCTTTCTCCAGCATGTCTTCGAAGTGGCGGTCGCGCGCGGCGTCGTAGCGCAGGCTGTGCGGAAAACGGCGATACAGGTCGTTGAGCCGCCGCGTCGCCTCGGCGGTCTGGGCGGTCTCCATCAGACACTGGGCCGACAGGTAAAGCGCATAGTCTTCGATTTCGGGGAGCGTTTTTGCGGCACGGTCGTACCAAGACACCGCCTGTGCATACTGCTTGGTTTTATGATAGCAGTACCCGATACGTAGCGCGGTCACCCCCTCGGTATCGCCACCGTCGATCTCGACCCCTTTCAGGTACAACGTCAGCGCGTCACCAAAACGCCCCGCCGCCTGTTTGAGACTCCCCTTTACGATCCACGCCGCGCCGCTCCACGGCCCACCGGATTGTGCCGTGACCGAATCGAGCCACGTCTGCGCGGTCTGCGACTGGTCCGCCCGGATAAGTGTGCGAGCCATGTTGAGCCATACCCAGGAAAGGTCGTTTTTCGACAGACCGGGGGTTTCGCGTAGCGCCCGCTCGGCGCGTTCGAAACGGCTTAGCGCTTCGAAAACTCGACCCCGCTGTACAAGCGAATCGGCGGCAACCATGTCGGATCCGTAGGGGGTGGCGAGGATAACTTCCGGCGGGGCCGTATCCGCAGACAGCGCGGACGGCTGCTTTTCCTGCAAAAAGGTAAATACACCCAAGAGCACGACGGCGATAAGCCCGGCACTGGCAAGACGGCGTATTTCGAAAAAGGGTCGCATGAATCGAACCTGCTACGACAGGAATCGGTGAAAAGTATGCCTAACCCGGAGCGGCTTTCTCGGACGACGGGTTTTCTTTCCGGTCCTCTTCTCCGGTGTTGTCGGACGGCGGCGCGTTCTGTGCCGTGTTCTCATTGTCTACGTTTTGGGTGGTTTCCCCCGTATCGGTCACCGCCCCGGCATCCCCGTCCGGTTTTTTCTCGGTTTCTATTCGATTACCGGCATGTCCCGGATCTTCCGGCTCGTATTCAAAGATATACTCGTCCTGACGAGGCGGCCATTGCGACATGCCGCTTTCCGGGCCGGTAAAGTTATACAGTCCACGTGGATACGTGGCGGTTTCGGGAGCCGGTTCGGCCGGCACGGGATCGCTGGATTCGGGTTCTTCGTCTCGTCGGTCGATCAATATGGCGATGCCAAGACTCAGAAAATACAGCAACACGAGCGGAAGGGCCACCAGCACCTGCGTATACGGGTCTATCGTCGGGGTGATCACGGCCGATACGATAAAACTGACCACGATCGCCATACGCCAGTTGCGTTTGAGAAAACCCGACGAAAGCAAACGAATCCACGTCAGAAAGGCTATCAACAGGGGCATTTCGAATACGAGTCCCATGGTGATCACCATTTTCATCACCAGACTCATATATTCGCCGATGTCCCACTCCGCGGTAACACCTTCTATACCCACCACGACAAAAAACTGGACCATGGCGGGGATCAGGGCATAAAAAGCGAATGCCGCACCGAGCACAAACAGAAGGGTGGAGAAAAAAATGACGTACGGAATGTATTTCTTTTCTTGTGCAAGCAGGCCCGGTGAGACAAAACGCCACAACTGATAGAGCACCACCGGCATGGCGACGGCAAAACCGCAGGCGAGCGAGAGGTTGATCTTTACCATGAACATGCCGGCGGGTTTCAAAAAGATAAGCCGGATATTGAGATTTTCGAGCCGTGTGGGCGATACCAGAAACTTGAGGATTTCGTCTGCGAAGAAAAAACAGGCGATCATGCCGAACAAAATGGCAAGGACCGATTTGAGTATGGCCCACCGCAGTTCCTCGAGGTGATCGAGAAACGACATTTCACCGACGATTGCGGGTTTTTTGGCCATGAGTGGTTTTACATCCCGATGGGAGGGACACAAAATACACCAAACAATTAACCGTTACAAGGGGTCCGTGTCAAGCGAAATGGCTTCCCGCTTGGTGCGATGGCTCCGGCTGTCCGCCGGACGGCCATTTCGCTTGACGGAGCTTGTCGGCGGGAATAGCTTACCGAGGTTACGTAGTCGGGTGTTTCGCCCATATCCACGTCGGGGAATACGACATGCCGAAGATCGACTCGCTAAGGGTTTCCGCCCCGGGCCGGATTTGTCTGTTTGGGGATCATCAGGATTTTCTCGGTCTGGCCGTCATCGCTTCGGCGATAAACCGCCGGATTGTGATTACCGGAACGCCACGAACGGACGGGCAGTTTCATCTCTTGTTGCCCGACATAGGAAGCGAAGATTTTTTTGACCCTTCCCAAGAAATTCCCTACCTGGGGCCGCGTGACTATCTCCGGTCCGTCTCCAACGTGATCCGCCGTTGCGGAACGCAATGGCCCTGTGGTTTCGACTGCACCGTCCGGGGTGACATCCCCATCAACGCGGGGGTATCCAGTTCGTCGGCGCTTGTGATCGCATGGACGTATTTTCTGCTATGTGCCGCCGCTCCGGACCGGGCGCCCGATCCGGTGGAAGTGGCACGGATCGGACATCGGGCCGAAGTGCTGGAATTTGGTGAACCGGGCGGCATGATGGACCACTACACATCGGCGCTGGGCGGAACCGTATATATCGACTGCGGCGGCGACATCGCGGTCGAGACGTTAAAGCGTCCTCTACACGGATTTGTGCTCGGCGATTCGCTCGAACCCAAGGATACGGTGGGTGTGTTGGGCCAATCCAAAACCGATGCGCTGTTGGGCGTGCGGTTGATGGAGGAACGTATGCCTGGATTTCATTTTCGGACGAGCACTGCCGATGTGGTGGCACCGTTTCTTGACGCGTTGCCGGAACGGGCCCGGCGCAAGGTATATGCCAACGTGGTCAACTGGGAGATCACCGGCGCGGCCAAGCGTCTGCTTGAAACAGGCCCGTTTGACCCGGCGGCGTTTGGTACGCTTATCGACCGGCATCACGCTATGCTCCGCGACGGCATCGGCGTGTCCACCCCCAAACTTGAACGTATGATCGAGGCGGCAAAAACGGCCGGTGCTCTGGGAGCCAAAGTAAACGGATCGGGTGGCGGAGGCACGATGATCGCCTACGCACCGGGCTGCGAAGCCAAGGTGGTGGAGGCCATCGACCGCGCCGGAGGAAGGGCGGGCGTCGTAACCATAGACACCGGAGCACGCCGAGAATGACCGACGACCGCAGACTGCGCGGGGTGATTTTGGCCGCTGGTTTTGGAAAACGCATGGCATCGCTTACGCGTCATGTACCCAAACCCCTGCTTCCCGTTGCTAACCTCCCCGCCATAGAACGTATCTTACTTGCCCTGCACGACACCGGCATACGCGAAACGCTTGTCGTCACCGGATACCGCGCCGAAGCGGTGGAGGCGTTTTGCGGCGACGGATCACGCTGGGGTATGTCGATCCGGTACGCGCGGCAGACCGAGGTGACGGGCACGGCCAGCGCAACACGGCTTGCACGCGACTTTGTCGGCGATTTTCCCTTTGTCCTGACCTATGGCGACATCCTGCTGGAACCGCACGAATACAAAAACGTCGTCCGACTGTTTTTTGACAGCGACAGCGTGGCGGCATCCGCGCTCAACCGGTTGGAAGACGTGTCCATCGGCTCCGCCGTATTTCTGGAAGGACTCCGGATCACGCGCATGATCGAAAAACCACCCCCCGGAACCGTTGCCACCCATCTGAATAATGCCGGCGTATACGTATTTCGCCCCGATATTTTCGAATCCATAGACCGGACACCCAAATCGGCGCGCGGCGAATACGAACTTACCGAGGCGGTGCAGACGCTGTTGGCGGACGGTGCGACCGTGACCGGAAACGTGATCGACGGGGTGCAGTACGACATCGGTACGCCTGAAGCGTTTCTGACGACCAACGAGCAGTGGATAGACCGAGACTCGCAACACGCCGCCATGCCCGAACCCTTGACCGACAATTTTGCCTCGGCCAACGTGATCGTCCATGCTCCGGTAGCCATCGACCCCAGCGCGCAGATCGAACGATGCCGGTTAGGCCCCGGTGTCTGTATCGGTCCCGGCGTCCGTATCGGGCATGGCGCCGTTCTCGAACATACGGTTGTGCTTTCCGGGGCGGACATAGGCGACGGAGTTTCGCTTTCGTATGCCATCATAGGGTTTGACACAAGCGTGCCCAACCGCTTTTCCGCCGAGGGCACGTCTACGCTCGTGACCGTTCTCTCCGGCGACGATTTCGGCGATCCACGCTGATCCCATCCCCCTTTTTTCCTATGCGCCATCTTACCATCGGAACGGCAGGACATGTAGACCACGGCAAAAGCGCGCTGGTGGAGGCGCTCACCGGAACCCATCCGGACCGGTTGGCCGAAGAACAGGCGCGTGGTATGACCATCGACCTCGGTTTTGCCTTTATGCCGCTGAGCGATGGCCGCGAAGCGCCTATCGTCGACGTGCCGGGACACGAACGGTTTCTTAGAACCATGGTGGCCGGGGTAAGCGGGATCGATCTCGTGTTGTTTATCGTTGCCGCCGACGAAGGCATCATGCCCCAGACGGTCGAACATCTCGGGGCCCTGCGCTATATGGGTGTCGAACACGGCATCGTCGTATTGACCAAGAAAGATTTGGCGGACGACGAATGGCTTCTGCTTGTGGAGGACGAAGTTCGGACGCTCACGACGGGCACGTTTCTCGCGCACGCGCCGATACTAGGCGTTTCTGCGCTTACGGGCGAGGGCATAGCGGAATTGCGCGCAGCGATAGAGACGGCGCTGGAGAAAACGCCACTGCGTCAGGATAGCGGCATGTTTCGTTTGCCCATTGACCGGGTGTTTACCATGAAAGGTTTTGGCACGGTGGTCGCCGGAACGATCGCATCGGGAACCGTATCGACGGACGACACGCTGGAACTTCTACCCGCTCAGACGACGGTTCGGGTGCGGGGCATACAGTCACACAACCGTGCGCTTTCCTCTGCCGGCGTCGGACAGCGCGCGGCGCTCAATCTGTCGGGCGTCAAGGTGTCCGATATAGAGCGAGGTCATGAACTCGCCACACCGGGGCATCTACGTCCGGCTATCATCATGGATGTCCAGATAGAGGCGCTCGGCACACTCGATACACCCCTGAAAAACGGAATCCGCATCCGTCTCCACAAAGGCACGTCGGAAACCATTGGGCGAATGATTTTCCTCGATCAGGAAACGTTGGAGCCCGGCCAAACGGGGTATGCTCAATTCAAGTTGGAGACCCCTGCGGTGGCCGAACGTGACGAACGCTTTATCATCCGGAGTTTTTCGTCCCTGCGGCTTCTGGGCGGGGGACGCATCATCGACCCGTGTGCCACGCGGCATCGGCGGTTTCGGGAGACCGTGCTGCGCAATCTGGAGACACGCGCTTCCGCCGACCCCGATACGCTGGTCGCACAGGTGTTTCTGGAGTCGTACGGTGCCGATCGGATCAAAACCTATGCCGACTTGCTACACCAGACCCACCTGTCCGGTGCGGCGCTACGGGAAAGCCTCTCCCGGCTTACGGCGTCGGAGACACTGATTCCTATAGGAGAAGGTCTGATCCATGTGGCTTATTTGGAGATGCTAAAACGGGAAATACCCAAACGACTCAAAGAACTGCACACAGCCTCGCATCTGCGCGATACGGTTTCGAGGGCGTCGCTTCGCGCCAAGATGTCCACCTCGGTTCCGGATGCGGTATTCGAGTATGCGATCCGACGGCTTGCAGCATCGGACACGATTGTGCTGGTAGGCAACGAGGTAAAACTGCCGGATCACCGGGTTGTGCTGAACGTGCAGGAGCGACAAATATGGGAGGCGTTTGAAACGCTCAAGGGCAAGGCTTCGTTCGAAGCCATGAGCATGAACGACGTATTTCGTTTTGTGCCGGATGCCCGACCCGAGGTCATGAAGGCTATGGTGGGGTATCTGTTCGAACAGGGTGTGTTGGTCGAGTTTGCGGAGAATAATGTCTTGCATCGCCAAACTCTGGATGCTATCAAAGAGAAACTGATCGCCTATTTGCGTGAACACGGAACCGTGCGCGCGGCGGAATTCAGGGATTGTTTGAACATCTCACGCAGTCATGCCACGGCGTTATTGGACTATTTTTACGATGCCGGGGTCACGCAGCGGGAGACAGGAACACATAGATTGAAGGGGAGTGTGGAGGGGCT
>VGJU01000026.1 GCA_016867335.1 Candidatus Zixiibacteriota bacterium | reverse complement strand
TTCCGATCTCCGCCGCCGCCGCCGGTATCAGATGAAGCAGAATATACCACAGCGAACCGTACAGGGCCGTGCCCTGATCTTCTAAGGAAACGGTTTCCGGTTTGATATACTGGATATCCTGACGCATTTGCGAAACGGCTGTTTTTTGCGGCATAACACCCGCGACACCCCCACCGTCTCTTCCCGGCTCGACAGACAGCACGAGCGGTGTCGTGGTTACCGTTTTATAAGCCCGAGACACTGGGTCGAAAAAGACAAACGACGCAGGCGCTATACGTTGTTCCCCGGGGTGAAGCGGGATAAGGACATGGGTAAATATCTTTTTTCCGGCGATCTGCTGGTTGTTTGGAGCAATTTCGTCGCGGCTTTCCGACGCATAGCGTTTGAAGACGGCAAGGTCCGGTAGTACCGGCTCTCCCAGCGTCTTGATGTTGCCTGTTCCGCTGACTTCGACGGTCATGGTAACGGGTTGGTTGACTTCGGCCTTTGTCTGATCCACAAAGCTACGTATCGAAAACTGGCCCACCGCACCGCCAAAACCTCTAGGCTGGCCCGAAGCAGGCAGGGGAACTACCTCAACCGTCTGCGGTTCGGTTTGAATCGACACCTGATGGGTACGTGAAAAAAACGGATCGTTGAAAAAACTGTCGATCAGATTTTTTCCTCCTGCGGGTACGTCGCAAAGCATGGTAAGGGGTTCGATCTGCTGTTCGCCCGTAACGGTCGGGAACAGGGCAATCTGTTTGAGAATCGCCGTAGCGTATCTTTTTCCGTCGACGATCTCTTGTTTGTATTCGAGGTGTTTGGCCGAAAAAAACTCTTCCACCCAGAATCCCGTATACGAGGGCAGACGGTCATACTGAGCGGTGGTCAGCTCCACGCGGGTAAAGAGTTTGTATACGACGGTGATCTGTTCGCCTGCGAACGCCTGTTTTTTGTCTATGATCGCCCGGAGAAACATATCATCTTTGGCGTAGGTCGTTTTGCCGGGAGGTGCGTTTTGTCCCGGCGATGTGCCCGAGCTCGGACGTTGACCTCCCGTCTGTCCCTGCGTCACCTCGATGGTAAACGGCGTGGTTCGGTAGGTTCTGCCGCCGTACGCGACGCTGGCCGTGCCGATGACGAATTTTCCGGTCTGGCGCGGTTGAAGCTGATAGATATACTGAATCGTTTGCGAGGTGTTTACCTGTCCGTTGCTCAGAGAAAAATTCGATGAGGTAGCCGAAGAGCGCCCCACGATGAGAAAATCGTTTAGAGCAGGAAGAGACGGTTCCGGCGCATCTTCGAGATTTCTGCCGGACACTGAGATTACCAGCGTAACGACGTCGTCTACCGAAATGCGCGACGCGTCTACGCTAGCCTCGACCGACAATTCCTGGGCACGGCTGGGGAAGACCGCAAACAGGCATAGCACCATCGACAGCCACAAAAGAAAACGCGCGCAGCTTGCCATCTTTACGCTCCGATGTAGCCTTGCGCCTTGAGTAGCTCGGCATTGAGTACCGCAGCGCCGGCAGCACCCCGGATAGTGTTGTGCACCAACGCAAGAAACTTGAAATCGAGCAGACGGCAGGGCCGGACACGCCCAACAACGACCGCCATGCCGTGTTCGGTGTCCCGGTCGAAACGGGGTTGTGGTCGGTCCGCCTCTTCGCGTAGCACGATAGGACGCGCGGGGGCAAAGGGAAGTCCCAGCGCCTGCGGAAGCCCCGAAAAGGTTCTGAACGCATCGTTGACTTCTTCTGGTTCGGCCTTTTTTTCCAATTTGACCGACACACACTCCAAGTGTCCGTCCAGTACGTGAACCCGGTTGCATTGCGCACTCACGGTCAGGACAAGGGGTTCGAAACGCTCGCCGTCGCATCTGCCGAGCAATTTGAGCGGTTCGCGTTCCATCTTTTCTTCTTCGTCTTTGATATAGGGAAGGACATTGTCCAGCACGTCCATCGACGATACGCCGGGATATCCGGCGCCGGAGAGTGCCTGCATCGTAGCGACCGACACCTGCCGGACGCCAAAGCGATCGGCAAGCGGTTTGAGCGCCATGGTCAACCCGACGGTGGAACAGTTGGGGTTGGTAGCGATAAATCCGCGTCCATAACCGCGCCGTCGGCGTTGATGCGGAATAATGGCGGTATGATCCGGATTTACTTCGGGGATGAGAAGAGGAACGTCTTCGTCCATCCGGTGGTTTCGGGAGTTGCTGATCACCGCATACCCAGCGGTGGCAAACTGTTCTTCGATGGGACCGGCAACCGACGAGTCCAGCCCGGAAAACACCACATCGCAAGGCAGGTTCGGTTCGCAGGCGCTGACCACCATACCGGCCAGTTCACTCGGAATAGGTGTGTCGAGCCGCCAGTTGACGGCTTCGGTGTACGGCTTTCCGGCGGAGCGTTCGGAGGCGGAAAGCGCCGTCACCGCAAACCATGGATGGTTTTCCAACAACTGCGCAAACCGTTGTCCCACCGCACCTGTTGCGCCGAGTATACCCACACGGATTTTTTCGCTCATCTTGTTTTCCCCTTTCTTACCGCATCATGGCGGCTTTGATCAGATCGCCAAAAAGACCACCCGCAGTTACCTCCGCACCGGCTCCCGGCCCCCGGATCACCACCGGACGCGCCGCATAACGGGGCGTGGTGATTGCAATCAGATTGTCCGGTCCCGACAGGCTGCCGGTCGGGCTGTCTTTTGGCGTATTTTCAAGACCTACCCGCACATCGCCATCGTGTATCGTCGCGACGTATCGCAGTGTTTCGGCCCGCCCTCGACAGTCTTCGACTCGCCGGGCATATACCGCATCCTCCTCTTCGAGGCACTCCATAAACGCCTCCACGGAAGAAGCGGCAAGAAGTGTATCCGAAACCATACCAGTCGTTTTGATGTCTGCAAGCTCGACGCGGTAGCCGATCTCGCGGGCGAGGATAAGCGCCTTGCGCGCCACATCCATGCCGTTGAGGTCGTCCCGCGGATCCGGCTCGGTATATCCGAGCGTTCTGGCTTCTTCGACGATGGCGGAAAAAGCCCGGCCCGTATCCAGTTGAGAACAAATGTAACCCAGCGTTCCGCTTAGACAACCTGTAATTTCGCTTACCACATCGCCCGTAGCGATCAGTTCTCGAATCGTGCCGATCACCGGAAGCCCCGCGCCTGCAGTAGTTTCGTACCAGTATCGCTGGCAAGCCTCACGCCCCAGACGTTGCATTTCTTCGTATACCGGATACGGGGCGGCCAACGGCTTTTTGTTGGCGGTTACGACCGTTGCACCGTGTCGCAGACAGGTTAGGTGTACGTCGGCAAAATCGGCGGCGGTCGTATCGACGATGCAAAGATCGGGCAGATCGAGTTGCAGGACACGGGTCAGGATGTCCATCGCGTCTGTATAGGGCCGACGGTCGGGATGCTCGGCAAGAATCCGTTCAGGGGAATCCGTATGGATCGCGCCATCGAAACCGGAAGGCGCAAGTACCGCTCGGTCGCGTCCGCACAACCCCACATACTCGAACCGAAACCCATACCGTTTTTCGAGCGTTTTCTTCTGCGCTGCAATCTGCCGAAACAGCGCGGCTCCGATATTTCCTTTTCCATATTGAAACAGGTGAAGCGTTTTCACGAATGTTTTTTCTTTCCCAGCTCGAACGCCTGATGCACGAGACGGACAGTGTCTTGCAAGTCATCGCGCGACACGGCAAACGAGATATTGAGTTCGGAAGAACCCTGAGCGATCGCGATGATGTTGATTTGGTGTTTTCCGAGTATGCCGAAAGTACGCGCGGCCATGCCGGGCGTACCTTTCATGCCTTGTCCGACTACCGCCACCACCGCGATGTCGGGTTGCATAGAAACGGCTTCGAGAATACCGCTTTCGAGTTCGCGGGCAAATTCCGTCCGCAAGGCATGAAGCACCGTCAGCCCGTCTTTTTCGCCCAATAACAGACAGATGTCGTGCTCGGATGACGCCTGCGTGATCATCAGCACCGTGGCCTTGAGACCAGCGGTTGTTTTGAATACGCGCGCGGGGGTGTCGGGCAGACCGACCAACCCACTGCCTTCGATCATAATCAGACACAACCGGTCGATGCTCGTGATGGTTTTGGCGCCCAACGGCATGACGGTCGTTTCGTCCGAAATGAGCGTGCCCGCGCTGGACGGGTTGAACGTGTTTTTGATCCGGATCGGGATACGTCGCCGGACCGCCGGCACCATTGTCTTCGGATGGAGCACTTTGGCACCAAAATATGACATTTCAGCGGCCTCGTGATAGGTGATCTTTTCCAGCACCTGCGCATCCTCCACGATCCGAGGGTCCGCGGTCATGGCCCCGTCCACGTCCGTCCATATCCAGATTTCGTCGGCCTGTAGCGCCCCACCCACGATAGAAGCGGTATAGTCGGACGCGCCCCGCCCCAAGGTCGTCGTCGCTCCCTGCTCGGTCGCTCCTATAAAACCCGTGACGACCGGTATCCGGTCTTCCGCGACGGCAGGCAGTATCGTCTCGCACAACAGAAGGTCGGTTATGGGAAAGTCTACCTCTGCCTCGGTATGCCGGTCGTCGGTGCGCACGACCTGACGCGCGTCTACCGAAAAAGCGTTCATACCGATCGTATTTAGCAACCCGGCTACGATAGGAGCCGATAGCCGTTCTCCAAACGAACTGACAAGGTCCACCGAACGAAGGCTCAACTCCCTGAGCAGGGAAATCCCTCGACAAATGTCTTCCAACTCGTCCAACATGGCCAAACACACGGCAAGCGTCTGTTCCTTATCCTTGCCCGAAAGCAACGTGGTGATGGTTTCTTCGTGCCGTCTGTGCAATTCCTCCAACGCCTGCGTCGGCATACGTCCTTCGCTGGCTTCGCGGGCGATGGCGCGTAGCGTGTCGGTCACTTTTGTCATGGCTGATACGACGACGACCGGTTTCCGGGAACGATAGGTTTCGACGATGTGGGCCACGCGTCGCATGGCCTCTGCGCTGCCTACCGACGTGCCTCCGAATTTCATGACGATCATGGCGTGTTCCTGTTGAGAAAGGCTACCAGTCTCTGTCCGGATCTTGCTGTTGTGCCGCGTTTTGGCGGCGTTTGTCCTTCCGGTCTTCCTGTTCCTGTTGATTGAGCGCGTTGAGCAACCGCTCCGCCTCTTCCTTGTTTAACTCCCCTTTTCGAGGCCGGTTTTGTTTTTTTTCTTCCGGTTTGTTCTTATCCTCCGAATGATCCTGAGACGTGTCCTGTGGCTTTTCCTGGTTCTTTTCGCCTTTGGGGTCATCCTTGGGGTCATCCGGTTTGTTTTGTTGTTGCTGGTTTTGTTGCTGAAGTTGCCGCTGGACAAATTCAAGATTGTATTTCATGTCCACATCGCCCGGCGTGATACGTAGTCCTCGTTTGTAGGCTTCGACGGCCTGGTCGCCTTGCCCCGCGCGGTACAGGCTGTTACCGAGATTATAATAGGCACGGGCGCTCAGCGAATCGGCTCCCCGTATGGCCTGTCTGTAGGCGGCGGCGGCCTCGGCGTACTGCTGTTTTCGGTACAGGGCGTTTCCCATGTTGTAGTGTAGTGCCGGATTGTCCGGCTCATCGTCTCGCGCGGTCTGATAGGACGCCAGCGCCTCATCGTATCGCCCGTTGCGGTAGTGTTGGTTCCCTTCGGTGTTTTTTGCACCCGGCGACCAGCCGATTACCATCAGCGAAACGAACATCGGAATCATCATTCGAATCGACCCTGCCCTTCTGTGCGTGGCGGTCTTCTGTCGCCGATACAGGCTTCGAGACAGAGAAAGAAAAGCCCGAAAGCCAGCACATACTGATATCGTTCTTCATACTGAGTAAACTGTTTTGACTCAAATGCTGAGGCATCCATACGGGAGATCGCTTCATGGATGGCATCTATTTCGGTTTCGTCAAGTGTAGATGGATAATAGGCACCGCCGGTTTCTGCGGCGATCTGCTGAAGCGTCACTTCGTCCAGACGACTCATAACAATGGTATCGTTTTTGTCTTTTCGATGTCCCGTTACCTGTCCGGTGGCGTCTCTTATCGGTATCGGCTCACCGGCAGGGGTTCCTACGCCGATGGCATAGACGCGGACGCCTGCGCGGGCAAGGTCGCGGGCAGCCGTTAGAGGATCGTCTTCATGGTCTTCGCCGTCGGTAAGCAACACGACGGCTCGGTTTCCCTGGGGGTTTTCGCCAAAAGTCCGTAGCGCGGTGTAAAGCGCTTGCCCGATCACCGTTCCCTGTACACCTGCCGTTTCGGTATCAAGCCCGGACAAAAAAAGCTCCACCGCGCCATAGTCGGCGGTCAGCGGACATTGCAAAAACGCGGCACCGGCAAAAGCCACCAGTCCGATGCGGTCGCCTTCGAGTTTTGACACGAGCGTGCGGACGGCATGTTTTGCCCGTTCCATCCGGCTGGGTTTGATATCTTCGGCCATCATGCTGTTCGAGACGTCGATAGCGACCACGATTTCACGACCTTCGTGTTTTACGGTTTCGGTTTTTGTGCCGAGTTGAGGGCGTGCAAGCGCCCCAAGACAACAGGCGACACCGGCAAGAAGCAGGGCGATTTTTATCTGCTGTCGGCCCGGACTTACGGTACGCGACAGCCGGGTCAGCAACGTCGGATCGCCCAGCCGCTTCATATCCTCCCGTTTTTGTCGAAACATCAGGATATAAAAAACCAACAACGCCGGGACCAACAGCAACGCATACAGATATTCGGGATGGGCAAATCGCATGTTCCGCTCCGGCTATGGCAACCGTCTGAGGCGCGTATGCGTCAGGACGGTCTCGGACAAGACAAGCACCAGGGCAGGCAGAAGAAAATACATAAAAAGTTCCCGATACCGGATGTAAGCTACGGTTTTGATTTCCGTGCGTTCCATGGCGTCGATCCGGCGATAGATGTCTGCCAATGTCTGCGCGTCTGTGGCACGGAAATAGACGCCATCCGTAATATCAGCGATTTCCCGGAGCGTAGGTTCGTCGATTTCGGTCATCATGAGACTGCCGTCCGGATTGCGGGCATAAGTTTTGCCAAAGATAGGGTCGTCTACCGGAATAGGCGCGCCACCCTCTCGGCCTACGCCGACGGTATGGATTTTGATGCCGAGTGCCTTTGCTGCCTGCGCGGCGGTGAGCGGGTCGATGGCTCCGGTGTTGTTTACTCCGTCGGTAAGCAGGATGACGACCTTGCTCTTTGCCGTGCTCTGGCGCAACCGATTGATGGCATTGGCCATACCCATACCGATAGCCGTACCGTCTTCGATCATGCCGATTTCGATCTGGTCGAGCAGTCCCAGCAAAACGTTATAGTCGAGCGTAAGCGGGCATTGGGTAAAACTTCGTCCTCCAAACACCACCATGCCGATGCGGTCGCTGCGGCGGCCCTTGATAAATTCGGCCATTACCTGCTTGGCAACGTATAGCCGGTTGCGGGGTTTGAAATCCTCGGCACGCATAGAGCCGGAAATATCGACCGACAATACGATGTCGATGCCTTCGGTGGTTACCTCCTCGCCTTGCACCCCGGCTTGGGGCCTGGCCATGGCGGCGATGGCCAGGCCGATGACGATCGCTCGCAGGACAAGGGGGGCGTGTCGGTAGCGCAACAGAGGCGAGGGCCGCAGTCTGCGGATGACCGACAGGTCGGAGAAGCCCAATCCACCGCGCCGCCGTTTCAGCACCGTCAGATAGTACCAGACGAGCAAGGGAATCAGCGCCAACAGCAAAAAGAAAAGGGGATGGGCAAACCGCATCAAGAAATCGCCTCGCTGGATTGTGGCGTTTCTGCCGGTTTTTCTTCGGGGGTTGCAAATGCTACGATCCCCCGGGCTTCGTCTATCGACCCTTCCTGATGGGAGACAGTCGGAACATGACGAGCAAATTTCACCAGATCGCAGGTTGCCAGAAGGTCGGCGATACGGTGACGTTGTTCGAAGGAAAGCCCTGTTTTGTCGAGTTCGGCAAGCAGTTCGCGCGTCGTGATTTCCATGGCTGCGATCCTGTAGCGTTCTCCCAGATACCGCCGCGCGATGTCCGCCAATTCGGTATAGTGTTGCTTGACGGCTCCACGCGCGCACAGTCCGGTTTCCGCCAGCCGATCGAGTTCTTCGAGCGCCGTTTCGTATGGCGATTTCCGTACGGTGACGGCGGGGATTGCCACCGGAGACGCCGGTTTTTTGCGACGCCACAAAAAATACGCGACCACAAGCGCAACGACAGCGATGACAGCGACGAGTGCCGCCCATAGATACCACGGGGTGACGGCAGGCACTTCCTCCGGGTCTTTAAGATCCCGGATATCGGTCGCTTCGTCCTCGATGACGCTGACGACAGCGATGGCAATCGAGTCGGTCGCGGCCATCGCCGTCGTCCCACCGGTAGTTCGGCAGACGACTGCAAGCGCGGGGATGACCAGCCGACCGAGCGTGTAGGCGGTCAGCGTATAGACCAGCGTATCGGAAACAGCACCGGCCGCTCCGGATATCGGCCCTTTGCGGCTGAGTTCAAGGATTTCGAACGGACCGAGACTATTGCCCTGCGCTGGCCATTCGACGGCTCCGCCAAGCGGAAGGCCGGCAGACACGGCAAATAAAAACGGATCGCCGACCCGGATACGTTCCTGATCGACACGTGCGCCAACGATCAAGGTGTCTGAAGAAACGGATTGCGCGGCGGCGGTAGCGGCAAAAGAAGCCCACAGTATCATCCAGACGCCTGCGCATCCTACAAAGAGTCTGTTCATCCTACAGCGCGGCGGTATTGGCTATCATGATTTTGAGGTGAGCTAAAAAGTCGGATTTTGTCAGCGCTACCGCCGCGCTGTCGCGTCGTTTGATATAAATCAGGCGACCGTCACCGGGGAAGGGTCTTCCGACAAGGAGAGAGAGACGTTCTTCGGGGACGTTGTCGCGTCCGCCGATCTGAAGTATGACTTCCATAAAGGGTTTTTCCAGACCGTACGGTGCCAGATTCGCCTGCGGATCGTCGGTGATAAAGGCTTCGACAAAAAGCGTATCGAGCAGACCAAACGCCCGGCCTACGCTGACGGCGTCCGCATTGCCCTGTATAGGCGCTTCGAGTTTCCAGACGGTTTTTTCTTTCTGATCTCGGCGTACGCGGGTTCTTCTGTTTCCTTCTACGACTTCGAACATGTGTACTTCGAACCCTTTGAAACGGAGTACCTTGCGGTCTCTCAAGTCGAGGGCGGTCGGCGGAAGACTGCTGAACGCGGTCGCGCCTACGGCGTAAATCCAGTTTTCCTTAGGATCACGGATATAGCGGAATTGGCCGTCCTGCGAAAGCCCACCGACGAGGATCTCCTGCGGAATGGAACGCTGTTCCACGGAAAGAGAAAACTGCACCGCGGGTTTTTCAAAACCGTAACGACGCAGGTTTTCGGGTGTAGAGGGGATATATTCGCCGATTTTCATGACTTCGAGACTGTCGAGAATGGCCGTGATGGTTTTGTCGTCGGCACGGTATTGGAATGGCTCCATAATACGCCAGTCGTCAAAAGATCGTTTGACGACCGATACTTTTTCGGGACCGAGTTGCAAGTACATTTTGGGGATTTCGTACGAACGGAAATCGAAGGCTGTTTTGCGGCGAAAAAGTTCTGGATCACGGTCGATTTGCGCCAGAAAATGGCTTGATATTTTATATACGGTAGGCCGTTCGCTACTGAGCGCGTACATACGGTCGTCTTCGGTTTTGCCGAGCGATACGGTAGCGTTTACGGAGCCGTCGCGCGACCGGATCATGGCTGTGGCCACAGGCGCATCCAGACCGTACGGCGCCAACGAGGTCGGATGGTCGTCCACGTATTCGAGCGCCATCATGCCGAGGATGTTGCCCACGAGACTGACGGCTTCGTTTCGTTCTGCCGGAAGCCGGAAGGGTTCGTATATCCGCCAAGTGCCGAGCGAGTCGAGTTTTCCGTTTATCGTCCGGGTGCGGGTACGGACGATAAATTCGTCCACCTTGTCCTCTTTGGCATGGACCAGACGGCGATCTCGCAATTCGGACGTATTTTTTCTAAGCGTGGAGTTGGTTTCGTTGGAGATGAGAAAAACCTTTCCACCTCCCTTTGCCGCAGCATAAAAGGACGACGCCGTAGGGTTAGCATCGCCTAGCAGCAGGGTGTGGGGCGCGGAAAGGCCGACGGAAATTTCGATGGCGGCCTGTGGCGGGTCAAGACCATAGTCTGCAAAGCGGGTCACACTGTCTGCTACGGTTCTGGCAAAGGTAAGCCCCGCGATCTCGCTCAGCAGTTTGCTCAGCCCTTCTGGATCAGCGGGATAGGTGATCGGTTCGACGATTTGCCATCCTTGCGTCGGCGTGTTTTCCATCGCCGTCGTGACGCCTTCGGAGGTCACTTTGACTCTTGTAACGTTCTCCGTTTTGAAATCGAATACGTTGACTATTTCTTCTTCGGTTTGTTTGTCCGCCTCGAAAAAGTAGAAGTACCCGGCCAGAATCGCCAACAGCGCGCCCAGGATCGCCGTATTTCGCCAACCGCTCACCGCTTTCCCTCCCGTAAACGCTAATTTCTTCGTTTCCACCATACGACTATGCCGGCGATCAGGATGCCGATCGGGGCCAACAGCCCGGTGATGATAAAGATATTCCACATCTGAGTCAGCGAAATCTGTACAAGCCGCGTATCGCTCGACTTGGGCCGGATGGCAATCAGGTCTTCCTCTTCGGCCAACCAGTTGATCGAGTTCATGATAAAATCGCCGTTGCCGGGCAAAGCAAAATAGACGTTGGCGGCAAAAATCGAGTTCCCGATGACCACCAACCGGGTTTTGAGTTCGTGTTCATCGGGTTCCGTAGCCAGTTCCTGCGGCGTCAATGCGGACAAATCTCGGTCTCGGATTTTGGGGTCGGCGGTGACCGCCACCGCTACCGATATCGGTCCCATCTGATCCGGTCCTTCGTCAAAGGTCGGTTCGCTTTCCATCGCCTCTTGAACGTTTTGAGGAAAAGTTTTTTCAGACCAGCTTCGCGTGCCTGTCATGGCGATGGTCTGGATTTCCACCGAATCGGCGGAGACCTGTCCCGTGTCGATGGACCGAGTGATCGGCAATATGCTGGCTTGGCGGAAGTTCTGTGTGATGGGGTGTGGGATATACTGCTGAATCGAGGGCGCATAAACCCCCATGCCGAGCATCCGGCTGGCCGGACTAGGGTCCACGACCACGTCGTTGCCGATACGGACCGCCCATGCGGATAGCATAGACGAAAAATCCGCGCTTTTGGCCGGAAAATCGGGGTCGATCAAAAACAACGCCCGTCCTCCGCGTTTGAGATAGGTCTCCAACACGGTCGCCTCGTTGGACAGCAGGTCTTTTTTCGCGCCGGCCACCACCAGCACGCTACAATCGTCGGGAACCTTGTTTTCCGATAGCAACGAGAGTGATTTGACCGTATAGCTCTGGTTTTGAAGCGCCTGTTGAAGCTGGGTATACCCGTTGGGGTCCGACAGGTTGATGCTGTGTTCGCCGTGTCCTTCCAGAAAATACACCGTTTTCTGTCCCTGACGTGTTACCTTGACGATGGCGTTGGTCAGCGCCTCTTCGTTGGTACGGGTGATATGCTCGGTTTTGCCCGCGCTTTCGAATACGATCGTGCCATAGCCCATGATGTTGTACTGCCGTGCAATGGCCGGCTCGCGGTCGGGATCGACAAACTCGTAGGAAACCCGTTTTGAATGATACCGATACTGGTCGAGCAGGTCTTCAAGCTGGAACTTTGCCGAGGCTTCGGCGCCTTGGGACCGCATAAACCCTACGATATGGACGTCCTGTTTCAATCCTCTGAGTACGTTGACCGTCAGGTCCGCCAAGTTGAAACGCTGGTTGGCGGTCGTGTCGATACGTTGTGAATACCGGGAACCGATAAGATTGACAAACGTCAGGATCCCGACAAGGATCAGCGTCATGGCTGCGGCGTTGGCGCCGTAGCGCGTGGAGCGATGTTCGAGCGTAGCGCGGACGAGGTTCCACTCGAAAACCGCAAAAGTGGCCAGAAGCGCCGCACCGGCCAACAGCAGGAGCACCGCGACAATGACGCCCATGGCGTCCGTCGCGTATCCGTACGCGCCGACCAGCACAAGAATGAGACCGACATATCCGGCAACAGGGATCAGTTTTTCCATGAATCTATTGCCTCCACCGTGTAGATTCGAGCGACCTTACCGTAATAAAGAGACCGAAAAAGATAAAGCTCACAAAAAACAGCAGATCAGTCGTATCGACGACGCCTTTTTCGAAAGTATCGAAGTGACGGGTGACGGACAGATAGGCGATGGCCTCGCCAAGAGGTCCCTCGATGGTGTCCGTGGCAAAGTCGAGCATCCAAAGAATCAGCGCCACGCCAAAACATACGACACCGGAAACGATCTGGTTTTCGGTCAGCGACGAGACGAAAAGCCCGATCGTGATGACACTTGCCCCCATCAACAGCAGACCCGCGTATCCGGTCCAGATCGGCCCCCAGTCGGGATCTCCGTATATCTGAAGCACCAGCGGATAGATAAGCGTCAGCCCCATCATGGCCGCATACAGCGAAAATGCGGCCATAAACTTTCCAAGGATGACGTGCCAGTCCCGGACGGGCGAGGTCAGGATAAGTTCGATCGTGCCGGTTTTTTTCTCCTCGGAAAACACACGCATCGTCAACATGGGCATCAGGATCAGTACGGCGACAAAACTCATGGTATTGAACATCGGCCGCATGATCATTTCGTTGATGTTGATCCGCTCCATGAGCGGCGGGTACTGTGCCGCCTGCATAAAAATTTGCTGGTAGTATTCGAGACTCTGGAAAAACATAACGCTGATGATAATGATAAACACGGTAGAAATCGCATAGAAGATCGGTGAGATAAAGTAGGCCCGAAATTCCCGTGTCCATATAGCCAACAGTCCCTGCATCATTCCACCCCTTCCTCGCGCGTGGTAAGCTGGAGAAAGATTTCTTCAAGACTCATCGCAGCGGTTGAAAGCTCCACGAGGTCCCAAGAAGACCGCACTACGGTCGTCGCCAGCACGGGGCGAACATCTTTGCCGGGTTCGACGTCTAACTCGTAGCGCCATAGTTCGCCTCCGATCGAGCTCTGCACTTTGACTTCCTTGACGCCTTCTACGGACTTCAGGGTGTTCATCACGTCTTTTGCCGGTCCGCGTACCTGCATGGCGATGCTCTGTGAGCCGCGAAGACGCGCGTCAAGATTGAGCGGCGTGTCGCTGGCGACGATACGTCCCTTGTTGATGATCACGACCCGCTGACAGGTCTTGCTCACTTCCGGCAGAATATGGCTGCTCAGAATGATGGTATGGTCGCCCGCCAAACTTTTGATCAGTTCTCTGACTTCGTTGATTTGTTTGGGATCGAGACCGTTGGTAGGCTCGTCGAGGATCAGTACCTTGGGATCGTGAATCAGTGCCTGGGCTAACCCGACACGCTGTTTATATCCTTTGGAGAGATGACCTACGATCTGATTCTGTACGTGTTCGATGGCACAAAGCCCCAGAACCCGTTTTACGGCCTTGCTCTGGTCGCGGCCCGGAATGTCCTTGATTTTGGCGACAAATTCGAGATAGGGCCGGACCCGCATGTCAAAATAAAGAGGGGCGTTTTCCGGGAGATAGCCGACATTGCGGCGGACCTCCAGAGACTCTTTGAAAATATCGTAGCCAGCGACACGGGCCGTTCCCGCCGACGCGGGCATAAAACACGTCAGAATCCGCATGGTGGTCGTTTTCCCGGCCGCATTAGGGCCGAGAAAGCCAAGGATTTCGCCCTTTTCCACTTGGAACGCCACATCGCGTATGGCCGTAAAATCACCATACCGCTTGGTAAGTCCCTGCACTTCGATCACAGACCGACCTCCGCATGAGAGAGGGTGAAGCCATTATCCGGTTGGCTTGGATCGGGTAAGATAAGACATGGTAATGTACAACATAGAAAGCGGTTACGCAAGTATTTGATAGGCTGCATGTTCATCTTCGTATTTGCTGTTCGCGCATCCGAAAAAACCGAATCAGGGGGTCTAAATAAGGCCGGTCGGTCCGGATGGGGATGGTATCTATACCCAGCGTGACAAAACGCTGGTCGCGTTCGGCGCGGATCGCGGTGCTGCGGTCCCGGTAGATTTGCCGCCATTCGGGGTCTCCGGTATCGACAAGTATTTCTTCACCGGTTTCGGCGTCTTGCAATTCGAGAAGACCGACCGCCGGTATTTCGGTCTCGCGCGGGTCGGTCAGTGTCACGGCGATCACGTCGTGTCGGCGATTGGCGATACGCAGTGCGGTCGCATAGCCGGTCGTCAGAAAGTCCGAAACGACAAAGACGATGCTTCGCCGATCGATCACGCGGTTGAGGTATTCGAGCGCCTGCGCGATGTCGGTCCGGGTATGGTCGGGCCGGAAAAAGAGCAGTTCACGGATCACGCGAAGTACGTGAGTGCGCCCTTTTTTTGGAGGGATAAACTTTTCGATCCGATCCGTAAAGATCATCAGCCCGACCTGGTCGTTGTTCTTGATGGCGGCAAAGGCTAATAGCGCGCACAGTTCGGCGGCAATTTCTCCTTTCATCCGATCGGTCGTGCCAAAGTCTTCCGAACCGCTTGCATCGACCATGAGGATCACGGTCAGTTCGCGCTCTTCGGTAAAACGTTTGATATAGGGTCTACCGGTGCGGGCAGTGACGTTCCAGTCGATCGTACGGATGTCGTCGCCGGGTTGGTATTCGCGGACCTCGGCAAACTCCATGCCGCGACCCTTGAATACGCTGTGGTATTCACCGCTAAACACGTCGTTGACCAGATGCCGGGTGCGGATTTCGATCTGCCGCACTTTCTGAAAGAGCGATTTTGGGATCACGGCACTTCGATACGGTCGAAAATCCGTTGCACGATCTGCTCCGGAGCGGTGTCTTCGGCTTCGGCTTCGTAGGTGACGGTAACGCGGTGGCGCAGAACGTCCATGCCAATGGACTTGACGTCTTCGGGGGTGACATAGCCACGTCGGCGTAGAAAAGCATGCGCGCGCGCCGCCATCGCCAGATAGATCGTGGCCCTCGGTGATGCGCCATATTCGATAAGCGGTCGGAGATCGTTAAGTCCGTATTCTTCCGGTGAACGGGTGGCAAATACCAGATCGACGATATAGCGTTTTACCTTTTCGTCCATGTATACCTGATGCACGACGGACCGGGCTTGGACGATGTCTTCGAGCGACACGGCAGGGCTGGCTTCCACAGGTTTACCCCCGGTCATCCGGTTTAGGATTTCGATCTCTTCGGTCTTTTTGGGGTAGGTGATCTTGAGTTTGAGCATAAACCGGTCGATTTGGGCTTCAGGCAGGGGGTAAGTGCCTTCCTGTTCGACAGGGTTTTGGGTGGCAAGCACCAGAAACGGATCTTCGAGCGCAAAGGTCTGGTCGCCGATGGTCACCTGGCGTTCCTGCATGGCTTCGAGAAGGGCGCTTTGTACTTTGGCGGGGGCGCGGTTGATTTCGTCGGCGAGTACAATGTGTGCGAAAACCGGCCCCTTTTTGGGTGTAAAAACGCCACTGACCGCGTTAAAGATCATGGTTCCCGTAAGATCGGCTGGAAGCAGGTCGGGTGTAAACTGTATCCGCTGAAAACGGGCATGGATGGCAGCGGCAAGCGTTTTGACGGCCAACGTCTTAGCCAGTCCCGGAACACCTTCGAGAAGGATGTGGCCGTTGGCGAGCAGTCCGATCAAAAGACGTTCCATCATATACTGTTGCCCAACGATCACCTTGCCGGTTTCGGTCATAAGCTGTTCGACAAAACCGCTTTGCAAATAGATGCGTTCGTGTATGGCTTTGAGATCGTCCGGACCTACGGGGGATTCTTGGCTCATATGTTTTCCTGTCGATTCCGGTGGCAGGCTGTTCCAAGGGGTTCCGTGCCCTTTAGGAGCCGGAGGTCGAACCGCTCCCGGAGGTCGAACCGCTGCCGGACGCGGCGGTGTTTGATGACGAAGTGCCGGCGGAATCTTTGGAGCCGCCGGTATCGGATTTTGCCGGAGTGGTAGGGGTGGAATCCCGGTCTGCCTTTTCGGCTTTTTTGTATCCGTCGCTACGATAGTCGGTAATATAGAATCCGGAGCCTTTGAAGAGAAATCCGGCGCCGCCGCTGATCAGGCGTTTGACCGAGCCGTTGCATTCGGGGCAAACGGACAACGTTTCTGCGGCGATCGACTGGAACACCTCGAAGGCGTGGGCACAGGTTTCGCATTGGTACTGATAAGTAGGCATGGGGGTCTCCTAAAAACAAACCCGGCGTCGGCGTACACAGCCGGCGCCGGGTTGTTCATGCACCCTGGCGGTTTTTTACATCATGCCGCCATATCCGCCGGCGCCCGGAGGAGGTGCTTTTTCCTTCTCCGGAATGTCGGTGATCAGGGTTTCGGTCGTAAGCAGCAGGGCGGCGATGCTGGCCGCGTTCTGCAACGCGATACGGGAGACTTTGGCCGGATCGATGACACCGGCTTTGAGCAGGTCTTCGTATTGGTCTTTGGCCGCGTTGTAGCCCATTGCGCCCGTGTGGGAGCGGACGGTTTCGACTACGACGGAGCCTTCGGCACCCGCGTTGGCAGCGATGTGGCGCATCGGCTCTTCGAGCGCCCGGCGGATGATGGCTACGCCTACGCCTTCGTCGCCACCGGCCTTGAGATCGCTAAGCCCGCTCTGCGCACGGATGTAAACGACCCCGCCGCCCGGCACGATGCCTTCTTCGACCGCTGCGCGTGTCGCATGAAGCGCATCTTCCACCCGCGCTTTTTTCTCTTTCATTTCGGTCTCGGTCGCCGCGCCCACGTTGATGACCGCTACGCCGCCCGCCAGTTTGGCCAGCCGCTCCTGCAACTTCTCGCGATCGTAGTCGGACGTGGTCTCCTCGATCTGGCGGCGAATCTGGGTGATACGGCCTTCGATTTCCTTTTGCTCACCCGCGCCCTCGATGAGGGTGGTTTCGTCCTTGTCGATCGTGATCCGTTTGGCGACGCCAAGGTCTTCAAACGTTACATTCTCGAGCTTGATTCCGATGTCTTCGGTGATCACCCGCCCGCCGGTCAGAATGGCGATGTCCTGAAGCATGGCCTTGCGGCGGTCGCCAAAGCCGGGGGCCTTGACGGCCGCGACACGGACGGTTCCACGCAGTTTGTTTACTACGAGCGTCGCCAGTGCTTCGCCTTCCACGTCTTCGGCGATGATCAGAATCGACCGGCCGGCCTGCACCACTTTCTCAAGACAGGGCAGGAGGTCTTTCATGACGCTGATTTTTTTCTCGTGGATCAAAATGTACGGATTGTCAAGCACGCACTCCATGCGTTCGGAGTCGGTCACGAAATAAGGAGAGATGTACCCTTTGTCAAACTGCATACCCTCGACGACGTTGAGGGTGGTGTCCATCCCTTTGGCCTCTTCGACCGTGATGACGCCGTCTTTACCAACTTTTTCCATGGCGTCGGCAATCAGGTCGCCAATTTCGGAGTCGTTGTTTGCCGAAATGGTAGCTACCTGAGCGATTTCGGTTTTGCCTGCGGTCGGCTGACTCTGGTTGGCGATCTCTTTGACGACCACCTCGACGGCTTTTTCGATCCCGCGTTTGATGCCCATCGGGTTGTGACCGGCGGTGACGTTTTTAAGCCCCTCGCGGTAGATGGCCTCGGCCAACACCGTCGCGGTGGTCGTGCCGTCACCCGCGATGTCACTGGTTTTGGACGCGACTTCCTTGACCATCTGCGCGCCCATGTTCTCATACGGATTTTTGAGTTCCACTTCCTTGGCTACCGTCACCCCGTCCTTTGTGACGGTAGGAGAGCCGAATTTCTTGTCCAACACCACGTTACGGCCTTTGGGGCCGAGAGTCACCTTGACCGCTTTGGCAAGGGCTTCGACCCCGTGAAGTACCGCGCGGCGGGCTTCGTCGTCAAAGATCAGTTGTTTTGCCACGAATATATACCCTCCGTTAAAGTTCCGGAATCTACCGACCCGGCGTCGGCGGCGAGATTATTTCAGGATGCCCAGAATGTCCTCTTCACGCATCATGAGGTATTCCTCGCCATCCAACTTTACTTCCGTGCCGGAATACTTGCCGAAAAGCACGCGATCGCCGACTTTGACATCCAGCGCCACGCGCTCGCCCTTGTCGTTGAGCCGCCCGGTACCCACGGCGACCACTTCCCCTTGCTGCGGTTTTTCTTTGGCTGTATCCGGAATGATGATACCACCGCGCTGAATCTCTTCCTCTTCGACCCGTCTGACCATCACCCGATCACCCAGAGGCTGCACACCCATGAGATACTCCCCTTTCCTAACGGTAAAATAAAGTGAATGAAAAATAAACGACCCAACGGCAGTCGATGTCGTCCGAGCGATATGCCCTGGTCGGTTCGATTGTACGCAAAGCGCGTGCCATTGCGTTTTTCTTCCGGAAACACCTCCCGGCGAACCCCGGAAAAGAGAACCGATCTCCCCGACTGCATGGCCGATATAAGATGTGTCGTCTCTTTTTCAAACAGAAAAAACACCCGACGCCATATCACCCGGTAAGGGTTTTGGGTAGCACGATCGGGTAGCCGTAAAAGCCATGATGTAAAAACAACCATGTCTAAATGGCGTTATAATGCCAAAAAGACCTTGATTGTATTACGGAAGGGTAGCGGTAACATGGTCTGCGGAAAGGGATACCTGGAGCGTAGACGCGTCGAGGACAAGCGGTGTGTTCCAGACCGACACCGCCGCTGTCTGGGCGGCGGCAGGATGTAGCCATTTGAGCGTTTGCCGATGCGGCAGTCGGGCAAACGCTTCCGAGGTTTGGGGATAATATCCGGTCAGCCAGTACCGTCCGTAGAAAACGGGCGCAAACACCGCATGACCCAGCGTATCGGTAACTACAGTGGCAACGGTCCGTTCGCGGTACTGCGTTACGGCAAGAAGGGTACGTTCGAGAAGTTCACGACGATACCGCGTTTCATAGACGTTTACGGCATCGACCCAGAGGCGATGCAGACCAAGGACCGCATCGTCCGGCGGGGGCGCATCTTCTTCGGAAAAAAAAGACGACCGGGGCGCATATCGCTGCGCTTCGAGCGCCAAAAGCGGGGGAGGCATAGACCGCATCGGGCCTGCCGACGCCAAGACGATACGCGGACCGCCTACACGTTCCGCCGCCGCCGCGAGATCGGCATACGTCGGATGCGCGGCCATTTGCTCCACACAGGCATCCCGAGTCTTTCCGGCGTCCCGCAGGGCCTGCGCCCCCGCGCGGGACAGCCAAAACCCCCGTTGTTCGATCAGCCCACGTAGAAACGCTTCGCGTCCCGGATCCTCGACCCAACGGCCAATATCCGGCTCGACCGTCTCCAACTCGGCAAGCGAGTCGATCAGTCCTGTCACCTCTTCCTGCAAAAGATCGAAACGCAAACGACCGCCGGGCCGCGTGATCCCGCTTTCGTCCGGTACGGTCACCCGGAGCGTGATTGCGCATCGCGTATCGCCGGTCAGACGGTAGCTGACGAAAACAAGCCCCCCGGCAGACACAAGTGCCAGCACCGTAAACACACGAGAAAACATGACACGGATTTCCGTTATGCCGTTTCCTGCGCTGGTGGTCTTCCCAGCCTGCGGTCTTCGGCTTCGAGCCATTCCCGATAGTCACGCGGCATGGAGGCCGGCGCGTCCATCCCATGCACCTCACGCCAGTGGAGCAACGGGTGTCGGCGGTCCGTCTGGGGCAACATCACCCGTCGTCCATACGCCGCTGACTCCAGCACCCCCATCAGCGTTTCCATGACGTGCAACCCCTCGCCACCGCTACATTCGTGTTCGTGGTCTTCGTCCAACGCCCGCACGAATTCGTCCACATACGCATAATCCGATGCGTCAGCCCGTCCCGAAGGATCAAATGTATCCGCATAAACGGGTGACAGCGCCTCCCAGTGGTCGTGCACTCCATCCGGCACGTAATGCGGTGTAGGAAGCAGCCATCCCGCAGTCGATTTCCAGAATATCCGGCCTTCTTCGCCATAGATTTCCAGGCCGTACGCGGTGTTGTCCACCCGCGCATACCGGTGCTGGACCAGCGTTCCGGTAATGTTGTCGCCAAACGCAAGCAACGCCGTAAGCCGTTCACCGCAGACGGTTCCCATGCCGCCCGCACTGGGAATGACGTCCGCAGGTGTTACCGGATCGCCGGCCGTAAGCCCAAGCGCCGTTACGCTACGGCAATGCCCCACCAGGCCAATCATGTTGTTTACGATGTGGGTTCCGATGTTCATCAGCCCGTATCCACCGTAATACCCTTTGCATGTTCCGGTAAGATACCGGATCGCGCCGATGCGTCCTTCGCGGATCGCCCGTTGCGCCGCACGCATCGACGGGCTGCAACGCCCCTGATGATGCACGGCGATCCGAAACCCTTTTCGGTTGGCCTCGGCCAACACCTCGTCGGCCTGCTCCAGTGTGGAGCACATGGGTTTTTCCACGTCGATATGCGCACCATAGGCCAGCACACGCATACAAAGCTCGTGGTGAAACTCGGTAGCCGTCGGAATCGCCACGATATCCGGCGCGCCGCCACGCATCAATTCGTCGAGGTCTGTAAACCGATCGGGAATGCCCAGTTCGTCGCCAAGCGTATCCACCCGCTCACGGACCAGATCGCAAAGCCCTACGATTTGGCAGCGCGGATGCGCGTGATAGGCCCGCGCGGCCGCCGTGCCGCGACTCCGACAACCAAGAATGGCAACTCGGTACGTACGCATGATCTCCTCACTTTTCCGATTTGGACAAAATGGTCTATTGTCTTTTCGAACACTTTGCAATGCTCATATTGACGCCATGCCTTTCCGGGCGTATCATACGCGCAATAAAACGGGCGGTCCAGCCTTTGTCCATAACGATTTCGGAGTTTCGATCATCGTATTGAATCCTTCTCCGTGGGCCGTTCAACTGATCGACGTAGTCAGGGAATACGCTTCCGGCGGCCAGATGGTCCGGGCAATAGACGGAATCCGGCTGGAAATCCCTGCCGGTCAGTTTGTTGCCGTGATGGGGCGGAGCGGGTCGGGAAAAAGCACGTTGCTCAGCCTGCTGGCCGGTATAGATACACCGTCTTCCGGGCAGATTTTGATCGGAGGCGAAGCGCTCCACCGTCTTTCGGACGAGGCGCTTACCCGGCTTCGGCGTGACAAAATCGGGATGGTGTATCAGTTTTTCAATCTGCTTTCTACGCTTTCGGTTCGGGAAAACGTCATGCTACCGGCGTTGCTTGCCGGTGTGACGGAGACGGAAATCGGTCCCGTCGCCGATGCGTTGCTTGAAGAAGTGAGGATGGCGCATCGCCGGGACGCGCGCCCGCACACCCTGTCGGGTGGAGAAATGCAGCGGGTCGCCTTGGCGCGCGCTTTGGTACGCTCGCCGGAACTTGTTCTTGCCGACGAACCCACCGGAAACCTCGACTCGAAAACGGCAGATCAGGTGGTCGGCATGTTACGCGATCTGGGTCGCGCACGCCGTGCCACCGTGGTGCTGGTTACCCACAACCCCGAAGCCGCTGCGGTCGCCGACCGAACCGTAGAATTGTCTGACGGACGTATTGTGCAAGACGTGTCGCGGTAAAAAACATCCGGCCTCCGTGTTCGTCACACCCTAAAAAAGATGTTCGGGAGATAGCTTTTTTGCACATGGCTCACAGATACAGGCGACTCGAAAAGCGCCATCTGATGGAATCGTCGTGTCAAGATCATGCCGGACAAACACGTTCTGTGCCCCGCAAAAGTCGCAGACACCACGCCGGTTTTTTTCCGGTAGCGTCGCCCGTTTCATTTCGACCTTTTCTCTTTCCTTTATCATGCCGGAGAACATACACGCATACCCCAGCACGACACGGTCCTTCTCCTTCGCAAGCGCCCTTTCGAGCACCGATACAAAAGCCGGATCGCCGGGTTTTCCGCCGTCTTCGAGCGTGTGCCATGCACGTCGTCGCACCCGCACATCCGAATCTTCCATCATACGGTACAACGCCGCCCATACCGCTTCGTTTCTGTGCCGGACATGACACGGACACAGATACGTGGCGGCAGTTACTCGTTCTTCGGGATCGTCGCTGCATGACAGTTCGAGCAGTTTCTCGATATCCTCGCGGCTTACCCGTTTTTCTCCAGGCCGGTGTGCGGCCTTTTGATACGTATTCATGCCCTGGGACGTTTTTTTGCGCATGGATACCTCTCGCTGAAACAGGTGCTTATCGGACTTGTGGGACGGGTTTGAAACCTGTCCCTACTGTTTTGCACATGCACGCCGCTTTTCGTGCTTTTCCGTATCAGCCGCAGCCGCTTCCTACCCATGACTGACTTTACCCTATCGCAGATTCTTGCGGGAATCGCGTTTACCTGTGGCATTTTTTCGTTTCAACAGGAAAAACGGCGTTCCATTTTGCTGTGGATGAGCCTGGCGGCGGTTGTCAATGCCTGTCACTTTTTCATACTCGGAAGCCCCGGTCCCGGAACGCTGTATGCCATCATGAGCGTACGGGTGTTTACGGCGGCGTTTTATACCGACCGCAGGCTGATGTATCTGTTTATGACGGTCATCTTGGCAGGTTTTTACCTATCCTATGACCGCCCGCTCGACATCCTTGCCTTGTTTGCCGCCTGTTTGGCGACCTATGGCAATTTTCGCACGTCCATCGTAGAAGTGCGTCTTGTTTATATGGCTTGCGCCGCCACGTGGATCGTTCACAACATATTGGCGGGCAGTCCCGTGGCCGTGCTTATGGAGGCGACGTTTCTAACCAGCAACGTAATCGGCTACTGGCGGTTTCGGAAAAAATAAACAGACTCGTAACACGACAAAAGAGTGGATACGCAACCACTCTTTCAGAGAAAGGAACACCTGTCATGGCCATGACCGATGAGGAAAAATTTCGTTTCGACCTGACTGGCTTTTTAGTGCGTCCGGGGATACTGAATGCCGACGAGATAGCTTCCATCCGTGATCAGATTTATCGGATATACCACGACCGGGAGTCGTTGCCGCCGGCGCATCGGGCGATGCCGGGCGGTCCGGCCAGTGTGTTGATCGACCATCCACGTGTACTGGAGGTGCTTCACGAGATCATAGGCCCCGACATCCGGCTGGAAAATACGTACCCCGTCTGGCGCAAAAAGGGTGAATGCCATGGCGCGCTACACGGTGGAGGTCCCCAGCAGGCCGATCCCATCTTTGGATACCGGGTGCTTAACGGACGCATCCACGCAGGTATGGTCCGCGTGGTGTTCGAATTGACCGATATCGAGGAGGGAGATCAAGCCACGCATTTCGTAGTAGGGAGTCACAAGGTCAATTTTACTATGCACCCGGATCATCTGTCGTTGGAACCGGGGAAGCGAAGTCCCTTTTTGATGGGGTATACGTGTCCGGCAGGAAGCGCCGTGTTTTTTACGGAAAACGTCTGTCATGCCGGTCCGGTGTGGACCAGAGACGAGCCGAGGGTGGGGGTGCTCAACGCCTATGCCCATCTGGCTACCCATTGGCATCGGCTTACGATCCCCCCGGAGGTGCTGAAGGCATTGCCGAGGGAAAAACAGGCTTATTTCCGTCAACCCTGGGTGGCCGATTTTCGGACCGATCCGGCCACGCGCAATACGATGGAACGTTTTGTGGCTGGCGAAGAGCCTCCGGTGGACACGGATCACCGTCCGTAGATGTCTGAAAACGTATACGGGAAGCGGGGTGCCGGTCGAAACCGATCTACTTCCCGTATACTTTCCTACGGTCGTACCACCGTGCCGTCCGCGCGTCGTTCTTCGGCGGCGGGAAAGGCGCGGAACGGGCGGCTTCGATCGATCAGCCGCTCCGCCTTTTCTTCGTCGATGTCGATACCGAGACCGGGACTGTCGTTGGGATAGAGATAGCCGCCTTCCAGCACCGCATGACCGGGAAACGCTTCGTATTCCTCTGGTTTAAAGTGATTTTCCTCTTGAATGCCAAAACTCCAGTTTACCATGTCGAGGTGTACGGCGGCCATCTGGTTGACCGGATCGTTGTCCCCGCCTTCTTGCCAGGCGGTCTGGACGCCGTAGGCTTCGCACAATGTGGCGGCCTTGCGGCACGGCGAAATGCCACCGGCTTTCGAAACACGCAGACGCAGATAGTCGATCAGTCGTTCGGTGACAAGTGGCATCCACTCGAAGGGATGGACAAACAGTTCTCCCATGGCCTGCGGGGTCGTACACTGTTCGCGGATCAGACGATACCATTGCACCTGTTCGGGGGGTAGCGCGTCTTCCAGAAAAAAAAGCCGGTAGGGTTCGAGCAGTTTGGATAACACGACAGCGGACTGCGGGCGAAGATGCTCATGGACGTCGTGGGTCAGTTTGGGGCCAAACCCGAGTTTGTCACGCAGATGGGCAAACATTTTCGGCAAGGTATCCACGTAGCGTTCGTCGTCGAAAACGTGCGAGTCGGGCCAAGCGTTTTTCGGTCGTCTGGCTTGGTCCGACGGGATAAACCCGCCACCACCGTACGGCCCAAGCTGGCAACGCACCACGGGATAGCCTTCCTCCAGATAGGCGCGTATGGAGTCTTCCAATTCTAAAAAGTCGTTTCCGCCTGCGTGGGCATAGCAGGGAACCGCGGTTCGACAGGGCCCGCCCAGCAACTGGTACACAGGCATACCGGCTTCCTTGCCTTTGATATCCCACAGCGCTACGTCGATTGCGCCAAGCGCCGTGTTGGTCGCCGCCCCGTTACGCCAGTAGCCGGACGGGTACAATGTCTGCCAGATGTTTTCGATCTGGCTGGCGTCCCGACCGATCAGCTGGGGCGCAAGCAGGTTTTCGACCGTCTTGATGACGCCCTCCTGATTGGTAATGTCGCTGGCCGATCCGATACCGTAAAGCCCCGGCTGGTCGGTGAATATCTTTACGATGGTCCACATGCCTTCCGCGCGGGTGCGGATACATTTTATCCCTTTTATCTTTGCCATGTGCGAATTCTCCGGAACGGCGGATGGGCGGGTGTTGCAACTCGGCCCTACCGTTGTTGGCGCATGTACTCCATGACTGGCGTGGTGATGTTGGCGGTGGAGTCGGCGTATACGATGTTACCGTTTCCGGTCGTGCCAAGAATCATGTAGTAGCCGTTTTGCTTGCCATAGGCTTCCACATGTTTGTTCAGGGCGTCGAGCACCGGCTGCATCTTTTCGGCCTCTAACTGGCTGGCGCGCTGGTTGGCCTGTTGAACAAACTGTATGTACTCCTGCTCCTTTGCCGCCACCTGATCTCGCAGTTGGATCTGCTGTGCGACCGGAAGCCCGCGACCTTGATTGACAAACCGTTCCTGAAGCGTCTTTAGCTCGGTTTCCAGCTTTGTGATGTCGATCTGCATTTGTTGGGTGGCCGCCTGTAGCTCATTGCGCGCTTTGACAGCCAGGTCGAACTCGGTAAGAATGACCCCGTTGTCCACGTATCCGATCTTTTTTTCCGGCGCTTTTTCCGCGCATCCCAGACCTGCGACGATCAGTCCTGTCACCAGCCACCCCCGCATACCACCGTATTTCAAAGTCATACTTGTCTCCTGTAAGAGGCTGTCCGTAAACCTTTTATGGTTCATGAAATTGGGAGTCACCCCCCATCCTTTTCAACGAAAACAACCACAAGAATTGCTCCTACCTCATAATTCATAATTCATTTATACCGCTCCATTCCGGCGCAACCCGATGCCCGTCTCGGATAAATGACAGGGCGTTGCCCCACAGTTGCTTGCCATCCTGCCGTAAAATCACCGAGCCGGAGTATTGGGTCAGATAGACCCGACGCGGGTGTGGACTGGTATTGGGGCTGCTTCGGTGAAAACTGACGCTTGAAAAAACGGCAATGCTACCGGCCGGCGCCACAATCGGCACCCCCGGATCATCACCGAAATACCCGATTTTGTCGTTTGTACCCTCCTCTACGATATGCTCCTGTCGTTGTCGGACACCGGCTCTTGAAAAAGGCAGGATATACACGGTTCCATTTTCCTCGTTCACATCGTCCAACGCAAGCCAACAGCTCATATACGGATCGTGATCGAAACCTACATACCCCGAATCCTGATGCCAACCGAATTTCAGTCCACGATCCGGTCCCTTGACTACGAACTGTTCCCAGAACAGATAGGCATTGTCGCCGAGGGTAGCGCGACAGATAGCTTCGAGGATGGGGTGAAAAATATAGCGTTGAAGCGGTGGATTGTTTTTGTGCCGATTGGCGATAAAATATCGGCGTTGAAGATGGTTGATACCCGACGTGGCTTGCCCGTTGCGTCCCATCTGGCAGTCCGTTTCCTCCACCAAGCGGTCGCAGATATCGCGCAAGATGTTTAGTTCGCTGTCAGGTACGACGTTTTCCAGCAACAAATATCCTTCTTCGTGGTACTGCGTCCGTTGTGCTTGGGTGATGACCAGAGTGGACATCGTTGGTTACCCTCCATAGGGATCGGCGGCGTCTCGCAGCGCGTCACCCAAAAAATTGAAGGCGATTACGACAAACAGCACCGGTATCGCCGGATACAAGAGCCAAGGGTTGTCCAGCAGCACCTCGACGCGCTGTGCTTCTTCAAGCAAAACTCCCCAGCTTGTCATGGGCGGACGGATACCCAGACCTAGAAAACTCAACGCGGTTTCTCCGAGTATCATGCCCGGGATGGCCAGCGTAGCCACCACGATGATATGGCTATAGCACCCCGGTAGCAGATGCCGCGTGATGATGTGCCAGTGCCCCGCGCCTGCCGCACGCGCCGCATGGGTATAGTCCTGTTCACGGAGCACCAGTACCTTGCCACGCACCTCGCGCGCCAGCCCGCCCCAACTGATGATGGACAGGATGATGGTGATGCCGAAATAGGTCTGTATGCTCGACCACCCCGGCGGCACGGCGGCGCCGAGCGCCATCCACAAAGGGATCGGCGGGAACGCCGCCAACAGTTCGATGATGCGCTGTATGGCGTGATCTACCCATCCTCCGAAATACCCCGAAACTGCACCGAGAACGGTTCCAAGCACCAGACTCAACATAACGCCGATCAGACCAACGGTAAGCGATACCAGTCCCCCGTAGAGTATTCTTGACAACAGATCACGGCCCATCCGGTCGGTTCCCAGCAAAAACATGGGGCCTTCCGAGGTCATCAGTCGAAATCCGTTTTCCGCGTCGGCGGAAAAAAAACGCACCGGAAACCTGAGATCCGAGTCAGGGGTAAATTCCAGTTCGGACGTCACTGGATTTCGCACGGATTTCAATCCATAGACATGAAGACCGTCGGTTAGCGAAAAACGGAGCGATTGCGGCGGCACGTGCCGCATCCGTACGTCGGTCCGGTCGTGTGGATAGGGCGCGAAAATGCCGGCGCCCAGCGCGACGAGATACAGCGATACAAGTACGCCGCCCGCCACGATTCCGCCTTTGTGACGACAAAACCGCCGCCAGATAAGACGGCGATAGCTTAGATACCCTTCGTCCATAGTTGTTTCTCGTCAGCCGACAGGGCGATGTGTCCTAATATAACCGCACGAAGCAGGTTGCGGGAGACTCCCTGCCCTTACGCCTCGTACCGGATACGCGGGTCGGCCCATGCCAACGCAATGTCGGCGATCAGGTTGCCGATGACCAATAGCACGCTAAACATCATTAACAAAGTGCCGGCCAAAAAAATGTCCTCGTTGAGGAGACTTCTCAGCAAAAGCGGCCCTATCGTCGGGAGCCCCAGCACGATCGACACGATGGTGGAACCGGAGAGGATGCCGGGTAGACTCATTCCGAATATCGTGATCAGCGGGTTGATGGCAATCCGTACCGCATGACGCACCACCACGACCGACTCTTTGAGTCCTTTGGCTCGCGCCGTCTGCACAAACGGCTGCCCCAATACGTCGAGCAGATTGCCGCGCATGATACGCATCAGCCCCGCCGCGCCGTTAAGCCCTACCACGATCACCGGTATCCAGAGGTGGTTGAGAAAATCGATCACCTTGCCGTAGGACCATGGCGCGCCCTCGTATGCGGTGGAAAACAGACCAAACAACGGCACGCCAAACCCTTCGAACATAGCGACCATCAGGGCCAACGCCAGCAAAAACCCCGGTATCGACGCACCGACAAAACCAATCAGCGTCAGCAGGTGATCGGGCCACCGGTACTGGTGCATAGCCGAATAGATCCCAAGCGGGATAGCCGTCACATAGGTAAACAGCATAGACCCCAGCGAAAGCAGAATCGTATAACCCAGCCGGTCCCAGATGAGTTCATCCACCTCGCGTTCGAAATCAAACGACTCGCCAAAATCGCCCTGCACAAACCCGCTGACCCACGTGAGATACTGCTGCCACAACGGACGGTCGAGACCGTAGCGTTCTCGCAACCCTTCCACCCGTGCCATCGAGCTACTATCCCCGTATTTCTCCTGAAGCTCCTGAATCTTCCG
>VGJU01000025.1 GCA_016867335.1 Candidatus Zixiibacteriota bacterium | reverse complement strand
CATTACCGGATGCTACAAAAGCTGAGCGAAAAAGACGGCCATGCGTTCTACGTTGCCGAGGATACCCGCAGGAAGCGGCGTGTGGCACTGCAAACGATTGCGACGGAGGCGCGCCCCGAACCGGCGCAACTGGCAAGGCTTCGGTCGGAGGTAAAGGCGGCGGCGCGGCTGTCGCCAAAATCGGTGGCGTCCGGAGCGACTCCCGGATCGGTCACATTGAAATTGAACCACCGCGTTTCCCGGTCCGTATGGTTGTAAATCGCGTGCGACTCGCCTTTGCGTAGCGGAACGGCCGCTCCGCCGGAGATAGAGGCCGTTCGTCCGTTGTGGGTAAGCGTTATCGATCGTGACAAATATCTCCTCGCAATGGTCGTGGCGATGATGCCCGATGCCACCGCCAGGCAACAACAACGCGGCGTGCATAAAACACCAAGGGGTCTCAAAGTCGTTTCGCTCTCCGAGACTCTGGAACAGAATAGGGCCCGCGCCGCCATGCACGTTGTCGATCCGGCGCATGGACTCCCGTCCGGCATGTTGTAGGTTCATGATCGGCTCCGTTCAAAAATCTCTGTGATAACCACACACCCACCCGCCATCCACTGGCAACGCCGCGCCGGTAACATAGCTGGCATCCGGGGAGACGAGAAACAGTACCGCATGGGCGATTTCGCTGAAATAGCCATAACGACCCAGCGGAACATGTTCTAAAAGCCGTTTGCCCTCCGGGGTAAACGTCTTGCCGTCCGAACCATAGAAAACCGTTACGTTTTCCATGGTGCCGGGCGCGACCGTATTGACTCGGATGCCGTATTGACCGTATTCGACCGCCATGATCCGTGTAAAATTGACCACTCCCGCCTTGGCAGCGTCATAGGCGCTCTGAAGACGCAGCGGCACAAGTCCGGCCACCGACGCGATGTTGACGATGCGTCCGCCCTTCTGGTCGACCATGATCGGCAAAACGGCTTTGCAGACGTAAAACATTCCATTTAGATCGATGTCGATCACCTTGCGCCATGTCTCCAGCGACTGCTCGTGGGTGATCACCCGTTGTGGATTGCCGATCCCGGCGTCGTTGACGAGAATGGTAATCTTACCGAAACGGTTCATGGTCTTTTGTACCGCCGCAACGACCTGATCGTTGTCGGATACGTCGCATACGACGCCGATAGCTGTACCGCCGGCGTCGTTGATCTCTTTTGCCGCTCGGGCGCAGTTTTCCTCGTGGACATCCACGATAGCTACCGCCGCTCCGTTGTCCACGAGGTCCTGCACGATGGCGCGCCCGATGCCTCGTGCCCCGCCCGTTACCAGCGCTACGTCGTTTTTAAGGTCTACCTGCATGGGATTCTCCGTGAAAGGGTGAGAGGTTATATTATGCGTTTACAGAACCGCATCGAGCAGCCATGAAATCATTCTATGTATTTATTCGAGGATTTTCAAGACGCATTTCCCGCCACATCATCCCCTCCAAATTGACTTTTTGTCCAGTTGCTTCGGAAAGTTACACCTTACTTTGACGATCTGTCCAAACACCGTCTTTTCTGTCCGCAAACCACAGCCATCCCCCGTGTCTGAAAATTCTTCTACACCGCCACCCGCGCCTATCTAAGGCCCTTCCTGTCCGCTGGCACGTTTCTTGCGCCGCAGACTCAACAGAAAAATCGTATACCGTCTTTTCCTTACTCCGGAACTTTCATGCCCGCAATCCAAAATCCAAAATCGATATTCCGGTCACTCAAACAGGCAAAGATTATGCCCATCAAAGATCCTTTTTCAGGGATTCCGCTCAAGGTAAAACTCCCGCTGGGGTTTGTCGCCCTGTTTTTTTGCGTTGTGGGCGCGAGCGGATATGAGGTGTTGCATTCGGTATACGCGCCGCCGACCGGTGAGATTGCGCAGCGTTTTGCAGGCATTACGGGTATCACCGCAGCCGCCATCCTCATGCTCATGTTTCTCTCGGTGCGCTACGTGGTCCGACCGTTGGACGAACTGCGGCTCATGGCGCAGCGTATCCGTGAGGGCGACTTTTCGGCGCGCAATACCATAGATAGCGAGGACGAGATCGGACAACTCGCCCACACCGTCAACCTCATGGCAGAGGCCGTACAGGACAGGACCGCGCATCTGGAGCGGACCGCCGGCGATCTGAACCGACGGGAACACGAACTTCGCGTGCAACACAACCTCATGAACACGGTCATACAGTCGATGACGGACGGGGTCATACTGATCGACGGGCGGGGTGAGGTGGCGTTGTCAAACCGTGCCGCCGCATCGGTCGTGGATGTCGTCGGAAATACGGGAGAGCCGTTCGGGATTCGCAAATGCCAGCATCACACAGGTGACAGCGCGCGGTGCGCAGCTTGTATGTCCGACCTGTCGGAGGCTACACGGTGTGTGTTGGCCATACGTGACAGGATATACGAGGTGTTGTCCACACAGGTACTGATAGACCGCGACCGTGCAAAAATACTGGTTTCGAGTGACATTACGGAGCAGGAGGCCATGCGTCGTCAGCAGGCGCATCAGGAGCGACTCATGGTACTCGGCAAATTGTCGGCGGTAGTTGCGCACGAAATGAACAACCCGCTTGCCGCGATTTCGATGTACGGTCAGATGATGGAAGACGAATTGCCGGCGGATGCGCCTTGTCGGGAACATGTAGAAGTCATCCGACGCAACACGGACAGTTGTCAGCGTATCATCCGCGAACTGCTGGACTACGCCAGAACGCCACAGCCACAGATCGCGCAGATCGACCTGCACCGGCTTATCGACGATGTCCTTCGTTTTCTCAAACCACTTCACGCCAAACCGGGTATTGAAATACGGCGTGCATACGCGCAAGGGGAGGCGTTGTGTTGGGGAGATGCCGTTCAGCTTCAGCAGGTGCTGGTCAAACTGCTGGTCAACGCTTTTCAGGCGGTGGAGGACGAAAAAGGATGTATCTGTATTCGTTCGGAAGCGGGCAAGCGATGGACGATAGACATCGAGGACAACGGGCCGGGGGTTCCCGAGTCGCTCCGCTGCGAGATATTCGAACCTTTTTTTACTACCAGACGTTCCGGAGGGACCGGGCTGGGGTTGCCTACGGCTCGGCGTATCATCGAGGCGAACGGGGGAACGCTGGACCTTCTGGAGAGCCGTCCGGGAAAAACCGTGTTCCGTTTTTCGTTACCCGGCATATCGGATCGACCCGATACGTCGCTGTTGTCCATCGAAACTGCAGCAGACGATAAAAAAACGCATGGAGCGGGGCGTTGAAATAGAAACAGGAGGGGGATATGAACCCGCAATCCGCTGAAACACGATGGGATTTCGACGATCTTCAGACCCTGGTGGTGGACGACCAGCAGGACGTTTGTCGGGGGTTGGCACGGCTGATCGGGCAAACGGGTTGCCGCACGGAAACCGCGTCGTCGGGGGAAGAGGCGCTATGCAAACTGCGTCAGGATCATTTCGACATCGTGTTTACCGATATCATGATGGAGGGTATCTCCGGCGAGCAGTTGCTGCATGAAATCAAACGGCTCTGGCCCGACATCGAGGTCGTGATGATTACGGGACACGGCTCGATAGAGATGGCGGTGTCGTGTTTACAGAGCGGGGCATCCCATTTTATCTCCAAGCCGTTTAATAATCAGGAGATTCTCGCCTATTTCAAACAGAGCGGATACCGGATTCTTTCCCGAAGATCGCTTGAGAACGGTCCGTCCCGCGATCTGTCGCAACGGATCGTGGCGGTAGATCCTCGGATGCGAGAGGTGTTGTCGCTTGTCGATCAAGTGGCGCCACGCAACGTGCCGGTTCTTATCGAGGGCGCGAGCGGAACGGGCAAGGAACTGATTGCGCGCGAAATACACCACCGCAGCCCATGGCGCGAACATCCGTTTCTGGCGATCAACTGTATCGCGCTTCCGGACACGTCGCTCGAGTCGGAGCTTTTCGGGTACAAACGCGGGGCGTTTACCGGCGCGCACAGAGATACCAAAGGGTTGTTCGAACAGGCGGCAGGCGGAACGGTTTTTCTCGACGAGGTGGCCTCCATGTCGCTGTCGTTTCAGGGCAAGCTGTTGCGCGTGCTTCAGGAAAAGGTGATCCGTCCGCTTGGCGCAAGCGCCGACGTGCCCGTACAGTACCGCCTGATCGCCTCCACCAACTGCGATCTGGAGGCGGAGGTGCGTCACCGCGAGTTTCGTGAGGATTTGTTTTATCGGCTTCAGGTGGTAAAAATCCGGTTGCCGTCGCTCAACGATCGCCCGGACAGCATACCGGCGCTAACGGCGTATTTTCTGAAACGCGCTGTTTCCGAATTGGCAATGAATGGCGAACCGGCCCCGGAAATTTCTCCTGCGGCTATGGATCGGCTCATGGCGCACGAATGGCGGGGTAATGTCCGGGAATTGGAAAATACGATCTATCGAGCCGTGGTGATATGTCGAGGAGATAAAATCCTACCTTCGCATCTCGGTTTTTCCGACGATGCAGCAACCGGATACGAACTTGCCGTCGCCGGTCTTACTTATGAAGAAGGCAAACAGAAAGCCGTGGAATCGTTTCAGCGTCATTTTGTCGAAATTACGCTCAAACGCACAGGGGGCAACATTTCGAAGGCCGCGCTGTTGTCCGGACTTACCCGCGCGGCATTGAATCATGCGCCGGTTGGAAACGGAACGATAGAAAGGCACATCCGCTTGCTTAAAGACCTCACGAGATGGCCTGTTCCGGCGGATGCGGTTCTTTGTGTTCCGCGGGCAGACTCTCCATCAGGTAAGGGTCGTTTATCGGGAACAACGGGTGTTTGCTCAACACCGCTGCCATCATATAAAAAAAGGCGCCGAACATCGCTATCGTAGGACCGATCTCCCAGAGACCGAACAAGGGCGTAGCACCGTGCGCAGGCGGCATGATCATCAGATAGAGATCCATCCACCGTCCGGCCAACACGATGATCGCCACCTGCATCATGATTCGGTCGTTTTGCTTGGTGGCACGCTGCAGCAGGATGAAAAACGGAATCAGCCAGTTGAGCACGACGTTCAACAGCGACAGCGTGCTCCATCCGCCGAAATGCCGAAAGAGATAGTAACTGGTCTCTTCGGGTATGTTGGCGTACCAGATAAGCATGTGTTGCGAGGTCCACAGATATACCCAGAAGATGCAGAAAGCCAGCAGAAGACATCCGAGCGTGTGAAGATGGGCGGTGGTGAAGAGGTGGTTATGACCGGCCTGACGCAGCAGGACAAGCCACAAAATCATCATGGCCAGTCCGCCGCCGTTGACCCCGACGCATCCACAGAACATGAGCGCGTGGATACCGGCGCGGTACATCAGATTGCCATGATACCAGTGATTGATACCCGCACCAATGATGATGATACACTTGCCTTTCGAGTATTCCGCCGTCGTGCCCCATTCGCGGGCGAACTTGATCAGGTTGTCGCGCGAAAGACCGGTGTAAGGTTCGGACCATGCGGGGGTGTAGGGCTGGGTGTCGTCGTCATAGCTTTCGGGGTATGCGCCCGGCAAACCGCGCGGCACACCGTACTGCGCCATAAGCACGTCGTAGACCGTTGCGACGATCACTTCGCCGTTTGTCGTAGCAATGCGTTTTGCAGGCACGCCACGCATCACGCCGACCCCCTTGCCAAAGTCGTCAAACCGTACCAACACGGTCGCGTCGCTGTCGTCAAGCAGGGTCAACGCCGGATCTATGTCCGCCCCGTCCTGCCCGTTTTTGAGCAACAGATTCCATTTGCCCTTTTCCGCTCCGTGCCGAAAACCGACAGTCCCCATGGGCATCCGGGGTCTGGCGTCTTTTACGTCCCACATCAAAAATTTCCACTCTCCGTTTTCTTGCGCGTGGTAGTCATCCAGTCGATTGGCACGGAGCAACTGTCCCAGTTCGTAGTGACCATCTTTGGGATGAAGTTCGACAAGCAACGGAGCGTCGGTATAGCGTTTGTTGTAGTCGATAAAGTACGGAACCGGTAGTTCGTGGGGGTATTCCTTGAGAAGCATGTGGTTGACGGCCATCCACCAAGCGCCGTCCTGCCCCGCGTTGATCCGCATCCATTCATCGGCGTATTTGGAGACTTGGCTAAAGTCGGGCGCAAACACGTACATCTTGGTTCCGTTGTGACGGGAGTCTGCGGCAAAGTGACAGTCGGGCGTGCGGGTCATGTTGAGGTTGGCGCCCATGACAGCCAGCAGTTTGGCGTTGTACCAGTCAGCGGACTCATGGACGTCGGTCTGCTCGCCCCATGTTTCGGGGGAGGCGCAGGGAAGGTCGCAGTACCAGTCGTAGAACGAGAGCGACAGACCGCCCATAAGCTGGAGCATACGCGCACCGCCGGCATAGCTGATCATCACCATGGCCGGGATGGGCGAAAAACCGGCGATACGGTCGGGGCCGTGCTTTTTGATGGTGTGCAGGTTGGCGGCGGCCATGATGTCTAGCACGGTGTCCCAATGCGCGAGGCGAAACCCGCCCTTCCCACGCGCCCGTTGCCACCGCTGGCGGGCGTCGGGGTCGTTGACAAGCGACGCCCACGCTTCCACCGGATCGTCATAGCGACGACGCGCCTCTTCCCACAGGTCGAGCAACGCACCACGCGCATAGGGATATTTTACCCTGAGCGGGCTGTAATGATACCACGAGTACGAGATCCCGCGGTGGCATCCGCTTGGTTCGTAGGGCGGGAGACCGTGTTCGAGCATGGGATAGTCGAGTCCCTGCATCTCCCAGGTCACGATGCCGTCCTTGACGTGGATATTCCAAGTGCAGCCTCCCGTGCAGTTGACGCCATGCGTGCTGCTGACGATTTTATCGTACTGCCAGCGGTTACGGTAAAACTGCTCCCAAGTTCGCTGCTGCGGGACGACGTCGTCTCTGATCCAAGATTTGGCGCTCATGGGCGATTTCCTCTATGCGTCGGTTCGTCTATTTTCGTGACGATACGTGTCTTCGATCAGGGGGAGGCGCACCGCGCGAAAACAGCGATGCCAGAAACGGTCGAATATCACGAGCATGGCCGCCGCGCCTACCAGTCCCGAAATGAGAAAGTTGATCACTGACGCTGTGCTGTCGAGGTGGTCTTGTTCGGTTTCGTTTTTGAGATAGGCGATAAGAGGAAGAATCTCCTCTTCGGCGATCGGATGCGTGGTAAATACGGGACTCATGGTCAGACTGGGCGGGGCGGCAAGCCAGACGGAGAGTCCTTTTCGGCCTTCCAGACGGGCATAGGCCCGTGTCAGGTTAAGCCCCAGCCGTCCACCGCCCAACGAGCCGAGACTGTTTACCTGATGACATCCGATACAGGCGGGACCACCGTTTTTGAGCGGTTTTACACCCATAAACAGCGCACGGCCCTCTTCGATGTCTTCGGGTAACAGCGCTCGGTCGCTTACCTGTATCCCGGCAAACTGAGACTTGGCCAAACCCGACTCCACAGCGACGAGGTCGAGCAGGGCCACTGCCAGATCGCGTGTCATGCCCGGTCCGCGCGTCATCACGGCGCCTCGCGCCTCGCGCTGAAGACGCGCCGCATACGGATCCCCGCTTTTGAGCACGCCTTCGGGATCCATGATCCAGCTTACCAACCATTCCCTGCCCTGCCGGTCCTCGACGCCTTTCAGGTCGGGACCGGTCAACCTCCCGCCGCCTATGGTGTGGCAACTGTAGCAGTTTTGCTTGTAATAGGCGGCAGGAACCTGTGCGGCGATCGGATGCGTGGCAGTCAACGCGGCGATCCAGGCGACCGCATGGACGGCGCAAAAAAGAATCGGTCCTTTCGATCTGCGGTATCTCATGGCTTTTGTTCTCCCCGGCGGCACAGTCTGGGGCCCCCCGTTTTTTCCTAAACCTGCTCCGGTTTCGACAACTGTATGTACAAAAACCGTGCCGGATGGAAAGCAACGGATGAAAACGGATCAAAAACAGATTCAACGTGTTTAAATACATTAAATTATGTACGATGAAGCCTTTTCTGCTGGGCGATGTTTGCGGTATTTCGGAACGCATTACGTGCATATCCGTGTATGCAGATGTATATCGCACTATCCGGTAAACCCCCTCTTGCTCCGATCCGTACGCCCCCGAATCCCGTCGGCGGCGCGACCGTTGGCAGGAAATTGACATCCGTCCGTCCGGACGCTATACTCACAGACATTCCATCCCGGCTTTTTTCTCGACACATCCTTTTGGAGCTACTTTTCAGGAGCGAGCCATGTCTTGGTCCAGACGCGCGTTTATAAAAATTGCAGGGATTGCCGGAGCGGGCGCAGCGGTGGGCGGCGGGTCGATCTCCGGCTGTGGCGAACGTCCTCCCAAATACGACCTGCTTCTTGCCGGCGGCACGGTCGTCGACGGAACCGGCGAAGGGTCGTTCACGGCAGACATAGGCATTATAGGAGAGCAGATCGTGGAGATCGGCCCGCTTAGGAATAACGGAGCCAAACGGATCATTGACGTAGCGGGACGGGTGGTATGCCCTGGATTTATCGACATTCACTCGCATACCGACCTGTCCCTGCTGGTCAGCCCTCGCGCCGAGAGCAAGATCCGACAAGGGGTAACGACCGAGGTCGCAGGACAGGACGGCAGTTCGTACGCGCCGCTTACCCAGGAAGGACTTCAGTCGCTTCGTGAGGGGTATGGCAAAAAATACGGCGTCGATATCGCATGGGAGGATTTTCAGGGATTTTTCGGCGCGCTCGAACGCAACCGGATCGGGTTGAACTTTATCTCTTTTGTAGGACAAGGGACGATACGCGGTCTCGTAGTCGGACAGGACAATACCCCGGCCACCCCTGAGCAGATCGACGCCATGAAGGCGCTGGTGGAGCAGTCGATGGCGGGTGGGGCGTGGGGGCTTTCGTCCGGGCTGGAATACACACCCGGCAGTTTTGCCACGGAGGACGAGATTGCGGCGTTATGCAAGAGCGCGGCGGCGTACAACGGTATATATGCCACGCACATGCGCAACGAGGACGACACGCTTATCGAGGCGGTCGAAGAGGCCATCCGCACCGCGCAAAAGGGAGAGATTCCCCTTCAGATTTCCCATTTCAAGGCATCAGGAAAACGAAATCGGGAAAAAGTAGAACCCGCGCTCGAACTTATCGAAAAGGCCAATGAGGACGGTATGGACATCACACTGGACCGATATCCGTATATCGCCTACGCTACGACGCTTCAGAATCTGTTCCCCACGGTTTACCGCGACGGCGGCGCGGAGGCGTTTATCAATCGGCTTCAGACCCCCAAGACGCTGGCGGAGATGAAAGCGGCGGCGTTGGCCAAGGTGGAGATGCTCGGCGACTGGAGCGCCGTCATGATCACATCCGTAACCTCTACAAGCAATCAGGTATATGTGGGAAGACGAGTATCGGAAATCGTGACGGAGACGGGCGAGGATCCGTTTGAGTTTGTGCGGCGGCTGCTTATCGCCGAAAATGGGAGTGTGGGGATGGTGGGGTTTGGGATGAGCGAAGAAGAAATCCGGGCGGTGTTGACGCATCCGCTTGTGATGGTCTCGTCGGACGGTGGCGCGGCCGCGACATACGGCCCGCTGAGCCAGTCCACCCCGCATCCACGCTGGTACGGCACGTTTCCGCGCGTGCTGGGACGCTATTGCCGGGATGAGAAATTTTTTGATCTGCCCACCGCCGTGCATAAGATGACCGCAATGCCGGCAAAACGACTCGGACTCAAAGACCGAGGCAAGATCGACGTGGGGTTGGCGGGCGACATTGTGGTTTTCGATCCGGCGACCGTCATCGACAAATCCGACTTTTTGAACCCGCATCAGTATGCCACCGGGATCGACTATGTGTTGGTTAATGGCACGGTGGTCGTCGAAAAGGGAGAACACACGGGCGCGCTGCCGGGGAAGGTACTGCGCAACGGCGGCACAGCGTGAGTGCCAAACCCCTTACTTGCACACAAAGCCAGCATTAAGGGGTACGGGCGACACGGAAACCGATATGGTCGCGCCGACGCGCGGGATGGCTTCTGCTGCGGGCCGCGCACCGCAGATACCGAGCGTCAGGGCTGGCAAACGATCCGCCACGCAATACACGCTGTCCATGCGCATCCGGTTCTTCGCGCCCGTCTCCGGAGGGATACGGGTAGGGGAAATAGAGACTGGCGCACCACTCCCACACATTGCCCGCCATATCAAGCGCGCCATACTCGCTAGCTCCAACGGAATGCGCGTCTACCGGCGTAGTGGCGAGACAGCGGGTTTGGCCAAACTGCGCATGACGCGGATCCGGTGGTGTATCGCCCCACGGAAACCGCCGTCCGTCCGTTCCGCGTGCCGCCTTCTCCCACTCGGCCTCGGTAGGCAAACGCCCGCCCGCCCACACGCAGTGCGCCGCCGCGTCCTGCCAGTCCACGTAAACGACCGGATGATGTTCCATCCCCGGTGACACCGCGCCCCCAGTCCAGTGCCCCGGCGCGGGATAACCTGTGATTTCGACAAATACGCGATACTGCGCATTGGTAACCGGAACCCGCGAAATGCAAAAGGCAGGTAGGTACACGTCATGCTGAGGGGTTTCTTCGTGAAATAGCGCTTCGTTGGCCTCGGACGCCCCGCTTCCCATGAGAAATACACCGGAAGGGATGTCGATCCACTCCAAGTCCGGCGATTTGGGCAGACCGGAACGGTGAGAGACGGGACGACGGCGTAAGAGACGGGAGGGCGGCGGGGTCTTTACGGGCCCCACAGGCGGGGACTGCCCCGAAAAAGCCATCCGGAAGCCGATATATTCATCGCGGGCCGTCGGGTAAAAAGCGTGACGCGCCGCGCATCGCACCCCACGATCCGGACTCAGATAGGTTCCTCCACGCACCGTCCGCTCGCCCGGCGTCTCCGGAACTTCGCGTCCATCGTCCGGTCGGTACGGATACGGACGGTACAGACTGGCGCACCATTCCCACACATTGCCCGCCATGTCAAGCGCATCGTAAGGACTCTTGCCCGTCGGATAACGACCCACCGGCGTAGTGGTTCCGATGGCGTTGCCAAAGTTGGCCTGCAAGATATCCGGCGGTGTATCGCCCCACGGAAACCGTCGTCCGTCCGTTCCGCGCGCCGCCTTCTCCCACTCGGCTTCGGTAGGCAGACGCCCGCCCGCCCACGCGCAGCACGCCGCCGCGTCCTGCCAGTCCACATAAGTAACGGGATGGTTTTCCAGCCCCGAAGGTATGATCCCGCAGGTCAAGTGCCCCGGCGCGGGATAGCCGGAAGTCCGTACAAACGTCTCGTATTCTCGGTTGGTAATAGGGTGGCGGGTGATACAAAAGACAGGGAGATGGAGTTCAACCGCCGGGGTTTCGTCGTCACCGGCAAGCGGATCGGCAGTCGTTTGCGTACCTATGTGAAACGACCCGGCGGGAATACAGACCCACTCCATCAGAAGTCCACCGACGCTCCGATATAGGCAGTGACAAGGTTGGTCTCGGAGGAGGTGACATTGAGCGACACGTTGCCGCCGGAGCGGATGACCGCCCCATGTTTGAGATAGTCGCCGAGCTCGCCGTCCATATACCGCAAACGCAAATCTATCGAGACGGTGCGGGGACTGCGGTTGTATTTCGTGCGGTTTTTCTTTCCGTCGTACATCTGAACCATGATCCCGACACCACCGCCATAAGTAAAGACAAAATCGTCGAAATTGGTCGAACTGGCTACGTCGTCGCCATGAGGTTCGGGTACGTCACGGATTTTGGTCAGGGTAAACAGATAGTGAAATCCAAACAACCCGTCGATATAGGGACGCACGATGCCGTTGCGTGGCTGAAGTCGTAGAAAAAAGTTGCCGTCGAAGATGCTGTTTTCGGTAATAACCTGTACCGTCACATCGGGGATGGTCAGGCTAAACCGCTCATGCCGGCTTTCGCGCCCATAGATGATATAGGCAAGGTCCAGCCCCAGGATCAGGGGACTGTTGGGTACCCGGTAACCGATCTGTCCGCCGATGCCGACACCCGGATTGGTGATGTTGTCGCCAAACTGGCCTACGGGAAAACCCACAATAAAACCGATCCCTGCCTGCACCGAAGCGGGTATGTCTATGGCCGGTTCGTCAGGCAGTGTTTCAGGCAACGGCTCTTCATCCTGAGCGCATGCCTTGAACGCGCCAAAGACAAGCAACGCCAGAAACCCCGTTTTGATACGGCGATATACCGTGTTTGCGTTCATGGTTTCCCTCGGTGTTTGTTACTCGACCCTGCGGATCGAAAACGCGGTCCCGTTTTCGGTGGGAGACAGGCGCGCGTCGGACGCCGATCACTCGTACCGGAAACGCTCTTCCAGTCGGCCTTCGAACGTATCGATGATGACGGTATGCTCCAGACAATCTTCGTCGAAAATCTGCAACTGCAACGGAACGTCGGCTTTCCCCAATGCGATAACGACAACCTCTCCGGTCGCCCGATCAAAAGCGGCATGAGACAGCTGGCTCTCCGTTCGGCTGCGTGCATACCGTCCGACATCGTCCTGAGACATTCGAGTCGCCCCGTACTCCCGGACCAGATGATCCAAATGGTCGAGCACCGTCTCCCACTCGTCCGGCGCAAGTTCCACGATGTCGCGTTCCTTTAGCGCAATCGACCCGAAAAAACGGGCGTCAAGTCCCCCTCTGGCGGCGCGAACCGCCTTGTCTACCATATTCATGGTACGTGAAGCGCTAAAGGCAGGTTCCAGAAAATCTTCGGGGCCGTCGTTTATCCATATATATTTTCTGGTTTCGGTTTCGTCGGTTCTGTCGCGTGGGGCGACGTCGGCGGTCGTAACGAAAATCTCCGGAAAACCGGGTAGGACGTCAAAAATAAACCCCGGATGCCCGTATGGCGCGGGTTCCCAGTTGACGTGTGCCGTCCGGTCAGGCTCATCGGGCAAACAAGGCGTCAGGCTCCACCGAACGCCTTGTTCCGCCAGAAAAGACAGGACGTTGCGACCGTATTCGCCCCGATACGGGTTGAAGGTACGCGAAATAGGCACTCGGTATTCATCCAGCAAGGCTTTCAAACGCGCGGTGCGGGATGCAAAAGCCTCGTCGGAATACGACGCGTGGTCGAGATCGAAAAAGATACCTTCGTGATCGGAGAAGGACTGGGGAAAGCATTCGATGCTGCCGTCTTGTGTCAGTTGGGAAAGGGTACGCCAAGCTGCCGGGTCGAGTCGGTCGGCCAGAAACCCCACATGCGGCCACCAACCTCTGGCGGTCAGCGTGTGCAGATAGGCGAATCCATCCGCCGCACCTGTCGCATGGTCGATGCGAAGCGAGATACAGGCGGGCATGGATTGAGTGACAAACGGTTTGCGCGCCGCCCAGACGACGGATCTCCAAAACACGTCGTCCAGCCCTTCGCCGTGTCCGAAATACGCCTGATCCCACAGACGCGGGCTGACGAAATACTGGACGATGCGTCCACCGCCATATCTTCCGGCTATCAGCGCGGGCATCTGTTCGCCCGTCTCCACCAGCACACGCCCCCCGGAAACGACAGCGCAGGTCAGTTCAACGGGTTTTCTAAGTCGATATCGACGCTCGGTATGTCGCATCCCTACGGCAAAATGGTCTCCTGTAGGAACGGACAGGCCTTCCGCTTCGTGCATCGTATGTTGCGACTCAACCGGAATCAGCGGGCGTAGCGGCTCTGGATACCGGTCGATGCGATGATCAAAACCGATAAATCCGGCTCCTTCGGAGACGGCCCGAACGATCTGTTTCGCCAACACCCCCGATAGGCTGTTGCCGATGTTTTCCTGTGCCAGCACAATGGCCTGATGCCGCGTGATAGACTGAGAAGGTTCTCGCGCGACGGCAAGGTCCAGCGTTCGGTAGGGGATGCCATAGTGGTTGAACGCGGCGATCACCGTCCGCCGCGCGCGATCACAGGCTTCGCGCTGAGAACCATCGAGCACCACAAGAACCGACAGATTGCCCGTCGTCTCCCGAATGCCGCAGGACAAAGGCTCCGGACGCACATGCCGCCACCATGTGGTCGGATTTCCAGTCTCGGGCAAAATCCGCGCCCAGCGGAGCCGATGGTTTTCTTCTACATAATCGGGTTCGAATCCGAGCCGTAAATAGGCTTTTATCGCGGGAATACGAAAATCGTCGGTAAACAGATACGCGGCCCCAAAACCTTTGGTCTTCATGTGGCGTAGCACGGCGAGTGTGAGCAGATGCCCCAGCCGTCGGTTTCGGTGTTCGGGCACGACGCAGACCATGTGTACCTGAGCGCGGGACAGATCGCCCGGGGCATCGGGCCAGACACAGGCCGCGCCTACCGGTCGTCCTTCAAAGGTAGCAAAATATAGCGCATCAGGCAAAAATCGGTCCTGCCCGGTTAGTTGCTCGTGACAACGGTCTACCGTCCACCCGTCGCCAATACCCGTGTTCATGATATCGCACCAGGTTTGTTCGTCGCCCGGTGCAAAAGTTCTTAGCCCGTACCCTTCCGAGAGCGAAATCTCCGGAAGCCCGTCCAAATGACGGCGTATCATGCGAAGCTGTCGTTCTGGCATCTCGTAATACCGATCGATGGGCGATGGAAGGTTTAACCGATGTTACACAACGTTCGCTACTTTTTTATTTCTCCCGTCATGGGTACGAAACGGACCGGGATGACGCTCCGAGTCCGGAGTCCGTCGACGGTTTTGACGATCACCTGAAGTTCCTGATTGGCCTCGCCAACCGGAATGACCATGCGACCGCCAAGTTTGAGTTGATCGATCAACGGTTCCGGAATGCGGGACGGCGCGGCAGTGACGATGATCGCGTCGAAAGGCACGTGTTCCGGCCAGCCGCGATAGCCGTCTCCTATACGCACCCAGACATTGCCATAGCCGAGAGCAGCCAGCCGACGGCGGGCCTGTGCTCCCAACGACTCGATGATTTCGATGGTAAACACCGAGTCAACCAGCGACGACAGCACAGCCGCCTGATACCCCGATCCGGTTCCTATTTCAAGGATGCGATCCGACTTTTTCGGTTCGAGCAACGCGGTCATCAGCCCGACGATATACGGTTGCGAGATCGTCTGATCTTTGCCGATGGGTAGGGGATTGTCTTCATAAGCCCGGTATTGCAGGGCTTCCGGCACAAAAAGATGCCGGGGCGATTTTCTCATCGCTTCGAGCACGGACACATCGGTCACACCACGTGCCTCGATCTGCTCGGCAACCATACGTTCGCGCAACAGGTCGTACCCCCGATCCTGAGCGTCTCCGGTTTGTTCCCCGCCCGAAGCACAGTACACAAAAGCCATCATAAGACCGAGTGTCTTCCGTATGCGGTTCATCTGACCATCCCGGCCAGAGCGGGAATCTTGGGACGCCGACCCCGAACGATACAACCGTACTGGTTCAATGCAAAGCCGTCTATTTGCGGATTTGCCGGATCGCGGTATCCAAAACGCACCACCCGCCGCCATGCGTTCGTTCGATTGAGGTCTGACCCGTGTATCGTCCACAAACAGGAAAAGACAATATCGCCGGCGCGGGCAGGCACTGCGACCGTATCGGCCAGCCGGTAGCGGTCTACGGGCAGATGCGGTGCGCCGTCGCCGCGAAGATGAACAAGCGGCCCATCGAGATGGATGCCGGGGATAAATCGGATACAACCGGCATCTTCGGGCGCATCGTCGATATGAACGAGGGCGTCTACATACAACGGTTGTGCGTGCGCAAAAAAGGCGTTGTCCTGATGCAACGGAAACGGACTGCCCGTTTCCGGCGGTTTGGCGTGGAGCGTGGTATGGTGCAATTCCACATGGGGGCCGATCAGATCGGCGACTCGGTCTACCAATCTCGGATCGGCGGTTGCGCGGTTCCACAGATCGGAATGAAGATGCATGTCGTTGATGGCTAACAGGTTGGCCTCCCGGCGCTCCTCTTCGGTCATATACGTCTCGCGCCAAGGGCGGCGCCATGCCGCGTCATGATCCGCCCATGTCTCGAAAATCCAGTCCAACTCATCGCCGAGAACCTGTACCGTCCGGCGGTCAAATACACCCGGAACATGTAGATACCCATTTTGGCGGTAGAATGCCTTCTGATCTTCGTTCAACCTATTGCCCATCGCCATCCTACTGTCCACGCTCTCTTTGCAGTGTCTACACCAGTCGCTTCCCAATCCAAAATGGCCTTACACGTCACATCCTATCCGGCGCAGATGGGCGACCGAATCGGCTACGCGCTGACAGGTCTGCGTCTCGTCGAGATTGTCGCCCTCGCACCCTTCGATTTCCATGGTAAACGGACCGTAAAATCCACGGTCGTTGAGCAGTTGAAAAACAGTTTTGAAGTCTACGATGCCCTTGCCAAAAGCGGGGAAAAACCATGTCTTGTATCCGCCGTTGGTGTCTTTGAGGTGCATGGACCCTACATGATCGAGGATCTTTCCAAGCTCTGCCAAACTGTCCACATTTTCGTTGTAATAGTGGATATTGGCGGTGTCGTAGTTGACTCGAACATTGGGATGGTTTATCCCTTCCATGGTTTCGAGGGCTACGGCTCCATTGGTGATCAGATCGGGATGCGTTTCCATGCCGATCGTAATGCCAAAACGGGCGGCCTCTTCGCCGACGCGGCGTAGACGGTCGTATACGGTCTGCCGGTTTCGTTCTCCGGCATGAACGCTGACAAAGATCACGCGCGCGCCGAGCGCCTGCGCCGCCTGAAGCGTCGGCACGAACAGTTTTCCGGCCTCGTCGCTGTCGATTTCGATTTTGCCCATCACGGTGCTGGCGGACAGCCCGTGACGATCCAGTTTTGCTTTTACGGCGTCGAGTTCGTTAAGCGCGGGCGCGGCGATTTCCACATGGGTGACGCCGATGCTGGGCAGGTGATCGTACGCGGCGGCGCGGAATTTTCCGTAGGAGCCTATGTTGCAGGAAAGCAGATTGGCGGGCATGGGAGTCCTTTCTACATGCGCGGCGAACTGTGGAGGGTGGCAGGGTTCAGGCATCGAGACGACCGACATTTCGCCCCTGTGTTAATATATGAACGCGCGTCAGGTTGTGCCATCGAATTTCGGGAGGTAGAGAAAGTATCACCCGTGATGTATTACCCCTTCCTGCCTATCCACCGCATCGCCCCATCGACGGGCAGATCGGGCCGGAGGATGTGTTGCGGGGTTCCGGCGGAGGCGAGGATGGTCTCCGCGCTTAGATATCCGCTGCGAACGGCGCTTTCCATGGTAGCGGGCCAGCCCGTCCGAGTCCAGTCACCCGCGACGAACAGTCCCTCCAACGGGCTTTCCGGGCCGGGCCGTAGCGTGTCGCATCCCGGTTTCGGCGCAAAGGTGGCACGCCCCTCCTTGACCACGACCGTCTTGAGCACCCGGGCTTCGCGCGCCGCCGGAAATATCGCCCGTAGATCGTCAAGCGCCTCGCGGACGATGTCGGCCTGCGGTTGTTTCATCCATCCGTCGGATGCGCTTACCACCAGTCCGAGATACGAACCGGAGGATTCCGTACCGCGTATCGACTGATTGAAAACCCACTGCACTGTGCGTCCTAATACCACCGCGTACTCCAAGTCAGTCACGGGTCGGTCGAACCATATGTGTACGGCGGTGATGGGGGATACGTCGAGACCGCGAAGACGTGAAAAATAAGGATGACGCTCGATCGTTTCGTCGGGCAGCCATTTGATCAGCACGTCAAAGGGAACGGCGGACAAATAGAAATCGGCGGTTTGCGTTTCTCCGCCGTTCAGCGTCACCGATGCGATGCGGTCACCGTTCAGCGTGATCTCCGACACGGCGGTATCGAGTGTCAGTCGTCCACCGAGACGCTCCAAGCGAGCGGCGGCGGGCGCATACAGATCGCCGAGCGGCATGGCAGGCAACCCGACTTCATATCCCCGCCGGTTGAGCAAAAATGCCTTTACGACCGTAGCGATGGCATAGTCCGCGTCGATGTCATCGAGATCGTCGTTGAGTGCGCTGATTAGAAAGGGGCGCCAAAAAGCATCGATCGAGCGTGGGGTGGCGTGTCGGGTGTCGAGATAAGCACGGATGGAAATCGGGACAAAGCATAAGGCATCCTGTCTTATGCTTTGTCCGTACCCTCTCATCATGCTGAGCATGATCCGGCCAATCGAAAGTTTGTCGGTCCATCCGAGGGTTTTGAGGCGTAGCAAAGCGGGAAAAAGATGCAGCGGCGCGGGAAGCCGTGTAGGATACAGGACCGATACCCGGTTGCGTTCGTCGATAAACGGGATGTCCGTTTTAAAGACGATACCGGATCGTACACCGAGTTTTTCGTAAAAATCGATCAGGTTGGTGCAACAACGCAGCAAAACGTGTTGGCAGTTGTCTACATAGGCTCCGCTTGCCGGGTGGACAAAGGAAGAGGCGCGTCCTCCCGGTGTAGCTCTTCGCTCGTATACGGTGACGCGCAAACCCGCCTCGGCGAGCGCTATAGCCCCGGAAAGCCCTGCCAGTCCACCGCCGATTACGATGACATGCCGATCCGTCATACCCGTTTTCGGACGATAGCGCCGGCGGCGATGGCGAGTTTTTTCCACGCAGGCAGACGGATTCTGGGGCCGAAGACGTCGTAGTTACGGCGCTCGATCTCGTAGAGATGCTGCCAGTAGATGCGGATCATGGCAGATAAACAGGCGCGGCTTGACGGATGCACGAGCGCAATGAGCGGCAGGGCTTCGCGGTAGTAGCCGTGCGCGCGTTCGACCTCGAACTGCATCAGACGGCGAAAATCGGGTGTAGCAACGCCACACCGGATATCGTCCTCGGTAAAGGAGAAGTCTTCGAGGTCTTCCTGTGGCAGATAGATACGTCCCATCTGCGCATCTTCCGGAATATCGCGCAAGATATTGGTCAACTGAAACGCCAGCCCGCACGATTCGGCATACCGACAGGCTTGGTCCCCCCCTGAAAACCCGAAGATGTGGATACACACCAGCCCGACTGCGGAGGCGACGCGGTAGCAGTATTCGCGCAGCGCGTCGAACGTGCGGTATCGCGTGAGGTCAAGGTCCATCTCCGCGCCGTCTATGATGGCCTCGAAGCAGGATTGTGGGATGGCAAATCGTTGTACGGTGTCGCGAAAGGCCGGCAGGATGGGATGTGACACCCCGTCCGGCAAGCGGTAGGCTTGGGCAAGTAGACGCCGCCACGCGGAAAGACCGGCCCGTTTGTCGTCGGGCGCGCCGGTCTCGTCTACGATATCGTCGCAGTACCGCATAAAAGCATATACGGCGTACATGGCCTGTCGACGTTCGGCAGGAAGAACGATAAACGAGTAGTAGAAATTTCCGGCGCGCGTCCGGGCGATCCGGCGGCAGTAGTCGTATGAGCTTTGTATATCGTCCAATTTACCCTATAAACCGTTTGACGGCATATTGCAAGGTCAGACCGAGCTTGTCGGTTTTGGACAGGGAAGGACGCCGGGAAAGCACGTCGTAGCCTTGGCGGGAGATACGGTCGAGCACGGCCACCCCGCCCCGGCCAAATAGTTCGATATCGAGGCGGACATGCCGGTCTACCAGAGGACACAGATCGAACCCGGTTCGAAACAGTGCGCGCGCACGTTCCACTTCGAATTTCATGAGCGCCGCAAACCGGTCGTCAAACCGACGGTCAAAAAGGTCGGCTTCCGAATACCCGAACCGGTCCATATCCTCCAGGGGAATATATATCCGGTCTTTTTTGAGATCGACGGTTACGTCTTGCCAGAAATTGGCGAGTTGCAAGGCCGTACAAGTGGCGTCGGAAAGCCTCTGACGTTCTTCGTCGCGGTAGCCGCACAGATACAGGACCAGGCGTCCGACCGGATTGGCCGAACAGCGGCAATAGGCAAGCAGGTCGTCGTAGCATTTGTACCGCCGGACTTTTTGATCCTGTCGGAACGCGGCGAGCAGGTCACGGAATGGGGCGATGGGAATGTCAAACCGACATACGGTATCTTCGAGCGCGACAAACACCGGATGCCGGGGATGGCCCGCATAGCAGGAGAGCAGTTCGTTTTCCCACCAGTTCAGCAGATCGAGCGACGTTTGGGTGTCACCGGTTTCGTCTGCCAGATCGTCCGACCAGCGGCAATAGGCGTACAGGGCGCAAAAATGCGAGCGGAGCGGGCGAGGAAGAAAAAAAGAGACGACGGTAAAATTTTCGTAGTGAGTGGTTGCGAGGGTGCGGCAGTAGGTGAGCGCTTCGTCGAGTGTGGGGGTTTCACCGGGCAGCGCTTCGAGGGCAAGCCCGTTTAGCCTGCGTGCGGCAACGGGAAGCGGGAAAGAAGAGGAGGTCATCGAGACTACGGGAGGATGGCCGTCTTCATTGCGCCGTTTTTGCCCATCATCGCTTCGAGGACACCGGGTAGTTGGGCGAGCGGTGCCTCGCGTGTCACGAGCGCGTCTACATCAATGGCGCCGTCGGCAACCAATCGCAGTGCCAGCTTGACCATACGAGGGGTGTGATGAAAAGTGCCCTTGACGGTGATTTCGGAGTAATGAAGCAGGTCGGCATCCAGTTGGATTTTGGTTTGCGACGGGCATCCACCAAAGGCGTTGACGGTTCCGCCGGGCCGTACCATGCGTATGGCCTGTTCCCAGCTTTCGGGTTGTCCTACGGCTTCTACAACCCGATCCGCGCCCCGTCCTTCATTGGACAACACGCGCACCGCTTCGACGATGTCGGGGGTTTCCGCGGCGTCGATGACCACATCCGCACCCATGTCGGCTGCGGTCCGGAGTCGGTTGATCCGGCGGCCTATGGCAATGACGTATGCACCCCGCAGTTTGGCCATGCGGACAAACATAAGTCCGATCGGACCGGTTCCGATCACGGCTACGGTGTCGTGCCGCTGTACACCGGTCTCTTCGAGACCGTGCAGGACGCAGGCCAGCGGTTCGATCAGTGCGGCGTGGCGAAACGAAACGTGTCCGGGAATCTCCAGCAGATTATGACGGACGATTTGTTCGGGGATACGGATATATTCGGCATACGCCCCGTTGATAAACAGAAGATTTTCGCAGAGATTTTCCTGATGACGTCGGCAGTAGAAACACGACTGACACGGAGCGGAGTTGGCCGCCACGACCCTCATGCCGGGGGCAAACCCTTGCACGTCCCCGCCGACGGCAACGATTTCTCCGGCCAATTCATGACCGAATACGGACGGAGGAACGATCATTCGGGCATGATAGCCTCGGCGGTACACTTTTGCATCCGTCCCGCAAGTCAACGCCGCCCGGACCCGTACCAACACGTCGCCGTCACCGATCGCTGGCACCTCGACACGCTCGATCCGCACATCCTGTTTGCCGTACAGCACCGCAGCCGTCATCCATTCGCTCACGTACACAACTCCCTTCGAAACCCACCCGATCCATCCGAAGACATCGCGTCAGCGTATTCAAGGGCGTTGGACATTACTTCTAAGGTGTATTATATTGTTTCCGGAAGAAAAAACATGAACTTTTCATGAGGAATCTGTGAAAAAACCCCAACCGCTCTCCGCACAAAAAAAATTTATCGGCGCATCATCATGATACTTCCCGCCTCCCTGACCGGCTATCGATTCGACAATATCTTTATAGACCTGCAAAACCGTCGGCTTTTGCGTGACGACCTTCCGGTCTCGCTCAACTCGAAATACTTTGACGTACTCGTCCTGTTGGTAAGCCGGAGCGGCCAACTCATGGAAAAACGGCGCATTTTCGAAGAGGCATGGCCGGGCATAATCGTGAGCGACGCCTCCCTGACCCAATGTGTCAAGGAAATCCGCCGACAACTCCAGGACGATGCGATCCGTCCACGATACATAAAAACCGTTCCCAAACACGGGTACATGTTTATCGCACCCGTTCAAGAAATCCGGGAGCCGGAAGAAAACAGCCCCGAACCGGTTTCCTTGTCTGTCACCGTACCCCCCTCGCTTTCCGTGGTAGCGCGTCCGTACAAATTTCTCGACTACTATACCGAGCAGGATGCCGGTCTTTTTTTTGGACGCGAAGACGAGATCGTCGTCGTCCGTTCCCAGATACTTTCGCACCGATCCTTTTTGCTGTACGGACGGTCGGGTGTGGGTAAAAGCTCGATGTTGCGCGCCGGGCTGATTCCCCGACTTCAAACCGAGGGATACGACGTCGTTGTGGTACGCAGTTTTACCGATCCGCTGCCACAACTATCTCAAATACTGTCTCCGGACGGCAACCACCCGGAAAATGGGGGGTCTGGAATCGAAAAAACGGAACCCCATAAACCCGTCATCGTGATGCTGGACCAATTCGAAGAGTTTTTTACCCGGCTCAACGAAAAGACGCAGGAAACGTTTATCAAAACGGTAGGCCGGTTGACGGCGCTTCCACCGCCTTTTCCTCGGTTTGTATTCGTACTTAGAGAAGATATGTTGGCGGAGATGAGCCGGTTCAAACCGGCGCTTCCGGAAATATTCCATCACGAGTACCGGCTCAACCGTCTGAGTCGGTCACAGGCCGCATGCGCCATCGTCGAACCTGCACGGATGGTCGGCTGTACGTTGGACGAGCGACTGGTCGAGCGGCTGGTGGACGATCTCTCCGATCAGAACGACGTGGATCCACCGCATCTTCAAATCGTATGCGACGCGCTCTACGACGCCAGAAACACCGACAACCATATTGCGGAGGAGGCGTATGACCGTTTGGGTGGCGCGGGTGAAATACTGGCCGAATATCTTCTACGGGTATTGCGGCGGTTTAACGCGAGCGATCTGACGCGGGTCCAGCAGATCCTGTTGGCGCTCATCTCGGAAGACGGACAGCGGTTGGTGTTACGCGAGGTGGATCTTGACAAACAGGCGTACGGCAACGGCGAGGACACGCTTGCAGCGCTTGCGGAGGAATTGGTGGCGGCCCGCGTCGTTCGCAGAAGAAGCCAGAACGGCGAGCGATGGCTGGAACTTGCGCACGAATGTCTGATTCCGGAAATTTCCGGATGGCTTACTTCCAGCGTATACGCCCATAAACAAGCACAAAGCCTTTTAGACCGAGCCGTGCAGAACTATCGTGTACACCGACTGATTTTGGATCCCGACAGTCTGGACTTGCTATATCCTTTTTTGGACGAGCTTGGGGTGAGCGACGAGGAGGCCGATCTGCTGACCCTGAGCCTGCTCCACCGTGGTCGTTCAGTTCCGGAATGGCTGACGCGCCGCGCCCCGTCGGCCGCGGCGGCCATCCTCGAATCGACGGCGCACACTGACGCGGGGGTGCGGTTATGCGCGATAACGTCGTCAAGACCCATCAGGGGACCGGAACTCAACCGTCGGTTGCGGACGTTGGCGTTATGGGACGGCGATCTGAACATTCGGCGGGCTGCCAACATCGAGTTGGCCGACTGGTTTGGATCGGCGGTGGAGGCCGTTCTGGCACGTGCGCCCGGCGACGAACGACCGGGCCGTATCCGACAGGCGGTCAGTCTTGCCATCGTCCGGGAATACAACACCCGGCTAATTCGACTTCCGCATCTTTCGCTTGCTGTCAGCGTCATGGTGATGATCGGGCTTTTGCTGGTGCGGCTTAGGCACAGCGGCGTCGAGATCATCCGACAGGGTACGGGGGGCGCGTTTGGCGGCGCGGCGTCGGGGTTGATAGGCGGTCTGATGCTGGCCACAGGGCTTTCGCTGGCGCGGTATCCGGAAGTATCGGAAATCGGGGCACTGTTTTTTGTATTGGCGAGTCTGGGGGCGTTTGTCGGCGCATTTGGCGGCGCCGGTGTCAGTTTCGGCATGTCCGCCCCCGGTCAACTTGGCCTGCGGCCTGCGGGGTGGTGGGGAATCGCCGGCGCTTCGACCGGCGGCGCGCTGGTCGGGGCCTGTGCCAACCTTTTTAGCGTAGACGTACTCAAAACGCTTTTCGGTCAACACCCCGAAGGATTGACCGGCGGACTGGAAGGTTCGCTCATCGGCGCAGGCGTAGCACTCGGTCCTGTCGTCGCCCATCGGTTGACACCGGCTTTCGACCCATGGCAACGCCCACTGCGCGTCCTCATCGGCGCACTGGGCGGCATGGCCGCAGGTATCGCGCTGACGGTCGTCGGTGGCAACTTGTTTAGCAGCAGCCTCGAAATCGTCCAAAAACTCTTTGCCGACTCTCAAATCCGATTCGAACCCATCGCCCTGCTTTTCGGAGAAGGTTATTTCGGACGCACCACCAAAATCGCGCTCGGCGCACTCGAAGGTTTTTTGTTCGGAGGTGGCGTAACGACGGGTATCGAGATGTTTATAAACAAAACGGAACCCTCGGAAAAACTTGCCCGTTGACAACTACACAAACCGGCTAAAGATTGCTGACATGTCCAAACTCCCTCCTCCCTGTCCCATTGTCTCGCGTTTCCGCTATCCGTACCGGAGCATCGAAGCCTTTGGCGGTGTTCCTTGGGCCGATGCCGTCAACTATTTCGTCACGGGCGATATCGACGGTGATGGACGCATCGAGCTTGTACTCTGCCGGGGCAGCGCCGAACAGATCGCGTTCGATCTCGATGGCCGAATCCGTTGGCATTATACGGACGAAGACGCCTCGTGGAAGTCCCGTCGTCCCGATTCGTCCGTTTTTCTACGAGACATAGACCTTGACGGAAAAACCGAACTCGTCTGCACCCGGACGCTTAACGGTCAGGAACACGTATGTCTCGTGGATGCCGTCTCCGGCATTCTCAAAACAGGCGTCCCGCTGATTCCCCGCACCGAAGACGACGACAATCGGGGGTTTCTCCGGCTTATCCTCGCCGATGGTCCGGATGCCCCAGGCTATATCGCCGCCGGATGGGACTACACCCGTCTTGCGCTCTACGACGCCCGTCTCAATCTGATCTGGAAACGAGACGCGCCCATAGGACACGACCCCTACGGCGTCGATATCGACGGCGACGGATACGAGGAGATCGTATGCGGCTATGTCGCGTTTGACCGTAGCGGAGATATGCGGTGGGACAGCCGGAAATACTTGGAAAAGGACTCGCACGCCGACAGTGTGGTTGCGTTTGAAGAGGACGACGAAATTCGGCTGTTTACCTCAGAAGGCCATATCCTCGGTCCCGACGGTGATCTTGTGGACGCCATAGGCCAGGACGTGCTTGTTCACGGCCAGGAAGCGGGCATCATCCATACGGCGGGAGAACGGCGTTTTGTGGTGCAGGATCGCGGCGACGGGATCAAACAGACGACCTGCATATTTACGCGCGACAACCGGCTAACTTTCTCTGCGCTGGGCGGCCAAACGATGCAGACGGTTGGGTGGGGGGCTTCGGGGGAAGGCGGGGTCTGGATCGACACGCACGGGTTGATATACGATGGCGATGGTGGTCTTCTGGGCAAGGTGCGTGCTTACGAACGCGGATGCTGGCGGCTACCCACACGCGGCGTTGGCTCGGCCCACGACCTGCTCTACGGTTCAGGTGACGAACTGCTGTTGCGCTTTTTCGATGAAGAACTGCAAATCGCCCGGTGCGAAATCTATACGACCGACGTTCCGGAACCGGACGACGGGCGGACCCCTAAGACGATCACCCGCGCCATGATCGACTGGTCGTTTTACTGAAATTATGAAGGAAAAAGGATGAGAAGAATACAAAACCGCTTTGACCCTACCTTGTTTTTTTTCTTCCTCCTTTTTCCTTTCTCCTTCCTTCTTTTCTTTCTGCTCGCCTGTGACGCGCCCTCTCCGCCGTCTCCGGCCCATGCGCCTTTGGGACGCGCGGTTCCCGGTCCAATTCCCCTCCCATCCGCTGCCGTTTCGGTCTTTCCCGACCGCCCGGGCACGGCTTTTCCGTTGTTGGCGGGGTTTGTGTATATCGATTCTGTCTCGGTAGAGCCGTTGCGCCGAATCGGTGCCCAGCTTGTGCTTATCGATCAAATTTACGATCTGGTCATGCCCGTTATACGCAGACCGGACGGTATACTCGACGCCGAATTCTCCGCGCTTGACGGTCTCCTCGACAGGACAAGAAAAAGCGGGGCGCGACCCGTGATCACGCTCGACTTTACCCCGACGGCGCTCTCCCCGTATCCATATCTCGAAAACTCCGAACGCCGGTCCGTTCCGCCCGTATCCTACACGGAATGGGCAACGCTCGTGGAGGGGACCGTCCGCCACGTCAGACAGGTCCGGGGAGCGGACGTTGCCTGTTGGAGCGTGTGGAACGAGCCAAACCTTGCCATGTTCTGGAACGTCGATCCGAGACGGTACACGCGATGGATCGCCACGGCGCGCGAGCCGGGGTTGTGGACGCCGGCGGGTGTATGGCAGGCCGCACCCGGCGCGTTTCGCGATCTGGCGCGGCGCATCGAATACTCGGCGCTCTACGAAACTGCGGCCCGGGCCATAAAACGAGTTGATCCGGTGGCACGGGTCGCCGGTCCCAATGTGTCGCACTTCGACCCCGAATGGCTGTCCGTCTTTCTCAACCACTGTGCGGAACAGGAGCTTGCGGTGGACTTCGTCACCTGGCACTACCCCGGCTATCCGGACGAGATGCGACGCTCGATGCAATGGCTCAAAAACTGGACGACAAAGCAAGGCATTCCGACTCCACCGGTCCTCATTACCGAGTGGGTCGCCAAGACCCCGGAAGGGGCCGATGCGTGGACCGAGGTCATGGAGACGCTCGACATCGCACAGGGGTATGCGGATGCGGGTGTCGCGGGGGCGTTGTATTATACTGCTGGAAAAACCCATGAAGTCGATGGGGCGCTGACCCCCATCGGGCGCGCGTTTGAGATGCTGGGTCTGCTTACAGGGCAAAGGGTAGAAACCGAAACTTCGGCAGGCATCCGGTCGATGGCGGTCTTGGACGCCAAAGACCGGCTGGCGCTTGTGTTCTGGACGCGTGAGGCGATTTCCGATTCGGTTTTGTTAGAGATTCCGGACCGACGGTTCGGACGGTGCGATATTACGCTTTTCTATGCCGATGGAAAAAGCGTATCCCAATCCTTTCCCACTACGTCAAACGGACCCCCAGTGTTAGACCTTAGCCATCCCGGCGGTTGTATCGGTTCCGTGGTATGGACTCCGTGACCGGTCCGATCAGACACAGCACCCGATGGTTTTTCCATAGCGCCCCATAGCACTCCATACGCATTTTTTGTTCTCTCCTCGAAAAAATACGTCACGGCAAAAAAACGCTTGACATTCCGGTTTTTTACTTTGCATTTGTATAGTAAACATTTGTTTGCCTATCGAGTTCCGGGGAACCGGACTTTCACGGGACGGAGTTTCGCTCAACACATCCAATCACAGGGAGGAATGTATGGAACAGCCAGTGGTTCACTTTGAAATCGGCGGGCCGGACCGGGTCGCGCTCCAACAGTTTTACGGCAGGCTGTTTGGGTGGGAAGTCGATGACATGCCTGCGGCAAACTATGGCATGGTCAAAACCGGCGGAGAAGGTGGTATCGGGGGCGGGATTTCGGGCCGCTCCGACGGACTCTCCCGTGTCCAACTGGGTCACGTTCTATGTGCATGTGGGTGATCTTCAAGCCTATCTCGACAAAGCCGAGCAGTTGGGAGGAAAAACACTGATTCCACCTACGCCGATTTCCGAAGGGGAAGCGTTTGCTTGGTTTAGCGATCCGCAGGGCAACTGTATCGGTCTGTTTCAGGGCAATGCCGGTTAATTGCGGCCAGTGGGAGAAAAACGCATGATACGCAGCCTATTGGCCGTGTTGACCGGAACGACCGTTTGGGGGTTGTTGGACGACCGGGAACGATGTGTTGGTCAGGATAATACCGGAAGCGGTGAGGGGGGACGGTCGGGTGGAGTATGTTCCGGCGTTGATCATCCTGCTGGTGTTGAGCGTCGTGCTGTCTGTTTTGGCCGGTGGGCTTACCACATGGATCGCAAGAAAACGAGAGACGAAACATACGCTTGCGCTGGGTATCGTTCAGTTTGCGATTGGTATGGCGGTACAGATACAGTATATCGATCTCATGCCGCTATGGTATTATGCGTTTTTTCTTCTGTTGCTGATTCCCGGTAATGTCGCCGGAGGTATCCTGCGGGTCTGGCTCCGCGAAAAAAACCGCTATCCCGCCATACGAACGACGTAGATATGTCTGTGTCTGACGAGTATATCGCTTATATAACCGGCCAACTGGCTGTTTCGGGAGAGGTTGTTGTCCGGAAAATGTTTGGCGGCGCGGGGTTATATTTGGCCGGTCGTATTTTTGCCATCATAGACGACGATACGTTATACTTCAAAGCAAGGGACCATAACCGGAACGATTATATCGCGCAGGGGATGGAACCGTTTCGACCGTTTGGAGTGGACGGTCCTGCCATGTCGTACTATCGGGTTCCGGAAGCGGTGATCGAAAACCCGGAGACGCTGGCGGTCTGGACGGAAAAAGCCGTATCCGTTTCCGCATCGGCTCCCGGACGCAAACGCCGACATCGATAAAGGCCCTGCTTGGGTGTTTGTCGGTAATAACCTCAAATCGGTTTATAGGAGAATCTACCGTTTCCGATCCTCAGACCGTCCACTTACACCGAGTGCTTCGCGCGCCTGCCGAACGTGTGTATCGCGTCTTTCTCGATCCCGATGCGATGGTCAAATGGCTTCCTTGCGGAGGGTGGTATCATGAATGAGGAACCCAAAGAAGAGCATCGTTGGTTACAACAGTTTGTTGGCGAGTGGAATTACGAACA
>VGJU01000024.1 GCA_016867335.1 Candidatus Zixiibacteriota bacterium | reverse complement strand
GAACAAGTCGTCAAGACGTGTCCGGGACTTTCGGCGGACGAAATCAAGGAATGTTTGACGCAGGCGCTCAGGCGGTTTACCGCAGACGCGCCACAACGAGACGACGTTACGGTCGTTATCATTCGAGTGGACCGAGCTTTTCGGACGGATTTCGTCGTGCTATAGACGCACATTTTCGAACCTCGGGCCGGAAACGGTTTTTCCTTTTTTCTCTCATCTTTTTACATCGGAGATCCGAACATGGCGGTTCGTATCGGTTTTATCGGAGCGGGCGGTATTGCCAACCATCATTTCAATCAACTTCCCGGGATTGCAAGGGCCAAGTTGGTCGCTTTTTCGGATGTCGTGGAAGATCGGGCAAAAGCGGCGGCGACTCGGTTTGGCGGTCGGGCATATACCGACTACCGCCAGATGCTCGACAAAGAAGAGTTGGATGCCGTGTATGTCTGTTTGCCTCCTTTTTCGCACGGGGATCCGGAACATGCGGTGATCGACCGGGGGCTGGCGTTGTTTGTCGAAAAACCCCTCTCTACCGACCTAGACGTGGCGCGGAAGATCGCAGACAGCATTGCGGAAAAGAGTCTGATCACCTGCGTGGGGTACAACTGGCGGTACATGGACAGCACGGACCGCGCCAAGGAAATACTGGCGGGGCGTCGTCCGGCGTTGGCCATCGGGTACTGGATCGGCGGCACGCCGGGTGTTCCATGGTGGCGTGTCAAGGCGCAGTCGGGCGGTCAGGCGGTCGAGCAGACAACCCATGTCTTTGACATTGCGCGATATATGATGGGAGAGGTGACAACGGTCTACGCGGCGGCCTCGCGTGGACTGGTGTACGATATGCCCGGCTACGACGTGGAAGACGCCACCAGCGTTTCGTTGACCTTCGAAAGCGGTGCGGTCGCGACGATTCTGTCGTCGTGTGTGGTGGATCAGGGCTACGGCGCGGAGATACACATTTTGACACGCGGTCTTACCGTAAAGATCGGCACAGGCAAGCTGATCGTGGAGGAGGTCGGAAAAACGACCACCTACCCTATGCAAAACAACCCTTATCAACGGGAAAGCGACCTGTTTCTGGCGGCGGTAGAATCCGGGGACGGCTCGGCGATCCGGTCTCCTTACGGGGACAGCATCAAATCGCTTGCCGTGACGCTGGCGATAGACGCATCGCTTGCCGACGGGAAAGCCATTCGGCTCTAACGCTGTCGCAGATTTGCTTTGACTTGCCTTTCTTCGGTTATAAATTAAACCTACGTCGGCGGTCTTGAGGATGGTTGACGGCGTATAACGGTCGTTGCTGCACGGTCTTAAACACCTGGTTTCCGGTCTTGCTTATAGGAGTCGTCCCGATGAATTTGATCCGTCCTGAAAAACCTCACATCCTGTATGTGGATGACGAGCGGTGACGGTCTGAGCGGTGCATTTGTTCAGTCGATCGTTCAAGACCGGGACGGTAATATATGGTTTGGCACCGACGGTGGCGCAAGCGTCTACGACGGCAACGGCTGGCGCACCTATTCCACACTCGACGGACTGGCAAGCGATTTTGTCCAAGTGGTGTTTCAGGATACCGACGGTACGTTGTGGTTTGGCACAAACGGAGGACTTAACCGGTTCGATGGCAGTAACTGGGCCACCTTCAAAAAAGAAGACGGCCTGATACACGATCAAGTACGGCTGATGGTGCAGGATGACAGCGGTGCGTTGTGGTTCGGAACCAACGAGGGCGTATCCCGGTATACCGGACAGGTGTGGACTTCCTTTACGACGGCAAATGGGCTGGCTGCCAACGATATCTTAGCCATCCGGCAGGACGCGGCGGGGCATCTCTGGTTCGGGACGGCAGGGGGCGGGGTGAGCCGATACGACGGCAAAGTGTTCCAAAACCTTACCCGACAGGACGGGCTTTCGGGAAACGTGGTCCACTCGATCTACCGTGACCAAAACGACGATCTTTGGCTGGGTACCAAAGGCGGCGTATCCAGATACCGGATCCCACCCAAATCCATGCCGCATATCTTTATCGACGCCTTGGTGGCCGACCGTCGGTACGAGGGCGTAGAAGCCGTCGAACTGCCCTCCACGGTGTGACTAGCCAGCTTCGAGTTTCATGCGATAAGCCTCAAAACTCGCCCGGACGGAATGGTATATCGTTACCGTCTTGCAGGGTACGAAACCGACTGGAAGACCACACACGAACACCGAGTCGAATATGCGGAACTCCCGCTCGGTGACTATCGATTCGAAATTCAAGCCGTAGATAGAGATTTGAACTACTCGGAAACTCCGGCACAAGCCGTCCTTACCATACACTTTCCATATGTGTGGCTTGGCTGGGGCGGCACGTTGACCTTTTCCATCGTCATGATTTCTTGGCAAGCCCGCCGTCTGATCCAACGCGACCGCCGTATCCGAGAAGCCAACGAGTCACTTACCTTTGCCAATCAGGCACTTCAAGATAAAACCTACGACCTCGAAGAAGCCAACACCAAACTCGATTCATCGAATCAAGAACTCAACGTCGCTAAACAGCAGGTGGAAGTCGCGTTCAAAGAACTCCGCGAGGCACAGTCACAGTTGGTTCACGCCGAAAAAATGTCCTCGCTGGGCCAGCTTACCGCCGGTATCGCGCATGAACTGAACAACCCGATCAACTTTGTATCCGCCAATGTAAAACCCCTGCGGCAGGATATTCAGGACATTCTCGAGGTCTTGAATCGCTATGGCGAATTGACACCGGAAGACGCCAAAAACGGGCTGGAAGAAAAATTGACCGAGATCGAACAACTTAAAGAAGAAATCGATCTCACCTATGTGATCGAGGAAATGGATCAACTCACGAAGAGCATTTCGAACGGAGCCACTCGTGTGGCGGACATCGTCAAGGATCTACGCAATTTCTCAAGACTTGACGAAGACGACTTGAAAAAGGTAAATCTGCACGAAGGGCTGGATTCCACGGTAAAACTTTTAAACAACCAACTCAAACATATCGAAGTGATCAAGGAATACGCCGGCGACATTCCGGAAATCGACTGCTACCCTGGCCAGGTCAATCAGGTCTTGATGAATATCATGACCAACTCGATACAGGCCATGAAGGACGGGGGGCAACTTCGTATTCACACGGAGCGCGCGGGAGAGAATCAGATAAAGGTTCGGATTACCGATTCCGGATGCGGGATGACACCGGAAGTGCTGGGGCGCGTATTCGAACCGTTTTTTACCACGCGCGATGTTGGCGAAGGAACCGGGCTTGGCATGTCGGTAACCTACGGAGTCATTCAGAAACACAGCGGAAAGATCGAAGCCGAAAGCGAGGTAGGCAAAGGTACACCGCTTACCGTCACGCTCCCGCTTCGCCAGATCGCAGCATAGCAACCGCCATACGGCGGTTTGGTCATTCGAAAAAACGGGTCACATACTCCCACAGCGACTCGAAAAACCCGGCTCGTCCTGCGTTTGGCTCACGCCGCGCCACATAACCGCTCATCAACGCAAGATTCGACCAACTGGTCATACCCACTCGGTTGGGTTGAAGGTCCGGGCTTTTGATATACGGCTTCCAGAGCCAGTACTGTACCGGATGCCACAAAAACACGCCGCCTGCATCCTCCACCAGATACCGCTCCGCGCGGTGGTAGATCGCATAGCGTTCCGTGGTGCTGCCCATAAAGGTATCGCCCTCGGACATCAGACGCTCGAAACCTTCGTGTCGCCACGCATGACGACCGCTGGATCGCCATATCCCCAACAGATTGCTCGGATCCGGATAGTCGAGCGAATAGGGAACCAACGCCAAGGTAACGGAATGGTTGTTTAGCCCGTCGGTAAACAGTTTGGTCTCCACCGTACGGATACCTACCGTAATGTTGAGCGCTTTTTTGAGCATCGCCTGTATGGCCTCGGCCGCCGTGCGGGTGTCTCCGGCATCCCGCCCCCGTAGCCAGATGTCTATCGGCGGAAACCCTTTTCCATCCGGATAACCAGCCTCTGCAAGATATTTTCGCGCCTGTTCGGGGTCGTATGGCTGGAGCGCTTTGAAAGGTTCCGAGTCGGCGCCGGGGAATCCGGGCGGCAACATGGCATACGCAGGGATGGCAATGTCCCGAAGCGCGGAGTTCATAAGCGCCTGACGGTCGATGGCGTAGCCAAACGCCCGTCGGACCCGTAGGTCTTGGAACACGCCTTTGTACGTATCCATCGTTAGATAGAACGTGACGAAGTTGACCATGGAACGCAGTTCGTCGCGGAGCGTGGGATCGCTTTTTATTCTGCCAAGCGAGGCCTGTCCGGAAACGAGAATCATATCCACCTCGCCGGATTCGTAGGCCGCCATCATGGGCGGCTGACCCGCCTGCGAGAACAGATAATAGATCACCCGGCGCAGATACGGTGGGGCCGAACCTCGGTACTTGGGGTTGGCGTCAAGTACGATTTTCTCGTTCTTGAGCCATTGCGACAATCGGAACGGCCCCGCAGAAACCGACGTTTCGGGGCGCGTGGACCATTCGTCGCCATATTTTTCAACGGCCTGTTTGGGCGAGGCCCAACTCTGGTTGACATTGTACGGAAGATACGGAACCGGACGTTCCGTACGGATGACAAGCGTCAAATCGTCAATCGCCTCGACACCGAGAGAGTCCACCGGCATTCTGCGTTCCACGACGTGGCCCCAATTTTTGATCGCCCGATAATACCATTCGAAGTCATAGGCCGTGCGTGGGTCGGCCCCCCGACGAAACGTAAACACATAGTCGTGCGCGGTAAACGGGCGACCGTCGTCCCATCGCATGCCGGGACGCAGATGAAAAATCCATGCGCTGCCGTCGGGTGTGGCTTCCCATGATGTCGCGCCGGCGGGAAGCAAGTCGTAGTTACGGTCCATACGCACCAACGGCTCAGAAATGAGGTCGGTGGCCGGACTGCGTTTGTAGATGGTTTTGAACCACTCCATGTAGGGGCCGTCGATTTCGAACAGACGCATCTGTTGTTCGTCCGGCGGCGCGGCGTCGGGGGGTAGGGTCTGTGCAGCGGCGGGAGAGGCAAAGAAAAAAAGAAGAAAGGATAAAACCAAGCCTCTCATTTTGCCTTTTCTTCGATCAGTTCGTAGGCACGCAGAACCGCGTGAAGATTTACGCCGGGACCGGTTATCGAGGGGAAGCGGGGTTTGTGCGCGGTCATATCGATCTGTAGCGCCGCTTTTTCCGCCGGGATGCCTGCGGCGTGCATGGTCTTGGCCTTCTCCCAGAAATCGCGGAGATACGCCTGAAAATGATCGATTCGGGACCGATCCTCGAACGGGTCTCCATGCCCCGGCAGGATGACGGTAAAATCGAGCGTTTTTACCTTTTCCAGCGTTTCGATCCATTCTTCGATATACCCGTCTCCGATATAGGAAAGCCCGGCGGTCATCAGATCACCGGTGACAAGCGCTTTTTCTTCGGGTAAATACACGACCACGTCGCCACCGGTATGTCCTCTGCCGAAAAACAGCACCTGTACGGTCCGACCACCGGGCATCGTAAGATCGAGACGGCGGTCGAAAGCTCGATTGGGCGCTCTCGGTGTTACGGCGTCGGTGGCGGTTTTGTAGGTGCGCTGTATGGACAACTGGCGCTGGAGTACGATCCGTGCCGAATCGGTCTTGGCCTCGGCAAGACGTTTTTCCAGATCGGCGATCTGGCCGGGTAGACCGCCGATAAACAGGTTGTAGGAACGTCCGCTTTTGGAGTTTCCCGCGGCGATCATGTCGCGGGTAAAGGTATGCCCCACGATCTCCACGTCGTCCGGAAACATCTGGTTCCCGTGCGCATGGTCAAAATGAAAATGCGTGTTGACCACATAGCGAACGGGTTTGTCGGTCACTGTTATCATCTCTTCCATCAGCACATAGATCGCCGGCGGCGAGATGTGCGAGTCCACGAGCAGGGCATCGTCCCGGCCGACGATCAACGTGGTGTTGCACCCGGCGGATAGACTCCCGGTTCCTTTGACGTAAAACACGCCGGCGCGGATTGGGGTAAACGAAAACGCCTTGCCGTCATGCGCCGTGCCCGCTGGAGGTGTCTGTGCATGGGCCGTATTCAGGATGGAAAAGGTCAGCAAAAAGGCCAGCACGCCGATCATGCAACCCCCTCCTGTTCGTTCAGAATGGGAGAGAGCGGAGGCGCGCCTTCCCATACCCGTTGCATGTTTTGGAAGATGATTTCGCTCCGCAGTCGCCAGGTGTCGAACGTAACGCCGGCCACATGCGGAGTGATCAGCGCATTTTCCATGGAAAAGATCGGATGGTCGGACTACGGCGGTTCCTGTTCCATGACGTCGATCGCGGCGCCAAGGATGCGCTGTTGTTTGAGAACGCGCAACAGAGCCTTTTCTTCGACTACCGATCCTCGGCAGGTGTTGACGCAGCGCTGTGGTTTTCATGTGCGAAAGTTCCCGCCAGCCGATCAGATGACGGGTTCCGGCGGCAAGCGGAACGTGTAGCGTCACCACATCCGAGGACTGGAGCAGTTCGACAAGACTTACCCTCGAGATACGGAGTTCGCGTTCAAGTTCGGGTGACGCAGGGCGAGGATCGTGATAGAGCAGGTACGCGCCAAACGCGCGTAACAACCGCGCCACCTGTCTGCCGATATGCCCCAATCCGATGATGCCGACGGTTTTTCCGGAGATCGTATAGGTGGACAACCCGATTTCCAGTTCGCCCCAGCGATTCGAGCGGGCGTTTCGGTCGAGTTCGACAAGCCGCCGGTAGAACGCGAGAATGAGGGCCACGGTGTGTTCGGCCACATCCACCGCGTTGATTCCTCCGTTGTTGGCGACAGGGATGCCGAGGTGACGGCACAGATCGAGATTCATCTCGTCGTAGCCTGCGCTTACCAGTTGGATCAATTTTACCTTTTGAGCCGCGCGCAACACCTTTTCCGACAGACGCCCCGGAAAAAGCAGAAGAAAGTCTGCCGATGCGACGAGTGGAATTTTCTCTTCATCGGACAACGAGGCCGGATAGGTGGAGATGGTAAAATTTGCGGGAGCGTAGTCGAGAAGAATCCGATTGATCGGTTGGCTCTGCGAGGTAAAGTACACGACGCTGGGCATAAAGAAGAGTGAAGTTTGAAGGGTGAAGGGTGAAGAGAATGTCAAACCAGATAGCGTAAGCGTCAGTTGAGCAGACGCAGGATACGGTTGTAGTTGTGATCCGACAGGGCGGTTTCGCCTGCGCGTGCGTTCATGGCGGCCTGTTCCGGCGATTTGGCGCCGGGGATGGGGACGGGGCAGGTCTGGTGCGCGCATACCCACTTGAGCGCCGCCTCTACCAGCGTTTCCCCCTCTCCCAACCCTTTTTTGAGTTTTTCCACCGTTGCGATCTGGGTTTCGAATTTTTTCTGACGTGCCGGATCGTCGTGCCATCCGGCACATACCGAGTCGGTAAACACGGTCTCACGCGAATACCTCCCCGAAAGCAAACCCATGGCCAGAGGTCCCCGTACCATCAGGGAGATGCCGTGTTCTTCGCAGTATGGCAGAAAGCGGGCTTCCGCGGCCCGGTTGAGCAGTGAATAGTTGACTTGTACGACCCGGCATCCGCCGTGCGCGTTAAACCGCCAAAGCACCTCCACGCTGTCGGTCGAGATGCCGTAGGCCCGTATGCGGCCTTCTTGTTTGAGCGTTTCAAACCCTTCGAGATAAACGTCCGGATTTTCGATATTGCCTTCGTGACACAACACGAGATCGACCCAATCGGTATGAAGTCTATGCAGACTGGCGTGCATACACAACCGGATCATATCGACCGTGGTTTTGGGCACTTCCAGATCGGTCCGTTTGCCCCAGTTGCCGATCTTGGTTACGAGATACACCCGATGACGGAGGCCGGAAAGGGCGCGACCCAGTCTTTCTTCGGACAGTCCGGGATGCCGTACGATTCTGCGGTGTCGAACAGATTGACTCCGGGATCGAAGCTGGCTCGGATGGCGGCCCATGCGGCGACTTCGTCCACCTCACCCCATTGATTTCCGATGTTCCACGTCCCCATACCGACGGCGGAAACCTGCCAGCCTGTCTTTCCAAAAGCACGATAGATCATACGGTCCTCAGAGACGCGCCGCAACGGCGTGGAAATAACCGATCCCCTCGGCCAGTTTGTCTCGGGTTGGCAGGGCGCGAAAATCTTCGAGCGAGACGCACCCGGTGTATCCGGTGGTTTTGAGTTCGCGCAGACACTGCTCGTAGTCCATAAGTCCGGCGGCAAGCGAAACGCCTTCCCACCCCCATACCACCTCACCGTCGGGTCGCGTCTCTTTGGGGATGGGGCTGTGACCGCCGGCATGGACGTGTGCCAGATAAGGCCCTAACAGTTCTATGCCCAGGCGGGCGCATTCGAATCCCTCCATGGTCATGTTGGAGAGGTCGTAGATCACCCCGATATCTTTGGGGTCAAAGCAAGATACGAGACGATGCGCGAGGCTGGCGCTTACCGTGAGCGTACCCCGGTGGATTTCGACGACGATACGCACCCCATAGCTACGGGTGATTTCGATGGCTTTTTTGTATGCCTTTACCGCGCGGTCGAACAGATCGTGGTAGTTTCCGTCTCCGGGATAGCGGTTGGGCGCACCGACACGGAAAAAAGGGGCGCCACAGGCTGCGCACCCTTCGGCGATCCGCCGGATATCGTCCGTTTGGTCCGCCGACACGTTGGTGGCCAGACCGGCGATGGCAAGACCGTATCGCCGGGAGACATCTACAAGCGCTTGGGGGGCGGCGACCAGTTTTTCGGGCGTGAGATCGTTTTTGACGTTGCCCCATGGGGAATAGGGTTTGTCAAGCTGTTCGGACGGTATGCGCCGTACGCGCCATTCGGAGGCGTCATAACCCAATTCGGCGAGCAGTCTGGCGGTTTCCTCCAGATCGTAGTCGGGGATCATGACCGTAGTAGCGGAAAAACGCATCTTTTCTCCTGCTTTACGCGATTTGGCTTTCCTTGCCGATATGGCTGTGCCGCCGACTGTAGGCGAAATAGATGACCACACCGATTGCCAGCCAGATCAGCAGCCGGCTCCAGTTGGCCCATCCGAGCGCCGTCATCATGGCCAGATTGGCGACGATACCGAGGGGTGCGACGATATGCGCCGCCGGACACCGGAACGGGCGCGGTTTGTCGGGATTGGTTTTTCTGAGTACCATCACGGCGGCACAGACGATGACAAAGGCCAGCATCGTGCCGATGTTTACCATGTCCGCCAGGATGTCGATGGGCGTGAGCATGGCTACGGTTCCGGATACCAGCCCGGTCAGGATGGTGGATTTGTGCGGTGTCCGGTATTTGGGGTGGATTTCGTTAAACACCTTTTTGGGCAGTAGACCGTCGCTGGACATGGCGAGAAAGATACGCGGTTGGCTCATCAGCATGACAAGCATGACGCTGGTAATACCGGCCAGACCGCCGGCCGAGATGAGCAGAGCGGCCACGTTCAGTCCGTAGTTGGAAAAGGCGGAGGCGAGCGGCGCGCCTATGTCGATCTGATTGTATTTTACCATGCCCGTTATGACCGCCGACACGAGAATATACAGAAGGGTACAGATGACGAGCGAGGCGATGATGCCGATGGGCAGGTCGCGTTGGGGGTTTTTGGCTTCCTCCGCATACGTCGATATGGCGTCAAAACCGATATAAGAAAAGAAGATGCGTCCCGACGCCGCCATGACGCCCGCCATGCCAAAGGGAAGAAACGGCGACCAGTTGGTGGGATCGACATACATGGCGCCGGCAAAGATGACAAACAGCACCACGGCAACTTTGATAAACACCATGGCCATGTTGAGCCGGGAACCTTCTCGGATGCCAAATACAAGCACGGTGGTGATGACGCCTACGATCAGAAAGGCAATAATGTTGAGACAAAACGGGATGCCGGCTATGATAGGAATTTCGAGGCTTGAATACTGCGCGGCAAGTTGCGCCATGGTGCCGTTGGCGGCGGCATCTTCGAGCGCATGCGTGGCGGACCAGTAGTCGTTGGATACCCAGATGGGAAATTTCACTCCGAAAAGACCGAGGAGTTTACAGAAATATTTGGACCATCCGTACGATACGGTGCTCGCGCCCATGGCGTATTCGAGGATAAGGTCCCATCCGATGATCCAGGCAAAAAATTCGCCGAGCGTGGCATACGAATAGGTATAGGCGCTTCCCGTCACCGGAATCATGGCGGCAAACTCGGCATAGCAAAGCGCGGCAAAAGCACAGCCGACACCGGCGATCACAAAGGCCAGCATCAGTCCCGGACCGGCGAATTCTCGTGCGGCAAGACCGGTAAGCACAAATATCCCGGTTCCAATGATACCCCCTATGCCCAACCCTGTAAGCGCGACCGGCCCCAACACCCGTTTGAGCCGTTGTTCGCCCGCCAGTTCGGCCTCCAGTTTTTCGATGGGCTTTTTAGCAAACAAAGAATATGCCATGACGCCTCCTGATTTTAAATCTGGGGGACCCGTAAAAAGCCTTCTTCGCCCAGATATGGGCAAATTGGAACACGCGAAAGTCTGTTGGCCGGAATGACGGGTGAAAGTGACGCAAGGTCGTCTTTATGTCAACTCTTTTATCGTTCGAAAACAAGTTTCAAGATCGCAAGACGGTAAAAGAATGAAACAGCATAGTGTCAGAAATATCTTGACAACCTGTCCCGAAAACGGTACTGGTATCGGCCTAAATGTCTTACACTTCCCCCTTTTTGACCGGACTTTTTGCAGTTTATCTTCTATAGCGTTCGTCCCGTTTGACAAAAGCTCCGTCGGACGGCTCCTAATCGGACAGGCGTAGCGTTTTCCGCATCCCTCTTCTTTGGAGAAGGAGTAAACGGTGGAACCGATGATCCCTGCAACCAGCCCCCTGCCGTTACCCGGCCCCGGAGGACTGTTCTGGACGCTGCTGGTCGTGACGTTCTGGTTTCATTTTCTTTCGGTGCAGATGTTGCTCGGAAGCCTGATCATCACCATCGCCGAAGTGGTCACGGGTAAACCCAGAGAACAGTTTTTAGAGGGGCTGAAACGACTTCCGATCATCATGGCCTTTGTGATCAATCTCGGCATTCCGCCGCTTTTGTTTCTTCAACTGCTGTATGCCCAGTTTTTCTACACTTCCTCGGTCATCATGGGAATTCCGTGGATAGCGACCGTGTTTTTGCTGATCGTCTGTTACGGATGTCTGTATCTGGCCCGCTACGAAAAACGGGAGGGGCGAATCCCGGTCTGGTTGTTTATTTCGCTTGTGGCGGGGTTGACCATCGCTTACTTCTTTACCAACAATGTAACGCTGATGCTGCATCCGGACGTGTGGCCCGAAGCCTATCGGACCAGCCCGATAGGTGCGCATCTGTATCCGGACACCGGCAGCGTGCTGTTTCGGTGGCTGTGGGCGATTGCCCCTGCGACGACGGTGGTGGCGGTGTGGCTAAACAAATCACGCGCATGGGGATGGGTAACGATAGCGCTGGGGGGATTGGGCGGATTTCTGTTTCAGCAGAATCTCGGCACGCAGGCAGATACCGCAGGGACGATGTTCGTCATCGACTACGTGCTGCTCGCCGTATTCGCCATTCTTCTCGTCGCCGTTCGCTCCGACCGACTGTTTCACCGTCTAGCGGTCGCTTGGGTGCTGATCAAGCTGGCGCTCATGGTAGCCATACGCGACACGGTCCGGCAGCATGCGCTGTCCTCATATTTCAAATATGAAGACCTTGCAGTCCAAACCGATCTATCGGTAATTGTGTGTTTCTTCCTCGTATGCGCGACAGGGGTGTATATCCTTATCTGGATGTATCGGCGTGGAAAGGAAGGGTTGACCTTATGAGCCTGGGACACCAGATCGACGACGAGTTCGACCATCAGGCGGAAGTCGAGACCGACTTTATGCGCCGGGGGTTTGTAAAGTGGTTTATTCGGGGGGTCACCGCCGTATACGGAGCGGCGTTTGTCGTGCCGGTGTACCGGTTTCTACGGTCGGGCGGCGCCGACGAGGGCGGTGTGCAGGTTACGCAGATCACGCTCAACGACGCGCTCAAACTGGAAACCGGCGCCTTTCAGATGTTTCGTTTCGGCAGCAAACCCGCGATCATCATCCGCCAGGGGGAAAACGATTTCAAAGCCTATTTGGCAACCTGCACGCATCTGGGTTGCACCGTCAGTTTTAATACGGGGTCCCAGCGTATTTCTTGCGCCTGTCACGGCGGCCAGTACGATCCATCTACGGGCAAAAACGTGGCCGGTCCACCTCCGGCGCCCCTCACCGCCCTGAAAACGGAGGTCGCCAATGGCGAACTTATTATCAAAGTTTGAAGACCGGATACCCATCGGGCCGATCAAAGAGGCGGCGCTGCATAAACAGGTGCCCATCCACAAACACTCGATATGGTATTACATGGGCGGAATTTCGCTTTTTTTCTTTTTGGTACAGGGCGTTACCGGCGTGTTACTGCTTTTTCACTATCAACCCGGTGTGGAAACCGCCCACGCCTCGGTCCTTCGAATCATGACCAACGTAGACTTCGGCTGGCTGATCCGGTCGATCCATAGCTGGGCGGCCAACCTCATGGTCGCCACGATTTTTATCCACATGTTTAGCGCCTACTTTATGCGGGCTTATCGCGCCCCGCGTGACTTTACCTGGTATTCCGGACTGGCGTTGTTGGGGCTTACGCTTACGTTCGGGTTTACGGGATATCTGCTTCCGTGGGACGACATGGCGTACTTCGCCACCAAGATCGGCGTGGACATTACCGCCGATACGCCCATTGTCGGAAAGGAACTCGCCTATATCCTTCGAGGCGGCGAAGACCTCGGCGGGCTGACCATACAGCGCTTTTTCGCCATGCACGTCGTCATCCTCCCCGCGATCTTTTCGATGTTGCTCGGTCTGCACCTCCTCCTCGTGCAGATTCACGGTAACAAAGTGCCAGACAGCATCGAAGAACGAAAAGCGTATCGCAAGATTCCGTTCTTCCCCAACTTTCTCTACGCCGACCTGTTTGTCTGGCTAATCGCCTTTAATGTGCTTTCGATCCTCGCCGCCGTCTATCCGTGGCCGCTTGGCCCGGAGGCCGACACGCTCGCACCGGCACCCAAAGGCATTCATCCGGAATGGTATTACATGGCTCAGTTTTACGTGCTTAAACTCATATCGGAGCCGATCGCCATGGCGTTTTTCGGGCTGAGCGGTCTGCTTTGGGCCGCCGTGCCGATATGGGATCCGACGACTGCCAGCGGACGACGCGCCCGACTGGCTACCTACGTCGGCATCGCCACGTTATTAGGGTTTATCGCGCTGACCCTCATCGCCTATGCTACCCTCGACGCAGGCCCGTAAGCGCCTGATGCGGGACACCGTTTAACACGCCAACTCGGAGGAGGGTATGAACTATCCAAGCTGGACGATCGAGGGCCTCGGAAGCGGCTGGCTCATCGGTCTGATCGCCATCACCCACGTCTTTATTTCGCATTTTGCCGTCGGGGCCGGCATATTTGTGCCTGTCACCGAATACTTCGCACGTAAACACAATCGCCAGGATGTCCTCGACTTTCTTCATCACCATACCCGGTTTTTTCTGATCCTTACCGCCGTATTCGGCGCGTCTAGCGGTGTGGGCATCTGGTTTAGCATCAGTCTTGTACAACCCGCGGCCACCGCCTCACTCATACGCACCTTCGTTTTTGCCTGGGGTATCGAGTGGATGGTGTTTCTCGTCGAAGTCACCTCGCTGATCTTCTATTACTACGGCTGGAACAAAATGAAGCCGGAACTGCACCAGAAGATCGGCTGGATATACGCGGTAACAGCCTATTGCAGTTTGGTGATCATCAACGGCATCCTGACCTTTATGCTGACGCCGGGCGCATGGATCGAAAACCGGTCGTTCTGGAGCGGTTTTTTTAACCCCTCCTACTTTCCGTCGCTTTTGCTCAGAACAACGGTCACCTTTGCGCTGGCCGGTCTCTGGGGTATCTATCAGGCCAGCCGTCTCGACCGGGACCACCCGCTCCGCACTTGGATGCTTCGATATTCTTCGCGCTGGCTCATCCCCTCGTATCTGGTCTCCGGCGTCTTTTTGTTCTGGTACATACAGGTGATTCCCGGCGAAAGTCTCACCGCCATGACCCAAGGCATTACGGGCGCGGGCGCGGGCAACCTGAGCATTCTGACCCGCGTCGCCATGCTGGTCGGTCTGTTGACGCTTACCATCGCGTTTATGGTGCTTTTCGGTCCCTATCTCAACCCTACCGACTTTACAGCCAAAAAGGCGATATGGTTGTTGGTATCCGGATTTATCGTCACCGGCGCGGCGGAGTGGTCGCGCGAAGTGCTACGCAAACCCTATGCCATCCGAGGTTTTATGTTCTCGAACGGACTGCTTGCGCAAGAGGCGGACGAAAAACTCAAACAGCCGTTTTTCGAACATGCCCGGTGGGCAAGGCTCCATGGCGATGTCGGAAGCGCCATGTTCAAAACCCAATGTTCCAGTTGCCATACCCTAAACGGCTACCGGGCATTGACCGGCTATCTCAAGGGACGAGATCAGGAGAGTATCTACAATTTTCTGACCATCTTGCAAAAGGGCGAAGAAAATCCGTACCGTTTTATCATGCCGCCCGTGTTGGGATCGGATGACGATCTGAAGGCGCTGGCCAGTTTTCTCGAAAAGGAAGTAAAAGCCGTAGAGACACCCGAAACCGCCGCTAAATAGCCTCCGGAGCCTGACATGGACCGTCGCGGATTTCTTACCGGAATGGCGGGAGTCGCCGCGCTGGCCGGTCTCGGAGCACGATCCGATTGCGCGGAAGCGGTGGAAGACTACGGGCCGGCAGGTAGTGTTACGGAAGTCGAAGGCATAAAAGTCGGACACTTTACCGATACGCGCAAACCCACCGGATGTACGGTGATCGTGGCGGAGGCCGGAGCCGTCGGTGGAGTGGACGTGCGCGGCGGCGCGCCGGGGACACGCGAAACCGATCTGCTTGACCCCGTCAATCTTGTCGATAAAGTCCATGCCGTCGTCCTCTCCGGGGGCAGCGCTTTTGGCTTGGACACCGCCACCGGTGTCATGAAATACCTCGAAGAACGCGATATCGGGTTTGATGTCCGTATCGCCAAAGTGCCTATTGTGCCGGCGGCGATCCTGTTCGACCTGTCGGTCGGTGATCCCAAAATCCGCCCCGACGCCGAAGCGGGGTATCGCGCCTGTGCAGCGGCTTCCACCGGGCCGGTTGCCGAGGGCAGTGTCGGCGCGGGCGCGGGTGCGACGGTCGGCAAGGCGCTGGGACGCGGCGCGATGAAGGGCGGCATCGGCAATGCTTGTCTTACCATGCCCGACGGCCTGAAGGTCGGCGCGATCGTCGCAGTCAACGCTGTCGGCGACATCTACGATCCCCGCACCGGAAAAATTCTCGCCGGCGCCCGCACCCCGGACGGCAAGGCGTTTGTCAATATCGCCGAACACGTACGCCGCAAAGGCTCCTTCCAGCTCGATCCTATCCCTCAGAATACCACCATCGGCGCGATCGTCACCAACGCACTACTAACCAAAACCGAGGCCAACCGTGTCGCGCAGGTGGGTCATGACGGTCTGGCGCGGGCGATCAACCCCGCTCATCTCCAAACCGACGGCGACACGCTGTTTACGCTCGCCACCGGGGCGCTCGACCGTCCCGCCAATCTGTCCGTCCTGTGCATCCTCGCCGCCGCCGCCGTCTCCGAAGCAATCGTCCGCGCCGTCGTCACGGCGACCAGCATTCCGGGCTATCCGTCATACCGAGAGATTATGAAAAAATGAAGCGTGAAGTGTGAAAAAAACGAATTGGCGTCTCTAAGTAGGCATTTCGGACAGACAAGTCGCTACAGAAAAGATCCCTTCTCCGGTCATAATCACTCAAAGTCTGCTCTTACTTTCAAACTTCAAACTTCACCCTTCAAACTTCTTCATGTCCCCTTATCTTTCGATTCTCCTCGTCTATTCCCTTTTTCTGGTTCTTATAGGCTGGTGGGCGTCCCGTAGCGTTCGTAGCGCGGGCGATTTTTTTGTCGCGGGCCGACAGCTTGGCCCCGGCTTGTTGTTTGCCACGCTTCTTGCCGCCAATATCGGCGCGGGATCGACCGTCGGAGCCGCAGGTATCGGCTATGCGCACGGTTTCTCCGCATGGTGGTGGGTCGGTTCTGCGGGCATCGGCAGTCTTGTGCAGGGGCTGTTTGTCGGGCCAAAGCTGTGGGCACTGGCCAAAGAAAAGGGATTCTACACCGTAGGCGACTATTTAGAGTATCGTTACAGCCGGACGGTGCGCGGGTTGATCGCGCTGTTGCTCTGGGTGGGCACGTTGGCCTTGCTGGCTGGTCAGCTTATTCCGCTTGCATGGATACTGAATCTTGTACTCGGCATCCCGAAATATGCCGCGTGTTTGCTTGGCGGGTTGGTGGTCATCGCCTATTTTGCGGCAGGGGGACTAAAATCCGCCGCGCGGGTCAACGCCGTCCAGTTGATCGTCAAGATGGCAGGGTTTCTCTCGGCGTTCGGGTTGATCCTGTGGACGACCAATCCGCTGACACGCGCATGGCCGGAACAACCTGATTTTACCTCGTGGTTTGGGGAGGAACCGGGACGGGTATGGGCCTTTTTTATTGTGCTAATGCCGTCGTTTATCGTGTCGCCGGGGTTGTTGCAGAAAATCTACGGCGCGCGCGACATCGGGGCCGTACGTACCGGCGTCTGTCTCAACGCCACCGCGCTTCTTCTGTTTGCCTGCATCCCCGCCACGCTCGGCATGACGGCGCGGCCTCTCTTTCCGGATCTGGAAAACCCGGATCTCGCGTTGCCGCGCTTGCTGATCGAAGCCCTACCGTTCTGGGTGGGGGGGTTGACGCTGGCCGCGGTGTTTTCGGCGGAGGTGAGTACCGCAGACGCCGTGCTGTTTATGTTGACCACCTCGCTTAGCAAGGACCTGTATCAGACCTTTATCGACCCGCAGGCGTCCGAAACCCGGATGCTTCGTGTCAATCGGATCACGGCGGTAGCCGCCGGTCTGATCGGGGTGGCGCTGGCGGCGGTCTTGCCGAGTATCATCGCCGCGCTGACGATATTCTACTCCATCTTGTCGGTCGCGCTATTTGTTCCCCTTGTTGCCGGGCTGTATTTTACCCGTCCGACCGCCCTTCATGCAATCGTGACGATAACGGGCGCGGTCGGCGCAATGTTGGTCGTGTATCTTCTTACGGGCGGAAAAGGCTATGCCGGTCTGTCGCCCGCCACATGGGGCATCGGCATGGCGATCGGGCTGATGATCGGTTGCATGGTAACAAGTTCCCGTTCCCCAACCACACCCTCCTAGAAGCTGTCCGGAACGTGTATTCTGGCGTCGAACGGATAAAATCGGGTTGTGAACCTCATGTCAAAAACGCGCGGTACATGGTCTTCGAAGGATTTGGCTTTTTATCTTGAAGACCGGATGCAGACGCTCTTCAGGGGCGTCACCTCCCTTATCGACGCTGGCCGGGCGGCTTGCGTACATGCGGACAGGGACTATCTGCGCGGGCGGCACTGTCATTGCCCAGAGGATCTGCCGTCCCACCTTCTCCACAGCGAAGGCGTGCGGGAAGGGTGCGACATGGTGATCGACTACGGCAGCAATGTCCGGCATCCCGACCGAATACAGACACCGGTGAAAATGATCCGTTCCATGGCTACGGCAATCGGCGCGGGCGACACGGTCCATGTCAAGACGGATAACCTGCCGGATTTCATCACCCATGTTCTGCCATGTATCTCCGGTCCGATCGTCCTCGTTACCGGGGATTCGGACGCCGGCAGCGTGCGACGGTTCGAGCATCTGCTCGATCATGAGGCCATCGGACACTGGTTTGCTCAGAATTGCGATGTCGCCTACCGACACTCCAAACTTACCCGTCTGCCCATCGGTATCGACAACCCGGTCTATACCAAGCTCGAAAAACGGCTGGGTTTTGTCCTGATGATGGCGCTTGGAAAAACGGAGATGGACTGGCGAGCACGTCGAAATGAACTGGGGGACCAGGCGCTTCTGCAACGCATCGGGGCCGACATGGGAACGAACCGGGAACGACCGATCCGGGCGCTGTGCACCTTTCACAACAACCAGCGGCTCGTAAAGCCGGATCTGCGGGACCTGCCCGACCGTCTCGAAGCCTGCGAGGTTCTCCGGGACAACCCGGTCTGTGATTTCATGCCCCGGCGTCTTCCCCAGGCCGATTGCTGGCGTATCCATACCCACTACGCCTTCGAGGTGTGTCCCCGTGGCTACGGACTCGATTGTTTCCGAACCTGGGAGTGTCTCTTTTTGGAAACCATCCCGATCGTAAAGACATCACCGCTCGATCCGTTGTATCGGGACGAAGGCTTTCCGGTGGTGATCGTCGAGTCCTTCCGGGAGATAACGTGGGACAATCTCAAGCGGTGGCAGGAGGAGATGCAGCCGTTATTTACCGACGCCATGCGTCGGCGACTTACCACCGGCTATTGGCTCGACAGGATAAAACAGGTTTCGGGATCGTTACAAAAAAGATAGCCACTCAAGTTAATGTTTTATATATCTCCCTTTCTTTTTGCGACATACCTCTCCAGAATTTTAAAAACGCTCCGCTTCTCCGGAAACCGTATCGATGGTAAAAGGGAATCCATTTAAATATATCGGAAGTAAAGTCATACACCCAAGGTTTGGGTTCCGAATTAAAATGGACGATAATACTGTTACACGACTGGCGTCCCATGTCGTTATATTGGGGGGCTAATTCCACATAGACCTGTTCAAACATACGTGAAAGATATATTTGGTCGCTGTCTCTCCAGGGGCAACCGATATAATCTTGGCTGAAGAGGAGCCACATTTTCTCCAAGTTGGTTATCAGAAGGTCGTATGTGTTTCTGTTTGGACAGAACGTCATGACGCCTGAATTGAATACCGGATAATCCCTTACGGCGGCCAATTCCCCGAAGGCGAAAAGGGGATCCAGCGGATTGACAACCAGCGTGTCCGCGTCTAAAAACACACATTTTTGAAAGGGCAATGCCCATGCGTATATTTTCAGGAAGCCTGTGTAACCGGGGCCCTTGACATGCTTTGCCAGATGATTCAGCCATTGCCAGTACGCTTCGGGTAACTGTTTTTTTATTAAACCCGCATCGACGCTTACGATTTGCCAGCCAAGGTTTTGGAGCGCATTTTCATTTTCTTTTGCGATAGCCGAATCCGTTAAACATATCTTGGGGCGGTTCATGTCATATCGGTTGAGAGAAAGTCCCAACAGATAAACGCCTTTGGCATAGGACCCGCTCAACAGTGTAACGTATGCTTCCTTGTTCGTTATGCTTCTCTCCGCATGCCGTTCTTCGCGCCGACGTGTTGGAACACCGACGTGTTATGCGTCATAAAAGGCAAACCTATGAGGTTGTTAGAATGGCTTTCTTTTAAACGTCGTCGCTATCTTACAAAACTTAACGAACAAGTGGCGCTGGATTATGTGGCGCCGAAATTCGAAAACGAGCGTGGTATAGTCTACTGCGCTGGCGGGACACGCTATTTTACATGCGCGGTTTTAAGCTTATACGCGCTGAGAAAATCAGGATGCGTGTTGCCTGTTGAATTCTGGTATCTTGGCGACGATGAAATGACCACCGGGATGAAAACGCTATGCGATAAATTTGAAATCAAACATGTGGATGCCTTTAAGATATGCAGGGGCAACGGACAGTCGCCAGATTTTTTGGGTCAAGGCTCGTCCAGACCATTCGAGATAAAACCCCTGGCCATATTATATTCGGAATTTAAAGAAGTTCTGTATCTGTATGCGGATATTGTTCCAGCAAGAAATCCAACCTATTTATTTGATGATGCGAGATATAAAGCGAAGGGGGCTATTTTCTGGCCGGATTTCAAACATAAACATAAGGAATGGCTGCCTCCCAGAAGCTGGAAAGTATTTGGTCTGGAGTATAGAGAAGAACTCGATTTTGAGTCCGATCAAATACTGGTTGATAAAGAAAAATGTTTCAAAGAGTTGAATATTACGTTGTGGGTAAATATCAATTCCGGGTTTTATTATAACTATTTTTATGGTGATAAATCGTCTTTTCATCTGGTATGGAGAAAATGTGGCAGAGAATATTGTATGAATAACGCTCCCCCCGGGTGGAAATGGAATGCTATTTTACAATATGATTTAGATAATAACTTACTTTTTCAACACTTAACCAATGGGAAAGAATTTCTCGAACAGGGTGATCTTCCACCGGATTTTATCAATCATGACATGGTGCGCGAAGGCTATGAGGTGTTGAAAAATAACGGATTGTAATCGTCTGACCTGTGCGCGGCTCTTCGTTTCCGGTTTTCTCGATTTGACTACCGGAGTGGCGTCGCAGAGAACATTGTTGACGTTTCGGTCACCCGTCCGTCTTCCAGTTTGATCAGTTGATCAGCCACATCGAAATACGCGTCGTCGTGGGTAATCACAAACACAATCTTGCCGTCTCTTTTGAGTTCCTGGAGTATTTCTCTGTAGAATACGGCTTTGAATCCCGGATCCTGATCGGCCGCGCATTCATCGAAGAGGTAGATCGGTCGATCTTCCATGCGCGCGTGCAACAGGGCCAGACGTCGGTGCTGTCCCTGAGAAAGACCGGTGGTGGAGAAAGCGTGTTGTCTGACCGATACCTGGTGCGAGAGCATGAGACGTCTGGCATACGCGTTGGCAAGGTCTTCGATCGATAGATGTTCCAATCCCAGAAGCGTGTCGAACAGGTAGAAATCAAAAAAGATCACCGAAAAAAGCTGACGATAAGCGACGTGGTTTTCTTCATCGACCCGCAGACCGTTGACCGTGATCGAACCGGCATCGGGGGTGTACAGACCACACAGCCGCCTGGCCAGCGTGCTTTTGCCGCTCCCGTTACCGCCCGTGACGCAGACGATCTTCGGACCGTCGATGGTAAGGGACACCGGTCCGGTCGTAAACGGCGCGCCTCGGTCCGTGTGGGGATAGGTGAAAATCACATCGGAAAGTTGCAGGTGCAACGAGCGAGCGCCATCCCATGGACTATCCTTCGCCATCGCCGGCGGCGTATCTTCAAGCAGGTTCAATCCGATACGCGCATGCTGGTCTATAGCGAATTTGAGGTGTTGTAACTGAAATATCGTGATGATGATCGTCTTGATCGGGCCTAGTGTCAACAGCGAGAGCAGGGGGAAATCTCGCAGGTTCTCTGACGTAAGACTCATCTCTTCCGACAGAAAAAACAGCACAAAACCTAGACCCAACAACGCGTATATGTCGGCCCAGCGTCCCAGACAGGCGTCCATCCACGTTATCCTCATGAAGACGTTCATCTGACGTTCGCCTGCGGGTATGAGGTGCCTGTGCAATAACGCATGTTTTTTCACCTCGCTTTGTGCCAGTTCCTTGACACCGTGTACCATATCGTGGAACTTGCTGTTGTAGGTTTCGCAGGCTTCATAAAGCCGCTGACGATATCGTCTGTAGGCGTCAAGCGGTAGCAGATATACCAAACAACCGATTCCCAGAAACGCGAGAAAAACAGCCAGAAGAACGGGTTGCAGCCATCCCATATAAACCAGCAGACCGATCAGCATCATGGATTCGGAGACTATGCTGTGAAGCCGTACCGAAAAGTCCACGAGCGCATCTTTGAGCTGGGTAAACCAAGTCATGGTTCTGGATACGCCCAACCCTTCGATAACCTTGACCGGTGTGTTCAGATAGCGTCTGCTCATCTGAATCTGTAGGTCCAACCCAAAACGCTGGGCTGTTTTCTGAGAGATTATCACCGCTGCGATTCCCAGCAGACCATGCCCCGCCAACAACGCGAAGAACACGAGAACAGGATAGGGTACAGACATAGGCTCGCCGGATATCTTACGGTGTATGAGCACGATAAGCCCCGTGGTGCCGGCGCCGGCCAATGAGCTGAACGCCACGGCTCCGACCATGAGATGCATCGTATAGTGACGTATGGGCAGATAGCGATGGATAATACGCAGGTGACGCATGAATATCTTTACCTTTGTGTTCGTATTCCCGTTTGATATTGATCGCCGCGATGACCGGGTTTGAAGGAGCCGTGGTCTGGGATACGAGCCGGCCAAACGGTCAACCTCGGCGTTGTGCGGACACTTCCCGCGCGCGAAACGTCTTCGGGTTTCAGGCGACTACGGTTCTGGAAATCGGATTGAGAAAAACGATCGACGGGTATCGAGAGAATCAGGGGCTATAACTCGGGTCTCTTGCGCCAGTACCCAGTCGAATTAACCCGGATGGCATCGGCGCCGATATAGCCAAAAACATGTTCGAGAAACGCCTGACACGCATTGGGAACAAAGGTTCGCGCACCCAGAAATTCAGCCTGCCGGGCCGGATAAAACATCGTTTTCGGAAAGGGTTTGCTGTATCCCGCGCCGATACGGCTGTTCTCGTACGAGCATAATTCCACGCCCCGGTCTTCGTAAAAGTAAATATCCGCCTCCCACCCCTTGTAGGTCACATACAGCTTGGGATCCCGATGTCGGTAGCTCGTATCGTACATCGCATAGCCTTTGGGCAATAGATGTCTGTGATCCCGGATTGCCGGATACCCGGCCTCCGCGGCGCCAAAGTCCACATCCACGTCATGCCGGAGTATTTGCCCTTCCCGATAATAACCGAGCAACGTGCCGTCTACCAGCCAGTAATCGACCCCGAGCCGACTCAAATACGCATTGACGGTCCGGAATAGGGTTTCAAGCGCCTCCATACGAACGGCCCCCGTTTTTCGCGATCAAAGGGATGACCAAAACGCAGATGCCGCATCAGCAGACGTCCGTTGCGCCGTATGGCGTGCAGGACGGGATTCATCCGCGCTATACCACGCACCGCCCCCCTGCTCAATCCATCACCGTTCCGCCCGACACGCTGATCGAAAGCCCGGTCAGATAGTCGGATTCCCCCGAAGCCAGAAACGCGGCCATCCGTGCGATGTCGGCCCCTTCGGCTACGCGTCCGAGCGGTGTATGCGTCGCCGTATCCGCGTTCATACGCTGACGGTACGTCTCGCCGGACACGCCTTCCGGCGCGAGCGCCGCCGCAATAAAACCGGTACGCTCGGTGTCCACCGATCCCGGACAGATCGCATTTACGTTGATTCGGTAGGGCGCCAGTTCGAGCGCGAGCGACTGGGTAAAACCGATGACGGCAAACTTGGAAGCGCAGTAGGCGGCAAAACGCGCCACTCCGCGTTTTCCAGCGGTGGACGACAGGTTGACGATTTTGCCGCCCTCGTTTCGCGTGATCAAATGCCGCGCTACGGCCCGGCAACAAAGAAAAGTACCCTTGACGTTGATCCGCTGAACTGTGTCCCATGCGTCTTCTTCCAGCTCCACCACCGACACGCGGTCCCGTCCCGGACGCGACGCGGCGTTGTTGATCAGGATATCGACCTTCCCAAACCGTTCGAGCGTCTCGGCCAGCATCCGGTCCACCTGCTCCGCATCCGATACGTCGCCGAGAACGGCCATGCCACGCCGGCCAGTAGCCTCGATTTCTTCTACCACCGAATCGACGCCGCGCCATCCGGTCGGACCGCCATACGGCAGCCGAACGATATCGTTGACCGCCACATCCGCGCCTTCCTGCGCCAACCGAACGGCAATGGCCCGTCCGATGCCCTGTTCGCCACCCGCCCCCGTCACCAACGCCACCTTACCCCGTAAATCGTACATGTTTACCTCGCTGTGAAATCCGATCCGTTCTCCGTAATTCTTCCGCAAGATGGCTATTCGAACGCCCCTCCGGCGCGGGAAGGGACAGGGTGCTGTGCACCAGCCCCGCGTAGTATGAGCTTAAGAACCCGCTCTATCGCAGTATCCGCTGATCGCTCAAATCTTTGGCCCCAATCGTGTATACGATGGAAGCGCCTCGATAGGCCCGAATTTCGAGATCGCACAAGGCGTTGACGATGGCGTATTGCGTGGGCATGTCCTCCCATCGCGCCCGGTGAAAGACGACGGTCCCTTCACCATGCTGCATCTGCGTGACGACCGTGTTGGGCGTATGCGCAGGCGTCAGCACGGCATACGCGGCATCGGCCTCGCCCCATGCCCCTGTTTTAGGGATATATTTGTAGTGAAGCGTTCCCGTGAGCGGACTGTCGTCGGATGGCGGTGCAGGGGGCGCCGAAGGCGTTTCCACGGCGATCTCGGTCATGTTGCGAAGATTCATGTCCATAAAACGAAACCCCATCCAGCTTGCCGTGCAGTGTGTCTCTCCCCGCAGGACGGTGGGTTCGGGGAGTTCACAGTATATCTTGGAAAATCCTAACTCCTCCCGGCCCGTCAAGATGGGGTCGGTCAGGTTTTCCCACAACACGGATAGAAAGTGTCCGGAAGCGCGGTCCTGCTCACCGCGAAACGTCGCCGGAAAACTTACGCCTAGCGTGTTGTACCCGCGTCCGGCCAGCCATTCGATCTCGGTCATGTAATTGGCGCTGACCGTGACCACCGGCTCGCCGTCCACCTCAAACCCTTCCGGCAGGAGTTCTTCCAGTTGTTCGCGGCGAGTCAGAAAACTTACTGACCGCACGATAGCTTTCGGATTGTCCTTACAGGGGAACCGCCGTCCGGCCGGCCCTTGCCGCGGCCCGGTTGCCGGTCCGAAATGCGTGGGCATACGATACATCTTGCCTGGTTGAAAACGGTAAGACATACGAATAGCTCCTTGTAGGCGGGAAGGGTTCGGGCAGGTGTTCAGAGACATTTCGAAATATGAGCCGATTTTTTCGAGGTACATAGGCAAAAAACTTGCCGTGTATGGCAGGGTCTCATAATGAAACCACCCACATAGGACTCCGGTGTGTTAGGGGTATCCCTTTTGCCGGACGATCGAGTATATCGAGTTTGAACAGTTTCCGTCAGCCGTCATTTCCCCTTGACGCCTCGCGGGGGCGATATGCAATATCCCAAGTTGTGCCTGAACAGCGCTCTGCGCATATCCCCACGCATTGCTGCGGGGTAAGCGACAAGGTTCCACCCTTTCGAAACGCCTGTCGGGGGAAATAAGCAGGTATTCCGATTCACCGAAAAACATCGTGAAACACCTTATGAGGAATACCCATGTACGTGAGTCGGACAGAAATCGACACAGCAAGACTGTCCCCTCCTACGCTTTGTTTGGCATTGCAGGATCTCCATGAACGCGGGTACGTCATTTTAGAAAACGCCCTACCCGTTTCATGGGTTCATGACATGCGTCTTGCCTTTGACGAAGCCCTGCTCAAACTGGTCGACGGCAAGCCGCCTCAGGCGCACGGCGGCGGTTCACCCCCGATGATCCCGCCTTTTCTCGACCCGCTCATCATCGAACATCCGATGGCCGTACAGATCGTCGAGGCATCCATGGGGGAAGGCGTTTTCTCTTATCTGCCTTACGGATGCAACACCGCCTGGCCCGGCTCGCCCGTGCAGTGGATACACCGGGATTCAAAACATCTGTTTCCCGAAGTGCCCTACGCGCTGCCTCCGGCCACGCTCGTAGTGAACATCCCGCTCGTCGATTTCACGCTTGAAAACGGCTGCACCGAACTCTGGCCCGGCTCGCATCTCATCGTGGACACCGATCCGGATATCATTTCGGACCCCTATACCCGCTGGTCGGAAGAAAAAGCAAGCCTGCTGCCTTCGGTTCGGACGGTGATGCCGGCCGGTTCGGTCGTGGTGCGCGACATGCGCGTGCTACACCGGGGCATGCCCAACAGAACCAACATCATCCGCTCCATGATTGCGCTTGTGTATTTCCGACGTTTTCACCGCCTGCCGTCCGACATCCCGTGTGCAGACTTGTCCGGCGTGTGGGACGGCCTTTCGGAGCGCGCCCGCATGCTTTACCGGTACAGCAACTGTCCTGGACCGGACAGGGTGAAAAAATCATGAACCCGGACGCGGAAAACTTCCGCCTACGCGGTCGGGGCGCCTTTCTGGTGTCGAGCGCCATTGACCGGGGTATTGTGCAGTACGCGGATATTGTAAGCGAAAAGGGAACGCGGTTGCGGCTTTATGACCCGCATCCCGACCGGAGCGTCACGGTCGAACAGCGAGAACCGGAAATCCGGTGCATACAGCCGGATCGGGAAGACGCGCTGATTGCGTTCGACACCGTTCCCGGTGGCGACGTTAAATTCGCTTGACCTATTTTCCCCTATGTAAGGATATGAACATGCTCAAAAAACCGCAGGCCAACGGCTTTTGCACAATCGACACGCCCATGCTCCCGCCCGGATGGGCTCTGTTGGAACGCGAACTCATCCGTCTCAAAACCGAGGCGGTAGAGGCGTTCTACGACCACTATTTCGACGACCGAGGCTTTCTGCTCTGCATACCCCGCTGGGGTGGCGACGACGGTCCCGACGATGCGGCGGAAAACATGCGGGGATGGACCGTACTCCACGCGCTCGGCGCACCCGATATCGTGCTCGATCTGTACCAAAAAGGATGGGAAGGCCATCTGCGTCAGTACACCGAAGCCAAAACGACCGAAGTGCCTTTTGCACGGGATGGCATGTACTACAAAGAATTTCCTGTGATGTTCGACTGGATGCACAACGGTGAAGGATTTGCCATGTTTTTTCTCGAAGGGCTGTCCAACCCGTACGACAAGAAATTTCAAGATCGGATGCGGCGTTATGCCGGATTTTACATGGACGAAGACCCGCATGCGAAAAACTACGATCCACGCCATAAAGTCATCCGTAGCATGTTTAACGGCAGTCGGGGACCGCTCATGCGCCCGTCCACCGGTATCGACTGGGCCGGTGACCCCATCGAGGTGGTGGGTCGATTCGATCCGGGACACGGCGAACGCAGTTTCGAGGAGATGTGGGCGCATTTCAAGGACTACAACGAGGTGGTGGGCGATCACCCGCTCAATCTCGCTACCACCACGCTCGCCCTCAACGCCTATATGATCGACCATCAAGCCAAATACCGGGACTGGACGCTTGCATACATCGACGCATGGGTGGAGCGTACCCGCGCCAACGGCGGCATCATCCCCACCAATATCGGGCTTGACGGTGTCATCGGCGGTGCGGCGGACGGCAAATGGTACGGCGGTGTATACGGGTGGGGGTTTTCGGTGTTCTCGCCACAGACGGGCAAGATGGCCAACCGCCCCTATTTCGAGTTCCGGTCGTTCTGGGGATTTGGCAATGCGCTTTTGCTTACCGGCGACCAGAAATATGTGGATACGTGGCGCGGAGTGATCGAGGGTGTCAACGCCTACAAAAAAGAAATCGACGGAAAAACGATGTACCCTCGGATGCACGGCGACGACGGGTGGTACGGCTATACCCCCGAACCGTATGGCGTAGGCGCGGAAGCCATCTATTACTGGTCGATGGACCGCAAAGATCTGGCCCGTCTACCGATGGAGGGCTGGATCGCCTTTATTGAAGGTCGCAACCCCGATTTCCCGGAAAAGGCGCTTCGCGCGGACTTTGCCGAGATGCGAGCGCGCATGGAAAAAATGCGGCAAGATACTACCACGCCCGATACGCGGATGTCGGACGATCCAAACGGCATCACACCGGTACAGGTAGGCAATTTGGTCCGGCTTATGCTGGGCGGTCTGGCCAACGATCCCGACGGCTATCCGATGCATTGCCGTGTCCGGTATTTCGACCCGGACAGACGACGTGCCGGCATCCCGGAAGACGTCGCCGCGTTGGTGGAGCGCATGACCGCCGACGAGACCGTACTGACGCTTGTCAACGTCAACCCGGTAGCGGCACGTACCGTGATCGTACAAGGCGGGGCTTATGCCGAACACCAAATCGAGTCGGTTGCCATAGACGGACGTACGACACCGGTCCACGCCTCTTCTTTTACCGTCGTCCTCGAATCCGGTTGTGGCGCACAGCTTACACTCAAGATGCGGCGGTACGCTAATCCTCCTACGCTAGTCTTTCCGTGGGACAGAGATTGAAACCGGCAAGCAAACAGAAAAGGACGTCATGGGATCGAAACTGACCTACGAGCAGTCCGGTGTGGATTACGCCAAGATCGACCCGCTCAAGGTCATGGCACAGCGGGCGGCGCGTGCCACCGCGCACAACTTAATTGATGCGGGTGTATGCGAGGTGGGGGCCAGCCGGGGTGAATCGGCGTATGTCATGGATATCGGCGACTGTTATATCGCCTGTATCGCCGAGTGTCTCGGCACAAAGGCGCTGGTGGCGGACGCCATGCGCCAGGTGACGGGCAAAACCTACTACGACCTCATCGCGCAGGATACCATCGCGATGGCGGTCAACGACCTGATCACCGTAGGCGCGCGACCGCTGAGCATACACGCCTACTGGGCGGCCGGCGGCGCTTTGTGGTTTGACGATAAAACCCGCATGCGCGACCTTGTCACTGGCTGGCAAAACGCCTGCGACAAGGCGGGCGTCGCCTGGGGCGGCGGAGAAACGCCCAGCCTGTCCGGTGTGATAGAACCTGGTGCTATCGATCTTGCGGCCTCCTGCACCGGTATCGTCCGACCTAAAACACGGCTGACCCTCGGCGAACGATTACAACCCGGCGATGTGATCGTTCTTTTGGAAAGCAGCGGCATACACGCCAACGGCATCACGCTGGCACGCAAAGCGGCGGACAGTCTGCCCGACGGCTATGCCACCCTGCTGCCCGACGGACGTCTATACGGCGAAGCCCTGCTCGACCCTAC
>VGJU01000023.1 GCA_016867335.1 Candidatus Zixiibacteriota bacterium | reverse complement strand
TCGAGCGAGCGTCTCTCCGCCCGCAGTATATCTTCGGGACCGGCAGGACGGAAACATCCCACTCCGGTCAGCATCACCAGCAGGATCGCCAATCCCCACCGGGGATACGGTCTGAAATCGAACATTTTTCATCACCTCCTTGGAGCAATGACGTCGGTTTTGCTTTCCGACGTGGATTTCTGACGTTTTAAGCGGGTCTTTCAGGCATCTCCGGCCTGTGAGGATGATCTCATGGGCATCTCCCGGTACGGATGGATGTGGGCTGTCCCCGATAGGGGAATCGCGTGAACGTCATGTGGCTCTTACCATAAGAAGCGTTTCGCCTTGCCAGTATCTCAGAAACTCTTCTCGTGTCCAATACAGCCGCCCCCAGCGCGGATCGAGCATGATAAAACCCCGTTTGTCCGTAAATTCCGTCACCACGCCGTACTGGTCGCCGTTAAACAGGACGATAACGGGGAGCGGGGCATGTTCGAGTTCTTCGTAGGTAAGCCGGCGTCCGGAGGCGTTTAGTCCTTTGGCCTTTGCCGCCCGGTACATCCTGTACAACGTGGTCCCGTGCGTCTCGATACCCGCCAGCGCCAGCAGTTCATCCCTTGTGGCCCTCACCCCAAGCCGATCCAGCGCCATTTTGAGCGCCATAATGCCACCTTCGTTGACATGATGCTGAAACAACACGCCTTTACTGTCCAGATACTGCCCGCCATGCACGTCGTGAAACAGCCAGTCGTAGTATCCCCTGTCGTGTATAAACAGATGCGCCGCACCTACTACCACCCAGGGAAACGTCAGCACGGCGGCGGCAATACCTTGTATCCACCTTCTTCGGGTCATGAACGTCATCCTTCCTGTGATCCCTGAGACGATTCGTGTTTACCTATTGCCCTGCAAAACCCTGTTATTCGCCCTCCCCATCTTGGGACAGTCCGCTCAATCCAAAATCTAAAATCGCCTTATGATTAGCGCCACGCGGTCCCACAGCTCCTCGAATCGGGCTGTCGTCAGATGTACCTCGTCTTCCTTGGGATCGAGCAAAACGACCCGATCGGCGGTCATACGTTCTACAACGGCAAAGTGGCATCCGGCTACCTTGACGAGCGCGGGCAGGGGGTGTTGCCGTAAGTCCGCCATGCCGAGTTTCCATCCCTGCGCATCGAAACCGAACCGCTTTGCCGCCTTGGCCAGACCCGCGAATGAAGCTCCGAGCGCCTTCTGATCCGCCGCCTGAGCAAGCGTATCGAGCGGAATATCGACGTCATGGTGCAACAGGATCATTCGAAGGGCGGCGGGTCCGCAACCGGTAGGGGTATCCTGCCGGACAACACGAGCATAACCGGCGTGGTGCACCTCGTCCGGCGTCTCGCCGGGACGCCCGTAGTGCCGATGATCGCCGCAAGCCGTCAGGACGAAGGCGATCGCACCGGCCAGCGTAAACGTGGTCAGCGTCCCGGCCAGACGCCGGAATGGCCGTTGCGTCATGTTTCCTTCTCGCAGCACGAAGCCTCTACATGCTCCGGTATCGCAGAAGGACCGCTCGACGGATCGGGCCGGAGAAACGTTTCGACCGTCTGGCGGTCGGTCTCGAAGTTTTCCGCTCCGGACCGGATATATCGGACCGTACCTGTTTCATCAGTAAAGACGACCGTCGGAACCATGACACGACCAAAGCGCCCGATCATGGCATTGCTCTGGTCGATATACACCGGAAACGAGTATCGTTTCGCGTCCAGCGCAGGGTGGTGGGCGCGGGCAAGACCGACCACCCGAAGCCCGGTTTTGGCATAGGCTGTGGCAAGTCGCTCGGCGTTGTCCAACTGTCGGTGACAGTGCGGGCAGTCGATCTTGAAAAATACCAGCAGGGTTTTGTGCCCGGTCAGATCAAGCGAAACCGGTGTCCCTTCAAGCGTCCTGGCTTCGACCGAAACTACTCGGTTGCCGGGTTGCACGACCGGAGCGGTCATAACCCCTATCGAGTCTCTGAACGTCCATACACCTGCCCCGACTGCGGCAAGCAATCCCAACACGATACCTGTCCGTCGTAGCAACATGGTTGACACTCCATCGCAGATATGTTGTCGTTGTCGAAAAACGGGAAAACCACGCGGATCCGGGGGAAGCGTTTCGATAGCGAATGCTACGGGGCGGCTATGAAACGACTTCTCTCCCCATAGTCGAACGACGGGAGCAAATCTCGTAGCGTTTTCGGAAGGAAAATAAAAAGGCCACCCGGAAAACGCTGGATGGCCACAGGAAAGGACAACGAGGTTGGCGTATTATCGGTTTTGAACGTCTCGACGATCGAAGCCGACAAACACCGAAAATACGAAGAGAAAGAGTCGGAAAGCTACCGGTTTTTGAGCGTTTCGACGATCTGTCGTCCGGTAACGCCTTCGGGGGGAGCGAAAAGGTTTCCGGGAGCGTCCGGATCGGTCAGCAGCCATGTGCCGCGTTCAAGACAGTACCCGTCTTTTGCGGCATCGAGCGTTGCGCCGATCCGGTCCGGGGGAAGAAGTCCCAGCAGTGCGATGGGGACCGTCTGCACAAAAACGCCCTGTCGGGCAAGAAAATCCGTATACCACGCAGGAACACGTTCGTAGGTCAGCAGGAGATGGGGACGATCCGGGCTGCTCACCCCCCGCCAGAATCCGGTATAAAACCACGAAAGACGGGGACGGCGCATAAAGCTACCGTGTTGCATCGTCGGCTGGATTTCGGCGACATCGCTCCGGTAGAACCGGCCCAGATTTTCCGCCATGGCTTCGAGCATCTCGAAATACTCTTCCAATCGTCCGGCTTTCAGGAGCCATTCAAACCGCTGGTTTCGCTCGATTTTTTGCAGACTTTTGAAGACCTCTCCTCGGTATAGACCGTTTTGCGCCACATACCGGATATATCGTTCAAAAATTTCGTCTTCGAAGACATCGGTCATGGCGTATCCGGCAGGGGGGCGAGGAAGGTGCGTATCCCAGTCCACCACAATGCCTTTGAGCGAAGAGGCGGTGCGGCTGAACCTCGCGATGTTGCGGGCAGGATCGAAAAGACTGTCTTTTAGATGGTGTGCGTCAAAACGGGAGGGCAGGGCAAGCGTTTTTGCGCGGGGGTCCATCGCAGGGCGATACCGGGTGTCCTCGTTCTGCGGTCCTTCGGAAACCGCGATACCGACATACCAAACTACGTCCCTTTCCTTTAACCGATGGTCGATATTTGCTCCCCAGCTTTCTATACGTGTCTCCGATCGACCGAGTGTATCGGACAAAGCCAGACCGGCGGCGGAAGAGAAAGTCCAGAAAAAATTCATACCGAGCGCGGGGAGCAGTTGTCCGAGCGAATCGGTGCGCGTATCGGCGCGAACGACATAGTCGGCCAGCCCCCGCAGCCGTGACGCCGATGCGTTTTGGGCGGTGGAAGCGACGGACACGCGCGCCGGGAGCGTAGAGATGGCCACCCTTTCGGGCAATGTGGAGGAAAGCAACATGCGGTTTACGGGAAAATCGGGTGTTTGCTGTCCGGGGATGCGGGCCGGAGAAAAAGGTTCATGCGGCGCCCAGTTCGCCGGTTTCGAGACGAGAAATCGGGCGTATTTTCCAAAACGGCTCAGAAATTCGGTGATGCCGACAAGGTCTACATCCCATCCGATCGGCGCTTCGGGAGCAGACAGGGTGTTGAGAACCTCTCGGTCTATCGCCAGCACGAACCCCTTGTTGAGTCGGTCGGTGCGCCCGGCGGCGGCTATGGCAGGGCGACCCGTTTCTTCGAGGGGAACGATCTCCGCCGTTTGACCCGCTTCCTGGTCGCCTATGATCTCTTCGGTAAATTCGCGTTCGACAAACGTCGTCGCAATAAGCGCCGCGGGGACATAAACGATGGCATAGTCGGAACCCCAACGAGTGCCGGATAGCCTTACGGAAAGTGTGTCGGTCGTGACGGCGATCGTTTTGCCCTTGAACTCCTGCGTACTCCACGGAACGGGTGCGGGAGGGCGCGCGGCGTAGTGAAGATAGGCGCGCAGGGTTTGAGGGCCACGCAACAGCACCTCGACTTCTTCGTCCACTTTGGCCTCGGAGGGCTGTACACGGATGCGTTCACGGCGTTTGCGGAACTTTTGCTCGCGGGGTGGCGGGGCGGTTTCCGCCGTTTTCGGAGCGACCTTTCCGGTATCCGGTTCCACAAGAAGAGGCTCGGCGCCCGTGCCTACCAGAAGCCGGGTAGCCGCGCGGGTCTGCACCGACATTCCGGAAACCGGAAAATAGCCGTTTCCGGCGACCGTTTCGTAGACGAGGGGCGGAATAAGGGCGGGGCCGTGTTTGGCAGGTGGGGCAAAACCATACAACCGGATATTGAGTCGTCCCAGCGTCTCATTGAACATATACCGATCGTGTCTGCCGGGATCGGTGCGTCGGGGATCGCCATACATCTCGTTGGCCGGCAGGGCGAGGATGAGCAGTTTACCCGATGCGACAAAGGCCAGCGCAAGGTCCGTTTCCTGAGCGCTCATGCCGGGGTTGCCGCCCCCCATAAGCAGAATGGCGTCGTAGGTCAGCGCGTCTTTTTCCACCAACGCCGGATAATACTGCCGGTATTCCACGGAAAAACCGGCTTCCACAAAAACGTTCATGGCCCCGACGATTTCTTCGGGGTATCGCATGGCATAATCGACGACCAGCATCCGGGGCGATTGCGCGGAAACGGCTACAGGCAATCCGAGCAATATCAACCATAAAAAACGATGCATGGGACGATCCTATCGATTCGTTTCGAAACAAGGGGTTACATCTGCAATCATTGACAATGGACAATGGGTATAACATAGCCACCCCAGCCTGTGGACGCAAGTTTCATCCGGCATGAAACAAATTCGCATCTGCGAAAGTCGTATGAGTTGAAAGGAGGGGCGACTATGGAAACGACCCTTGCATTGATGGCGGGGATGACGGGCGGAATTGCCACGCTGATTGCCGGTATCCGACGCGAGATAGGCGCTTTGCCGCTTGTCGGGCTGGTGGCCGCCGCCATGTTCGTCGCGTTTGTGGCTACATACGCCGTCGTTTTCGTTCTCGGTCTTGCGCTGATGACGGCATTGCTGGCGATCAAACTGCTTGTTGTCGCGGCGGTGCTGGTCGGCGTGGCGCTGGCGGCACGGTGGGCATGGCGGTGGCTGAAAAAGTAAAGCGCGTACGAAAAGTAGACCGTTGGTCAAAGAACGAGCAAAAAAACAGCCACATGGCGCTTACTGGCACACTTACAGCACGTCGTTGAGTTGTTTTTGTACGCGGGTCCGCAGTGAGGCGGGCGTGAGGTTTTTTATGTCGATTCGCCGTGCGTTGAGAAATACCGAAAAACGGTAAAGACCGCGCGAAAGAGCGGTGGCAAATTCGGGCGTATCACCCGGCGCATAGTCTTCAAGCCAGAACCCGTCGATTCGCAGGGTGGCCGCGGCACGGTCCAGTTTTGGGTCGAGCCGCGCCACCAACCGGTCGTCATACAGGACGGGCAGTACGTAATACCCCCACCTACGTTGTTCCAGCGGTTTGTACACTTCCCATACATAGTCGGAATCGAACAGATGCCGCGCCCTTCCCCGCGCGCTTACAATGTCGAGCGGAGCCAGAAAGACCGTTTCGTCAAGCGTAGTAGCCGAAAGCGGCTGCCATAACACCGGTGTCGTCCCCGTTTCAAGCGTCTCCAGTGTCGGCAGGTCGGAGGAAAGCGCAAACCGGATTTTTTTTCGAACCCTCTATACTAACCCGGGCGATGACGCCCTCGTCCGTCAATCGAGTCAGATAACGCGACGCCTCCTCACCCTGCACCCTCCGCCCGATATAGTCGGCAAACCCGGTTTTCCATTCCGTCTCCGTAAGCAAGCCGCGAAACGCGACGATCTTGCGGGCAAAAAATGCTTCCGCCGTCTCCTCTGCGGCAACGTAGTCGTATTCTTGCGGGGCGACCCGTTCGCGGAGATCGTACACACGCTCGAACCGTTCCCGGTGATGGATCATCAATTCGCCCGTCAGCCACAAATAGCAGAGCGCCAACGCGGTATCCTTGCGCCCCCGGTAGCTGTCCACCCGTTTACGGTCCGTAAAATATCGGTTTGCCGTCGGCCCCCGATCCCGGATATGCGCGCGCACCTCGTCAAGCAGACCGGGGTGTGCGGCGGCAAACGACGACCAACGCGGCGTCTGCGCCCGACGACGCATGGGTAGCCGCCAACATGGCAGTTCGGTCATGGGATAAAGATAAAGACAGTCGCCGTAGTCGAAAAATCCGCGATCCCGATATGCAGCGTGGTGGAGCAGTTCGGGGCGGTAGTCGCGCACACGGCTCTGAAGCGTGATGTCATGACTGCGCGCGACCACCTGAAGCGGGTCCAACTGCACCGCCTCGCCGGCGCGTATCGCCTCGGCAACGCCGACAAGTCCGACATGACGGCGTCCCGGCCACAATCCCTGACGACCGAGCACAAAACGGCGAGCGGTAGTTTGAGTAAGCGTCATAGGGCAAGCCTCCGCGTAACGCGCGCAAAGTACATCGCCCAAGTATCTCTGTCATCCCTAAAAAGGCTTTCTTTTTTCTACAAGACCTATGTGTATTAAAAACTCATGTCACTCACTTTTCTGAAACCTCGCCCGGTTACTCACTTTTCTGAAGCCTCGCCCGGCAAACCCGGGTAGATGCGTTCCGGCGTTTATTTTCCACAAGGAGACGATATTGCCCCACCCATCCATCTGTTGTCTCGAAACCGAATTTTTCCGTATCGAACTCAGCGCATCGGGGACACTGGCGGTGTTTGCCGACCGCGTCTCCGGTGTCGATTATCTTGCCGAGGGCGTTTCTGCGCCGTTGTTGCAGATCGTAGCGGACGGCGACGTGCTAAAACCCGAACATGGAGTGTGGGACGAAGACAATGGGTCGCTCATGCTCCGCTATGACGGTGAACGGTACACGGCGCGCATAGCCGTTTGGTTTCATGCTTCTCATGCAGGTTTTGAATTGACCGCGATAGAAGGCCCTCCGGTCGATCTGGTGATCTGGGGTCCGTATCCCATAACCATCGGAGACAGGGTCGGAGAGACCGTCGGCATGGCGCGATCCGCGGATTTTGCGATCGGCATTCAAGCGCTTACCATGCGTACCATTGGCGGTTACCCCGAAGAATGTCCGAAAGTCGGTTTTGGCGAGCCGCTCCATACCGCCGCGACGACACCGTTTGGCAGTGCGCTTCAGGCGTTTGGCCGGGCATCGGACGGCCCTCTGCCCGGATCGCGCATCGCCCTGTTCGGTTGTCCGGCGGATCAGGCGCTGGCGGTCATCGGTCGGATCGAGCAGACCGAAGGACTGCCCCACCCCATGCTGGACGGAGCATGGGCCAAAACCGCGCAGACCGCGCGACTGTCCTATCTGATCACCGATTTTGGCGAAGAAACGATCGACACGGTCATCGCCTACACCCGGAAAGCGGGGTTTTCCTATCTCTATCACGAAGACCCTTTTCATACTTGGGGACATTTTCAGCTAAAACCCGACGCCTTCCCGGATGGCGACAAAAGCCTGCGCCGTTGTGTAGAATCGGCCGAACAGGCCGGGCTTCGGATCGGTATCCACACCCTGAGCAATTTTATCACCCCCAACGATCCGTATGTCTCTCCGGTTCCGGATCCGCGTCTTATGCGCTCCGGGGGCACAAGGATCAGTGCCCCGGTGAGTCCCGAAGATACGGAAATCGGTGTACTCGACCCCGTGCCGTTTCGGGATCGGGGTACACTGGCGACCGTCGCGCTTGGCAACGAATTGATTCAGTATCGCGTGGTATCGGACGCCCCTCCGTATACGTTGCTTGGATGTCGTCGTGGGGTCTTTGGCACAAAGGTATCCGCACACCCGGCAAACACGGAAATAGGCAAATTATCGGATCACCCGTACCGGGTGTTTTTTCCAAATATGGAGATGCTCGACGAGTTGGCGGACCGTCTGGTCGAGCTGTTTAACCAAACCGGGTTGCGGCAAATCTCGTTTGACGGACTGGAGGGGTGTGGGTACACGGGGCACGATAGATACGCGCATCACCGTTTTGTAGAGCGGTGTTACCGGGGTTGGGAGGGTGAAGTGGTCAACGACGCCAGTCGGTTGTCTCACTACCTGTGGCATATCCACACCCGCATGAACTGGGGGGAGCCGTGGGGTAAAGCGGCGCGCGAAGGCATGCCCGAATATCGTTTTCGCAATCAGAGTTATTTTGATCGCAACCTGTTTCCTCGGATGCTCGGTTGGTTTCAACTGCGGCTGGACGCGGAAGATTTGCCCGCTACCACGCTCGACGACATCGAGTGGACGCTCGCCCGGTGCGCTGGGTTCGACGCCGGTTTCGCGCTGTCGGCAAATCTACGGGAGCTGTCCGGCAACGGGTGTACAGACACCATCCTGACGTCCATACGGCACTGGGAGACGGCAAGGCTGTCCCATGCCTTTACCGATGCACAGCGTGAAAAACTGCGCGACTCGGACCGGGAATTTCACTTGGAAACCATCGCAGAAAACCGTTGGTGGCTGTATGAAGTCGCCTTCTCGCCCATATTTACCCACAGGCCGAGACCGCGTCAGCCCGGCGAGCCGGACCTGTCGCTTTTCACATGGAAACAGCCTTTTCGTACACAGATTCCCCGGATTACGCTACACGCCGCAGGCTCCGGCGATATCGTCAACCCAGCGGTGACGCTGTATTTCGACGAAACCGTTTTCCCGGTTGCGCTCCGAAACGGCGAGTATTTGGTTTGTGACGACGGTCGGTATTATCGTATTTGCGACGAAAATCGGAACGTGCTGCGCGAAGGGGTGTTGTCTTCCCCGCTTCCCGAAACAGCGTCCGGTTCGGTCGAAATCGGGTTGCGGTGCGACGCCGGGGATGGGCGTCTGGAGGTCAGGCTGTCGGCGTTGGACGACGGTGAAGCCGTAGGCGGATAAGACAGGTCGGGGCGGGTAGGGGCAGGTCGGGGCAGGTCGGGGCAGGTCGGGGCAGGTAGGGGCAGGTTTGAAACCTGCCCCTACAATTTGCGTTTCAGGGTTTGTACGCGCTGGCGGATGCGCCATTCTACGCCTTCGGGCAAGGGTTTGACTTCGCGCGGCGATGGCTGGGGCGGCGGTAGTGGTGCGGCGGTGGAAAGACGCGCATGCGTCACCGGTTTGGGGATATACGGCTCCTTGCCCAGCCAGTCGTGCAGAATCACCAGCGCCGCCTCCTTGTCCGGAATACGGCCCTTGATTTCCACATCCGCCCCGTGTTGCACATAAATCGGCACAGCAGAGCCGACGCACGACGGGCATCCGTCGGCGCACGGACAGGCGCGGATCAGCGTCCAACACCCTTCGACGACCTGTTCGACGATGTCGTACACCTTTTGCGCAAAACCCAGCCCACCCGGATATTTGTCGTATACGAACAAAGTCGGAGCGCCAGTGTTGGACGAATCCACGGTGGCGCCGATGTCTACCACGTCGCACATCGAAAACAGCGGGATCACTTCGCCGATCACGTTGGCGATGCCCACCATGCCTTCTACCGGCAGACGCCCAAACCCTTTGACGAGATGAAGCGTATCGATCGAGGGAACCATCCACAGCGCGTTGGTGGCTAATTCCTGCGGCGGCAGATCCAAGTTGCCAAAGCCGATGCTGTCACGCGAGCCGAACTTAATCTTGCGAAACATGATCACGGTCGTCGTCACGGTCACATCCCCGAAGTGAAGACCGGTTTTGTTCCACATCCTTTCGTTTTCTTCGCGGTCCACCCGGATATTGGTTTCGGTGACGGCCTGTGTGTAGTAGTCCACATCGGCTTTGCGCACATAGGCGATTTTCTGGGTCAGGTCCAATTTGTCTACAAAGTACGTTTCGGCGTCGTGTAGATAGACGGCTTCGGTATGTGTCTGCGTAAACGCGCCGATTTCGTCGATGGAGCCGATGACCTGATTGTCGGCGGTGGTATCGACGATGGTATAGGTGTTGTCGTTGATGTTGCGCAGACTGATCTGAGCCGGATAGCCGGTTCCGGACCAGTACCAGCGTCCGTTGAGCATTTTTACCTGACCGCTTTCCTGAAGGATGTCGAGCACGGCGGGCGCGTATTCTCCAAAGCCGCGTTCGTCTTCCCAGTCTACGGGCAGTTCGCGCACGGCGCACCGCAGATGACCAAGGACGATATACGGGTTGTCCGGATCGATCACCGCATTTTCCGGGGATTCGCCAAAAAAATAATCGGGGTTTTGCATGAGATACTGATCGATAGGAGTGTTGTGCGCGATCAGCACGGCAAGACTTTCCTCTTTGCCGCGTCCGGCGCGTCCCGCCTGTTGCCATGTGCTGGCGATGGTTCCCGGATACCCGACCATCAGACATGCGGACAGCCCGCCCACGTCGATGCCGAGTTCGAGCGCGTTGGTGCTGGTCACGCCAAGCAGTTCGCCCTCGAACAGTTGGCGTTCGATTTCGCGGCGCTCTTCGGGCAGATACCCGCCCCGATAGGCGCGGATCATACGCGACAGCGACGGGCTGACATGCTGAAGCCCTTCCTGACAGTAGCGATAGAGCAGTTCGGCGCCGTTTCGGGTGCGGACAAACGCGATGGTAGGAAAACGGCGACGGATCAGTTCTACCATCAAGTGCTGGGCGTCGCTGTTGGCGCTGCGGCGCTCTACCATCAGTTCGTCAAGGAACGGAGGATTCCAGAGTACAAAGGACTTTGGTCCTTTGGGCGAGCCGTCGTGTTCGCAGCCGATCAGCGTCAGCGACGCGCCCGTAAGTTTTTCGGCCAGTTCCATCGGATTGGCGATGGTGGCCGAAGAGCAGATAAAACGCGGGGATGCCCCGTAATGGGCGCAGATACGCGACAGTCGCCGGATGACATTGGCGACGTTCGACCCGAATATACCGCGATAGGTATGAATTTCGTCGATGACGATATACTTGAGGCTGGTAAAAAATCCGCCCCAACGGGTATGGTTGGGCAGTATACCGCTGTGGAGCATGTCCGGGTTGGTCAGGATGATCTGACCTTCGTCGCGGAGTTTGCGTCGTGTGGTGGGCGGTGTATCGCCGTCATAGGTTCCTGCGGCAAGTGGCAGGTGGGGATGGGCCTCGCGGTAGCGGAGCAGTCCGCGCAATTGATCCTGCGCCAGCGCCTTGGTCGGAAACAGGTAAAGCGCGCGCGCACCGGGCGTTTCCAGTAGCGTTTCCAGCACCGGGATGTTGTAGCACAGCGTTTTGCCGCTGGCCGTCGAAGTGACGATGACGACGTGGTTTCCCGCGCGTACGGCGTCGAGCGCCATGGCCTGATGGGTATAAAGCTCGCGGATGCCAAGCGTTTCGAGTATGGAAAACAGCGCGGGATGCACCGGACGCTTGGGTGTTGCGAACCGTGCTTTGCGCTCCGGCAAGCTCTTTACCCCCGCTACCTGATTGCCGTAGTACGTGCTGTGGAGCAGATCGTCAAGCAGTCGGGAAAGAGTCATGAGAAGAAGTGTGAAGGGTAAAGTTTGAAGTTTAAAAAAAAACTACCGAAGAAGTGTGAAGAAAAATGATCGGGGTAATTTGGGATTTGAAAAGCAACATTCGTTTTTGCTATCTGTGGCAGTCCAATGGGTTTGTCTTACCTTCACCCCTCACCTTTCACCCGTCAAACTTCATTTTTTTCAGCAGGTCCACGCACCGGTTCGAATAGCCCCATTCGTTGTCGTACCACCCCATCACCTTGACCAGCCCATTGTCGATGATCATGGTCATTTCGGCGTCGAAGATACACGAGGCCGGGTTGTGGACGATGTCGGCGGAGACGATGGGGTCTTCGCAGTATTCGAGTATGTTCTTGAAACGGTCTTGCGAAGCGGTTTTGAAGACGGCCTTGACCTCTTCCGCCGACGGAACTTTTTCCACCTGAACCACCAGATCGGTCAGCGACCCGTCCGGCACGGGCACACGCACGGCGACGCCGTTGAGTTTTCCTTTGAGCGCGGGGATGACAAGACCGATGGCGCTGGCCGCTCCGGTGCTGGTCGGGATCATGGAGACGGCGGCGGAGCGGGCGCGGCGCAAGTCTTTGTGGGGAAGGTCGAGAATCCGCTGGTCGTTGGTATAGGCGTGGATGGTGGTCATCGAGCCACGGACGATACGGAAGTGCTCATGCAACACCCACGCCATCGGCCCCAGACAGTTGGTCGTACACGAGGCGTTTGAGAGGATACGGTGTTCGGGTTTGAGGTCGCCGTCGTTGACGCCGAGGACGATGGTGGCGTCGACGTTTTTTGCCGGAGCGGAGATAAGCACCTTTTTCGCGCCGGCTTCCAGATGCGCGCTAGCCTTTTGGCCATCCGTAAAGATGCCGGTGGATTCGAGGACGAGGTCGGCACCCCGGTTGCCCCACGCCAGATCCGCGGGGTTGCGCTCAGCCAGAATCTCCACACGCCGACCATCCAAGATGATCGCGCCCTGTTCGGCTTTTATCGTGCCGCCATAGCGACCGTGAACCGAGTCATACTTGAGCAGATGCGCCAGCGAAGCGCTATCCGTAAGGTCGTTGATGGCGACCACCTCAAAGCCGCCTTTTTCCATCATCACCCGGAACACCTGTCGCCCGATCCGGCCAAATCCGTTGATACCCACACGAATGCTCATCGCCACTCCTTATAGATGTTATGTTTGTCTGATCCGAACGTATATATGGAGGAGAGGTTGGATTTTTTTATCCTTCACCCCTCATCCTTATCTTACAATGTGGTTATTTGCCCCGAATGTCAATCGGTCGATCCTGACATTCCACGGCCATACCTTTTTCGGTTTGTTGGTGCGTGTCAATGACGTTGTTATACGGCAGCCGTTTCAACTTTGTCAGACAGCTTGCTCAGGACGAGTTTTTGCAACTCTACTTTATGGTTAGCATTATCGATGGCGATACCCACAAGTTTCCCCTCTATGTCATAAATCGAGTACGACACCTTCAGATATCTCGCGGCTGTCGGCGCTGGGTCGGCCGGATAAATCGATATAAAGAGAATCTGTTTCAGGATAGTAGTTGAGTTCCATGGCGTAAAGCCTTGATCCGAAAAGGCGTTGTGGATGGTCACTTTATCCTCCAACGTTATGACTCTTAAGCAACGACCGTCAGGTTCTGTTATGGGCGCCCAGAAGCGGTACCTGTTCTGCTCTTGTGGTTCCGAGTGTATGGGATTTTCAATGACAAATTCACACCAATCTTTTTTCAAATACGGACGTTTTCGAAGCACCTCGTTCTCGAAATAATCGGTGTAGCTAAACTCCGCCATTGATTATCGAGTATATCCCTTGTTGGAGAGATTCTTTTGCCGCCCAACTAAAGTGTGATGGCACGAGAAGGCCCACGAAACACCTCACGCCTATGCCATGCAGTGTACCGAGTGTCTGGTTCCGGTTCTCCCGGCTGAGGCTTACGAATAGGAAGGCCACTGTAAGCCAGAATCAGGGTTTCCACATGGTTTTGGCCATGCAAATCTTTTGAAACAAGAAGCCGCAACTCCTCATCGATAGACAAAGCCCCGCGATCAAACAACACATGATGAAGGACACATAAAGCGATCCCGTTATCAGATGCATCAGGCCCACCTGCCGCAAGCCACTTAATGTGCGCCGCCTCCAGGCCGATATCGGCCAAACCCAATCTCCCGTCAAATCCACATACTGCACAACGATGCTCATATATACGAATTATCTCCTCGCGAAAATGAGGATCGCGCATACGTTTCTCATACGTACGTTTCTCATACCTACGTTTCTCATATATCCACTGAAAGTCGACCGCGTCGAGAAGTGTCTCATGCATGGAAGGAGGGAAATTACGGTCAAGGAGATCGGTCACGATTCGATTCACGAGTTCCGGCCGTTCGACCAGTGCAGCATGAATAGGATTAGTGAGTTGGCCATTTGCCTGATGTCGCCGTAAAGAATCCGCTGTGGCGTCTCCGCTTGAGGTTAGCTCTTGGCGAATGCTGTCCCTGCTATCAACAATCCAAATACCGTCGTTCTGGAGTCGCCAGAATGGGTGTTCCGGATGCTGTGTTTTTCGTCGCGGGCCGAACTCAAGTAGAAGTTGGCGTAAGCGTGGTTCAACATTGCAGTAAGATAAACTTCGGCCAGATTTTCGCTGGAGCTGGGCCAGAGCCAGCAGGAGAAGCAAGGGTTTATGCGGGGCGCGTTGATCACTCCTGCTCCAACATCTAATACTGCGGAAAGCGGCCAGTATCTGATCGTCGGATAGTGTATTCATATACTCATATCGGTGTGAGCCGCCCCTACGGCAGCATATCGGCTACGGTCGCTTCGCGTGTCCAGCGATGTTTCCGAAGAGGTGGGATAAGAAGTTGGCTCATGGCCTCACGCCTCCTTCGATGGGAAAACATCCGAGATCGGGCAGGAGTGACGATACCTATCATCCTCAGTCGCGGGTTTTACGCCGTCGGATCGGATGCGTCCGGTTTTGAGTGGATAGGATCGACCCAGTACACGGATTCGGGTTTTTCCACCGGCTCAATATCGAGGTTGACCACGACCGGGTCCTGACCGCTTCTGCACAGGACGCAGACCAGCGGTTCGTCCCGCACAGCATTGATTTCCTGATGCGGCACGTAGGGCGGGACATAGATAAAATCACCCGGTCCGGCTTCGGCGCAGTATTCGAGCCGGTCGCCCCACCGCATCCGGGCGCGACCACTGACCACATAGATGACGCTTTCGAGGTCGCCGTGGTGATGTGCCCCGGTTTTGGCGTCCGGGTGGATGGTGACGGTCCCGGCCCAGATTTTGTTAGCGCCGGTGCGGGCGTGGGTGATGGCCGCCGCGCGCGTCATGCCGGGCGTCTGCGGGGTGTTGAGGTCCAACACGTCGCCAGACAAGATTTTTATGCCGTTATCCCGCCAATTTGGAATATCCATAGTCAAACCTGTCGGGGCACGGCGCACTGTGTCCCGTGTATGAGGGTGGTCGCATGAACACGGCGGACTGTGTCCCGGTTTCCGAATTACCGAACGACGTGAGCTGTCGAAAAGTGAATATACGGAAAACATTCGGGGACGTGCGAGTCCCACACGCCGTGCGGACTCCACGCCCAGCCGCCTGGATCGCGCGAAGGCGGGGCTTGTTTGTACTGGTTGAACCGCGAAAAGTCGATACGCCAAACATCTCCGTTTTGAGGCGGAAGCGCGCGCCCGTCGGCTTTGGCAAGCCACTCCATGCTTTTCCATGGAAAGGCTAACTCCACCGTCCATCCGCGATCCCGATCCGAAGGGTCATTGATCGTTCCGTCTACATGGACGGCGGTGCGCAGACCGGGCATGTCCCAGTTCCAGTAGCCGATACGCGGACCGCGCGGATGTGGCTGAAAACCGACGCCATGAAAGGGGCGTACGCCTTCTTTGGTCCGGTCGAACTGGGGTTCTTTGTCGTATCCGCCCCGCGCATAGGCTTCTTCCCAGATAAAAAACACCTCGTAAAACGTGCCGAACGCGTTGATTTCGAATTCGTAGTAGGTGTCTTTCCCCGCGATAAACACTTCCACGTCGTTGTCGGCGTAGATGGGGGAGTCTCGTTCGGTCAGGGTAGCCGTGACGTTGGGTTCTTCGACCCAGAAGCCGATATAGAGACACTCGTCGTCCCACAGCACGGCCGAGCGGGTGTCGTGAATCCCCGGCTCGCCATGGATCAGGTCGCGGAAGCGGGGCGAGCGCGGCGCGGACTGCCATGCGGGTTCGTCCAGCCTGCCGCCGATGACAAGCGGGGTGAGGACCCGGTAGGCGGTGTAGTGTTCGATACGGTCTTCAGGCCAAGGAAACACGGAAGAAAGCATGACGATTCCTTACACTAGTTTGAAAAGTAAAGTTAGAAGGACATGAGTCATCTCAATGCAGGGGTGTTCATGATTCGGTTGTAAAATCAAAATAACCCTGTAGCTTGGTTCTGGCAATGGTCTTGCCAAAGAAAAGACGCCGGGAAACGAGCAGGAAAAATTTTGATACATCTTATTGTATAAATATAATTTGTAAAACATGTCGGTGCGTGGGCGAAGAAAATCGCTTGCCGTCCTGCCGTTTTTGCCATATACTTTTTCTTTCATTGACTGTTTTGGCGGACGAGTACACTCAAACTGTAACGCTTAAGTTGAGGGGTAAACGTGGGGCGTCATTTTTTTCTTTTAGCGATCTGCGGCTTGATGGGGCTATCGACAGCCTGTGCCGGATTTCGGTCCGGTCGTTCCGAAGAGGTGTCGGTTCCCGAACCCTATATTCACGAAGACCAGATATTCTCGAATCTTTCTTTTGACGTTCCTCCCTTACCGGATTCGCTCTACACCGCCGACTCTTCGTATCGGATTCTTCAGGACGCCCGTCAGCGCATGGCGGCGGCCCTTGGCGCGCTGGACCGCGGCGACACTGCGGCGGCCCGAATTGTCGTCGACGATGTTTTAGGGCTGATGGTGGTATTGAGCGACATCGCCGATCCGGCGGTAGCACAGGAACGCGATCAACTGCTCAAGAGCGTCTCGACGCTTATCGACGATCTGCAGACCGGCGGACACACCGCGCAGATTCGTAAAGGCGAAATTCCCGAGGTGGCAAACGAACGGGTCGAGCGTCAGGTCAAATGGTTTATGCAGAAAAACCGAAACGGAATCCGGGTAGCGTATTCTCGGGCGGGTCGCTATGGGGATATGATCCGCCGGGAGTTGGCGATGCGCGGGTTACCGCCGCAGCTTCAGTGGCTGCCGGTCATCGAAAGCGCCTATCATCCGCTGGCCTATTCGTGGGCCAATGCCGCCGGGTTGTGGCAGTTTATCCCGGAAACCGGAAGACGCTACGGGCTAAGTCGGACCGGCTGGGTGGACGACCGGATGGACCCGTACAAGGCGTCTCAAGCCGCCGCCGCCTATCTGGAAGACCTGTACGGTATGTTTGGCGACTGGCTGCTTGCCGTAGCAGCGTACAACTGTGGAGAAGAACGCGTACTCAGGGCCGTCAACCGCGCCGGAACAAGAGACTACTGGAAACTCAAACTCCCGCATGAAACACTCGATTACGTGCCTCGCTTTCTTGCGGCGGTAGCCATCATCGAAAACCCCGAACGCTATGACATGACCTTTCCTGAGCCGATGGCCCCCTATGTTTTTGAAGAGGCCCGAATCGAAAAGTCTATCGCGCTAGCCGACGCGGCACGGGTGCTGGGGGTTTCGCAAGACCAGATCAAAGCCATGAATACCGGTATTCGCAACGGGGTAACACCGCCGGGCGGATACGACCTGCGGGTTCCGCTCGGAATGGGTTCTGCGCTTTTGGCGCGTCTTTCCGAAATTCCCGAAGCCCGGCATGCCGTCGTAACGGGAACCGGTTCGTACAAGGTCAAACGCGGCGACTCTTTAGGGCGCATTGCCAAAAAGCAAGGTACGACGGTACCGGTGCTCAAAAAACTCAACGGTCTCAAAAACAACAATCTAAAGATTGACCAGGCGCTTCGGCTACCCGGCAGAGCGGTCGAGGAAGCCGTTGTAGCAAGCGCGCAAGCAAAACCCGAAAAAACAAAACCTGTCGTCCAGAACCGGGAAACCGTCTCTACGACCAACAAACATAAAATCCGCCGGGGCGACACCCTGGCCAGCATCGCAGGTCGCTACGGAGTGTCGTTGGCCATGCTCCGCAAAGCCAACCCGGAACTCAAACTCAACCGACTCCATGTAGGACAGACGGTGTTTATTCCCACCGGCGAAGAAGCCGAGACCACCGTGGCGGCTGCTACGTCTCGTCTCGCTCCAACTCCTGCGGCCGCACCAATCGCCTCCGCTACGCCTGCTGTTGCCCGCAAGGAGACCGTCGTACGGACGACCATCTCGCACAAAGTCCGTCCCGGCGACACACTCGGAGATATCGCCGAATACTACGAAGTGTCCCTCTCCTCGATCCGAAAGGCCAATCCAAGAGTCAAGCCGGGCAAACTGAAATTGGGACAGACCGTCGTCGTTCCCGGTGTCAAAGAGCCGGAACTCGTTACGGTCGCCGCCCCGCCGCCACCGTCTTCCGGAACCGCGTCAACCGCCGTATCCGGAGAAAATCCTGCTCCGATCGCCACCGCGTCTTCCCGCGGTCCCTCCGTCCATGTGGTCCAACAGGGCGACTCGATCTGGTCCATCGCTCGTCAGTACGGATTGTCGGTGGTAGACGTGCTCAACCTCAACCATCTCAAGCGCGGCGCCACGATCCTTCCCGGACAGATTCTCAAACTGGCCGCAGGCGCGCAACCTCTCAGCGGTAAGGGTTCCTCTCTTTCCACGCAGGTCCGTAACGCCCAGCCGCGATAGCACACCGATTGATCCGCTTCCCCTTATGACGCCTCTCCGACAGGGCCAGGAAATATCCGTCGAAATCGATGGTCTGGTCTATGGCGGTGCGGGGTACGCCCGTTTCGAAATGTATGACATCCTCGTCTCGCGCGGTCTTCCGGGCGACCGGCTCGTTGTCCGTATCTTTTTGGTACGGCAAACGACCGCATACGCCGATATCGTTCGTATCGTTGCTCCCTCGTCCTCCCGTCGCATACCCGTGTGCCCCGTTTTCGAGGAAGGTTGCGGCGCGTGTCAGTGGCTCCATCTGGATTATGCCGCACAGCTTGTCTGGAAACGCCGTCTGGCCGTAAACGCCTTACAGGCGTACCCCGAACTGCATTCCGCAGCGGTCCAAGAAACCGAGGCCATGCAAGACCCCTATTTTTACCGAAACAAAATGGTAGTCCGCGTCCGAGGCGCGCAGAATCAGGTTCGCGTGGGATTTCAAGATGCACGCGGACGGGTGCTCGACGTATTTGGCAAAGAAGACGGACAATGCTACATCCAACAGCCGCTCAACAACCGGTTGGGACGTGCGCTGTCCGCATCGCTCGCAAAAGAACGCCGTCCGCTAAAATCCGCCACCATCCGAAGTACGGACGAAAACGAAGTGTCACTGGATATGGACCGCAAACTTACCGCAGCTATTTCAGCCGATTTGCAAGGCGTGGGAAATCAACAGACTCAAGTCCACTATACCGTACTCAACCGACGTTTTCGAGTGACGTCGCCGTCGTTTTTCCAGGCCAGCACCCGCCAAACCGCCGTGCTGGTCCAGACAGCGATGCGCTTCTTGCCGGAACGCATGGAGACCGCTATCGACGTATACTGTGGCGTAGGACTGTTTACCCTCATGCTCGCAGATCGCGCCCGGCAGGTCTATGGCATCGAAGAGTCACATACCGCCATCGCGGACGCCGAATACAATGCGGCGGCATACGGGGCGGGACATATCCGTTTTGTTAGGGAAAAAGCCGAAATCGCATTACCCGAGATCGTCCGAGAAGCCGGAGAAGTGGACGCCATTCTGCTCGATCCGCCCCGGTCTGGCTGTCATCCGGCGACGCTGGAAGCGGTCAGCCGCTGTCGTCCGCGAGCCTTGGTGTACGTATCGTGCAACGTCATGACGCTGTCGCGTGATCTGGCAACGCTAAACAGTTTCGGACTGTCCCCGGTGGTCGTTCAACCGGTGGATATGTTTCCGCATACCTATCACGTCGAATGCGTGGCGTTGTGCGTCTGGGCAAAAAATCTTGCCAGTTCGGCAGATGAAATACATATTGCCGACCCGATCCCGGGAAAGTAGAACCGCAAAACCGGAAAAAGAAGAAGTTCGAAGAAGGGAAAGGGCGTCCGCTGTAGACAGCCCCTACATAAGTCGTTTAACACGAAAGGAGACGCGAAAAGATGGGACAGTTTATCAAGGCAGCCGAACCGGGCGAGGTACAACCGGGCAAAATGAAACTCGTAGAAGTAGATCGGCGGGAAATTGCCCTGTGCAACGTGGACGGGCAGTTTTTTGCCGTAGACAATATCTGCCCGCATCAGGGGGCGCCGCTATGCGAGGGAGAACTGGACGGAAACAATCTGTGGTGTCCGTGGCACGGCGCTTCTTTCGATGTCCGCAATGGGGCGGTGCTGTCACCGCCGGCCTATACCCCCATTGCCAGTTTTCCGGTTCGCGTCACCGCCGGCGGGGTGGAAATCGAAGTATAGCAACGGGAAGCGCCGGAGCGCGTTTTTTTGCGCTCCGGCCATGCACAACTTGCGTTATACCGGAACTTCCTTCCGCATGGTACGCACGTCGATCATCTCCTGGGTAAGCCGCGCCAGCGGCGTCTCACCTTTCAGTATACGAGCAAAATCCTCCGCAATGATGTCGGCGACCAGCCGGTTAGAGTCTCTCGTCCGTCCCGCGATATGCGGCACATGTATCACATTGTCCCGCCCTAACAGCGGGTCGTCCTCCAGCACAGGCTCCACATCGTACACGTCGAAAGCGCCCATGAGTTCTCCGGCGCAGATACGCTCGCGTAAAGCGCCCATGTCGATGCCGTGCGCCCGTGTGACGACCACCACGATAGACCCGGCCCGCAGTCGGTACACCCGTTCGCGTGACACGATCCGCTCGGCGGATGGCGTTGGGGGAACCGTGATAAACAACAGGTCTACAGTCTCCATCATCGGGTCCAGATTTGCCCGTTCGCCGCCGCAGGCCGCAAAAGTCGCATCGGGCGCAAACGGGTCGTACGCAACGACTTGTGCGCCAAGCGCATGACACCACGCCGCCACCCGGCGTCCGATCTGGCCGAGTCCCACAATCCCCACCCGTTTCGATCCCAGATTGCCATTTACAAACCGGGAGTCGTCGCAGTACTGGACCGACTCATAGTCCCATACGATTTCGGGCGCTTCGGCGGTCATGCGGGCATGCCACCACGGCACGCGGCGCAACGCGCAAAGCGCCAAACATAGCCCCAGTTCGGCCACCGACGGTGCCCATCCGCGTGTACTGTCTATGATGGGAATGTGACGGGCAAACAACGCCTCCACCGGCAGACCGAACCCGCCATTGTCCGCCACCGCGCCTACCATTTTCAGCCGGGGCGCGGCCGCTACGCAAGCATCGGTCAACGTCGGCCCGCCGAAATAGGCGATTCCGTCCACATCGTCGAGCGATGCCAGCGAGGAAAGCGGCGCGCCGGTATCGTCGTTGACTATGCTGACCCGTCCCAGCGCGCCGAGCCGATCGATCAGCCGCTCCGGGACAAACGGCCATGCGGTTTCCAGATTCGAGGCGCGAAGAAAAAGAAAATGGGGTGTCATGAGCGACTCTTGGGTGAAGGGTGAAAAGCGAAATGTTCATAACCCGATGCAACCAACGGACGGGTTTCGCCGGGGGTACGTAGTAGGCAACCAAGGTCTTTGGTTGTAAAAAATCCGATTCGGGTCAGCAAAACGCCGGTTTCGGCCATAAGTTCCGCCGCGAGATCGGAGACCGCATCCGGCGCGACGGCGCAAAGCAGTTCGAACTCTTCGCCGCTGTTCAGCGCCAGATCGACGATGGGGATGCCGAGCGCTTCCGCCGCCACGCGCGTTGCGGTCCGGACCGGCAAGGTATCCGCTTCGATGCAAAGCCCGGTATGGCTATTTTCGGCAAGATGGAGCGCATCCGAACTCAATCCGTCGCTGATGTCGATCATGGCGTGTACGTTGCCGGATGCGGCGAGGAGATTGGCTTCCCGAAGACGCGGGCGGGGCGTCCGATGTTTTTCGAGCGTTTCCGCGGAGGCGTCCGGTATGGCAAATGCCGGATTTTTGCGCCGACGAAGTAGCAGTCGCAATCCAGCCTCGGAACCGCCTATATCGCCGGTAACGCACAGCGCGTCTCCGGGAAGCGCGCCGGAACGGAAAACGATACGGGCAGGATCGGCCTCTCCGATCAAGGTAATCGACAAAACCGTCGGTCCATCGGTGGCGCTTAGATCACCGCCGATAATGTGTACCGATGCGCCACATGTTTCGTTAAACCGGTGCATGCCTTCGTAAAGCAGGTCCACTTCTTCCGGTGTTCGGCGGGACGGCAGACAGAGCGTTACAAGCGCGTAGCGCGGTGTTCCACCCATCGCCGCGATGTCGCTTGCATTGGCGGCCATGCTTTTGAAACCGATCTGCGGCCATGTAGAGAAATCGAGGTCGAAATCGAGACCTTCGACAAAGGTATCCGTGGTATACAGCAAGGCTGTGCCGGGCGTGGGAAGGACTGCGGCGGCGTCGTCGCCGATGCCTGCGATGACGCCGTCACCGCCCGATGGTTGCCGGTTCCGGATGCGCCGGATAAGCCCAAATTCGCCGCTAGAGATGAGAGAAGTCATAGAATAACGGATAGTGGTAGGGGCGTAGAGCATGCCACGCCCGAAATGCCGTGCCCGATATGCCGTGCCCGAAATGCCACGCCCACGACAAAATAGAAACCGATGGCCCGCACAACAAGGACGAAATAGGTCCAACAGAAAGGATTTCGAGACGTTTGTCATGCCAAACACGCGCAAGTTCGACAGAGAATTATTTCAGAATGTAATACAGGTCACAGACAGGGCCTTCTGTTTATTATCTTATTATAAAATGGGTGTTTCTGCCTATATCAACCTTCGAAAAAACCGGCTCCGGGAAAACTCAGGAATTCCCCGATTGCAACCCAAAGACCAGAGACGTAACTTGTCAGGCATAGAGATATTTAGTTGCTTTTTTCAACATCAACGAGGGCAGTTATTATGAAACTCATATCATATCTCGGCAATTTAGCCGAACTCAGACGATGGTTTTGGTTGATGGCGGTGCTGACCGCGACCAGCCTGTTGCCCGATGGGGCGCAGGCGAGTCATTTCCGGTACGGCACGCTCAACTGGAAGCCGACCGGGGTGCCGGGCGAGGTCAAGGTCAACTTCAAAGTGGCGTTTCGCCGGGCAGATCCGTTGTAGAGCAATGCGCTGGGTGGGCTATTTTCCGGCGCAGACGGTTTTCCGGCGGTGGGGGATGTCTTTTATGACGATGTAGGATTCTCCATCCTTACCTTTGGCGATGGTGACGAAACCAATGCCCTGCCGTTTCGGGTCACCTCCTACAGCATCGCAGAGTATTGGATGGTCGCCGACATGGTGGATCCCGCCGATCCCCTGCTTCAGACCATCGGTATACGAAAAACCTATTTCGGCGCCGGTCCCTTTACCGTGCTGGCCCCGAACTGTTGTCGCATCGGCAATTTAAACCAGCGCGCGAACATAGACTATTTTCTGGAGATGGATGTCTATGCCACCAACGGGAATCAGTCGCCGATCGCCACGCAAGTTCCTATCGTCGTGGCTGTAGAAGAAGGCTCGAACGCGACCTTTCCGGTTCCGGCCATCGATGGTGACGGCGATGTGCTCCAGTGGCGTTTTGCCAGCGATCGGGAAGCGATCGGGTTTGGGATTTCGAACCCACCGCCGGACACCTATCCACCCAACAACCCCAACCCAAACCAGGGATCGCCACCCAAAATGCGGATCGATCCCAACACCGGGATCGTAACTTGGAATACGCTCGGACTTAATACGACCAACCTGTGGACCGTTCAGTTTATGGTGGAGGATTGGACCGCGCATCCTTCGCAGGGCGGAACGCGCAAAGGCAAGGTTCCGGTTGATTTTCTGTTGCGAATTCTTCCGAGAACCGGTCAGATACCCGTCTGCCATATCGAACCTATGGGGGATATCGTCGTCACATTAGGCACGCCGGTTACCTTTACGATATCGGGTACGGACAGTGATCCGGGTGAGGTGGTGACCATTCAGGTGTCGGGCTTGCCCGCTGACGCGACCATGACGCCGATCTTGCTGATGTCCGGCGTTTCGGGTCTTAGCAGTGTGTTTAACACCCGGGGTTGACGATCTCGGTGGGCATCTGGTGCTTTTTTCCGTGACCGATCAAGCCGGACAACAGCGTCTGTGTTTTCTGAAAATCACCGTGATTCAAGGCGTGCTCAACCAGCCACCCGGTATCGCCATCGCTCCACCCGGTCCCATTACCACTACGGCGGGCGATGCCATAACCTTTACGGTGACGGGTAACGCGACCCGGATCCGGACAATACGGTGACCCTGGCTGTGATAAGCGGTCTGCCCATCGGCGCGACGATGACACCCGTGCTTCCTGTGGCCGGTCCCGCCTCCGGGGTAAACAGTGTATTCAACTGGACCCCGTCCACCTCCGGTGTGTTTACCATCACCTATTCGGTGACCGACAACCATGGCGCGTAGGTAGCGGACATCTGATGGCCGAAATCGACGGGGTGTCGGCTACCGTAGAAATCGGCTACACCCAGCCTTTCGAGCGATGGACATTTACCGGAACCGCGATCGGGCAGATCGGGTTTCGCAACAACAAACCCGCGCCCGCTGGCGTCACCCCGGACAAAGCATTTAAAAAGGGAGCGTATAGCGAGGTAAAATGGCCTTTTTCGGACGCGGCTCCATCGGCGGCGGCTTTTTGCTCACCACCTCGTTTGATTCGGACCGAAGATTTGATCATCGTGTCTTCCGATTTCTGACCCCGGACCGGTTTTTTCCGATTCCTGGCGACGCCAGTTCCATCTTTTACTAATCGCCTACCACCAGCCGGTTTTATGCGCGGTTGTCGCACAACCTCTCGTATCTCCAGTACGGCGATTTCGCCACCGAACTGGGAAACCGGGAACTGGTATCTTACAGCCGCACGTTTACCGGTGTGTCCGGTTCCATTAAGGAAAAATATACCGACATCCGTCTGTTCGCCTCCTCGACCGACCAGTCGATTCAGGTGGACGAGATTCCCGGCGAAGGCATTTCCGGGCTGTACTATCTGTGCGGCGCGCGGCTCGGCATCCGGATCGTGGAAGGCAGTGAAAGAGTATATATTCAGGTGCGTGACCGTCTGCATCCGGAAAGCGTGCTTCGAGAGGATATCCAATACCGGTTTACGGATTACGACATCAGCTACGACGGCGGCACGCTACGGTTCAAACGCCCTGTCCCGTTTCTTACACCGGACGAAAATCCGGTCGTCATTCTTGTCACCTACGAAACCGCTCGCGCGTTGAAAAAACAACGAGTCGGCGGCGGACGCGCAGGGTTCAAACCCTACAAGACCTTTTACATGGGTGCTACGGTCATCTGCGAAGAACGGACCAACGCGGATTTCTGGCTGACCGGACTGGACGCCGAGTGGCGCGCCAGAAAAAATCTCGTGTTTACCTCCGAAATCGCCCGTACCTCGGAAGAACTGCTCAAACCCACCTCCGCCATCGTGGGTACACCGGACGGCTGGGCATGGAAGATAGGCGTGAGCGGAAAAGTAAGGGAACGGCTGGATTACGAAGTCTACTTCCGGGATGCGGACCGGAATTTTGACAATCCGAGTAGTCCGACGGCCCGATCGGGTGTGCGAAAGATACGGGCGCGCGCCGCCTTTTCGCCATTTCGCGGGCTTACATTGACCACCGAATCGTTTCATGAAAACGATGAAGTCAACCTCCAAGAACGCATCAGTGTCAGGGCGGGGTCCAACTTTCAGTACAAAACCTTTAACAACCAACTCAGTCTCGAAACCACGCAAGTAGACCGTTCCGGGATCAGCCGCCGTTCTTCGATCTTTGTCGCGGGAACCGAATGGCAGATCGCCCGGTGGTTTTCGTTTGGCGGGCGACGCGAACAGAGCTTTGGCGACGAAGATATCGCCTACCGACCGACCCTGAACGTGCTGACCTCCCGTGTGGCGCTCAACGACCGGATTTCGCTCGTGGCCGAACACAAATTCCGTGACAAAAGTTTTTTCCAGCTTTACAGCGATCGGAATCCAGTCGCGCATAGGCGGCGGGTTCGAAGCCTACGCCAACTACGAACTCGACGGCGGTATCAGCGGATACCGCAATCAGGCCATCGTCGGTCTGCGACAAGCCTATCGCCCGCACCCGCATGTGACGCTCAACACCGGTGTCGAACGGGTAAACACGCTGCGCGGCAACAAACAGGGCGATTTTACCGCCTTTTCGCTCGCCGGAGAATATCTACCACCCAGCGCGTTCAAATCCAGTGGACGGTTCGAACGCAGAAACGGCGATCTGTTTGACAAGACGCTGACGTCCGCGGCGTTCGATTTTACCTTCAAACGGGGATTTTCCGTACTCGGCAAACACAATTTTTTTACGGAAACTCGCACGGCTGGTCTTAACGCCGGTACGGGCAGTTCCGAGCAAGTCAATCACCAGTTGATTTCAGGACTTGCCTACCGCTCCATTTCGCACGATTACGTCAACGTCCTTGGGAAATACGAACTCAAATACGATCGGAACGACTTGGTGATACCCGACAGCACGCAGTATACCCATATCGGTTCGCTGGAAACCATCTTGGAACCCAAGTCTCAGATCGAATGGTTTATCCGCTACGGCTTCAAAGTCAACTTTCTCGACAGCGAGGGCGTAAAAAGCCGTTCCCTGACCGATCTGTGGATGACCAATGTGCGGTACGAATGGCATCGAAAGATGGATGTGTTGGTCGAATACCGTATACTCCACCAGCATACCGCACGGGATTTCCAACACGGAACGTCCGGGGAGATCGGGTTTATCCCGCAACGCAACATGCGGATCGCAGGCGGGTACAACTTCAAGGGATTTGTGGATCGGGATTTTTCAGGCGATTCGTACTGGGCACACGGCCCTTTTCTGAAATTCCAGATCAAATTTACCGAATCCAACGTGGCGGGTCTGTTGAGCGGATTGCAAAACGTAGTGCGATAAATAAGCGGCTCTTGTTTTCGGGCGTCGGGAGCCGTGCAAACCGCCGGAAGAGCGTTTCTTCCGGCGGTTTTTTTTAACCCAACCTATGGGTGTATCCCTTACGCCAAAACGTGTCGTCGGTTTCTCCCGAAGTCATTCCACGACAAGCACTTCCACGTCGTCACGCCTCAACAGCCCGTCGGACAGTCTCATGCCGAGACCGGGGCCTTCAGGGAGTTTCATGTGGCCGTCTTCGATGACGATCGGGGTTTCGATAACCTCATCGGTCCACTGATTGAGCAGACAGCGACCCGTTTCGAGAAGCATCAGATTGGGAATGCTGGCGGCTACATGTGCGGAGGCGAAGTTGAGCACCGGACCGCCGAAGTTGTGAAAGGCGACGGGCAAGTTGAACGTCTCCGCGAGCGTTGCGATCTTCTTGGCCTCCGAGATGCCGCCGCACCACTCCACATCGGGCATGATGATACGTGCGATTTTGCGTTGCATCACCGGCAAAAACGCATAGCGCGTCTGAAGCCGCTCACTCACCGTAAGGGGTAGCCGCGTTGCTGCGGCAAGGTGCTCATAGGCTTCCAGATTTTCCGGGTGTATCATATCTTCCAGCCACATCACGTTAAATTCCTCGTGCGCCTGAGCGATACGCACCGCGCACTGCAAATCCCACATGCTGTGAAACTCCATGGCGATTTCCATCTCGTCGCCTACCGCCGCACGGATTTTTCGGACCGGTTCCAACCCTTTTTTGAGATCGGGCAGGCTGATAAAATGCCCACCCGTCTGGCGGGCATATCCGTCGAAAGGCCAGATTTTCATGGCCCGAATGCCCTTGCTCAGGAGGTTCTGGGCAAATTCGTCGGCATTGACCAGAAAGTCGAGACCCGGTTCGGCCCCGCAGGTGTTGTACACCTTGATCCGGTCGCGGACCGCGCCGCCGAGAAGCTGATAGATGGGCCGACCGCACGCCTGACCTAAAATATCCCACAGGGCGATGTCAAGCGCACTCATGGCGCGCATCTCGGCGCCTCGGCTTCCGGCAAAGTTGGTCTGGTCGAACATCCGCCGCCAGTGCGCTTCGATGGCAAGGGGATTCTGGCCGATCAGCGCCGGGCCGAAAAGATTTTCGATCAGCGTCCGTGCCGGATCGCTGTGCAGATATGTCTCTCCCAACCCGGTCAGCCCTTCGTCGGTATGAATCCGCACCCAGAGCGACCAACCATACGAGATAGTTTCGATTCGAGTGATGCGCATAAGCGTTGTCCTTTGATCTTGCACAAATGTCATGCGGGCGTTATACAACCGTCACGCCCGACCTCCGTGTCTGTGTTCAGTAACTCTCTTACCATGGTGCGATCAAGCTACGGAAGAAACCGGTCGTGTTCTTCAGGGGAAGGCAGACGGCAGGTGTCGCGGCGGCCAAACCACCTATACCGGTTTCGCGCGACAAACCGATAGACGGTGTCGCGCACGAGACGCGGCGTAAACCGTCCGAGACTGAGCCACCACCGCCATCCGCCCGCCCTGCTGTATATGGCCAACACCGCATCGGATCGGCTGTGCAGCCCGCGTTCGTCTACATAAAGAATGGACCAGGCTTCGGGTTCTTCCGTCAGCGGAGGAAGCATCTGTGCCGCCGTTTCGCCTTGTATCGGCGCAAATAGGAACTGCCCCTGTATGTCGGTCCGGAGAAGCCCGTCCACAAACCGGTTGCACAGCCCGCACACCCCGTCGAAAAAGACGATTGGGTGATCCGCCGCATCCCGTCCGGTGTCTGGGCCGACCGCATGAGAAACACCGGAAAGTTCGGGCACCGGGTCCGTGTCATCATGCCGATCGGATGTAAGGCTTTTCATGTGATGCCGCTCCTTTTCCGTAAAGCGCTCCCCTCCCTACGATACGGTTTTGGCGCACAAAAAGCAAGATCTCCGGACGAAATCATCGGGGCTGGAAAAATGCACGCCCGCGATTTGGGTTCACGGAGAATCATTGCGCAAAAGCATAAACGGATATACTCATCTACCCACACTTCACCCTTCACCCTTCAAACTTTCGCTTAGAGGGAGTTCCCAGATGGAATATACCCGAAGGGAGTTTTTGACCATGGTATCTGCGGCTACGGCACTGGCAGGCGCGGTGGGAGTGACGGGAAACGCCGTGGCGATGGAGGGCGACGATCCGCTGGGGGTGCGCGCGGATTTTCCGGCGGCGCGCGAGGGGGTGTATCTCAACTCGCCCTATATGGCCCCTTCGCCGATACAAGTGGTGGAAGCGGGTAAAAAATTTCTCGACGCCAAAGCCCGTAACCCGATCCGGCTTGGCGACATGCTCAACGAAACAGAGGCGGTGCGCCGGAAATTTGCCCGTATGGTCGGCGCGGCGGAAACCGAAATCGGCATCCTGACCAGCACAAGCGAAGGGGAGAATATCGTCATCAACTCGCTGGACCTGAAAGCCGGAGACAACTTGGTCACCGACGATCTGCATTATGTATCGAGCTATGTGTTGTATAACCATCTCCGAGAAACCCGCGGAGTCGATATCCGGATCGTGGCGAGCGAGGGGGGCACGGCGCCGGCGGATCGGTTTGCCGACAAAGTGGACCGCCGAACACGGCTTGTTTCGGTGGCATGGGTATCGCATCAGAACGGCTACCGACACGATCTTTCCGCGCTGGCGGACCTTGCGCACGCCCACGACGCCTTTTTGTACGCCGATGCCATACAGGGAATCGGTATGCTGGCGATGGACGTAAAAAAGACAGCGGTCGATTTTTTTACGACCGGGACGTACAAGTGGCTGTTGAGCGGGTACGGCGTCGCTCCGTTTTTTGTACCCGAACCGATGATCGACCGGCTGCGGGTGGACCGCCACGGCTGGCGGCAGGTATCGCGCACGATCAGCGGGCATGAGTTCGAACTGCACAAAGGCATCCGAAAATTCGAATATGCTACCCCCGCCTTTGTGGAGATATATCAGTTGAGCGCGGCGCTCGACTATATCGAAAAGGTGGGGGTGGATCGAATCGAATCGTACACGGTGGCCTTAGCGCATCGGTTGCACAAGGGGCTTACCGACCTGGGATTCAAAGTGTGGACACCGATGGGTAATGGCTCGGCTATCGTGGCGTTCGAACACGGCAGGATGTATGAGGGGGTCAAAAAGGCGCTCGACACCGCAGGCGTTCAGGTGTCGTTCCGAGAGGAAAACAAACAAATCCGTGTCGGCCCCGCGCTGTTTAACAACGCGGCGGATGTGGACCAATTTTTAGGGGTCATGGCGAGCGTGTAAAGGGATATTCCCCTTGATAATTGATGATATCATGATACACCGCCAGCCTTGGTAGGGTGCATTTATCAGAAGAACAGATCCCGTTTCAAGCTACGCCAGCGCAACAAACAAGGGGTTGCGAGCATTGCCCGCAACCCCTTGTCTTCCAAAGTCGGGGTGGAGGGATTCGAACCCCCGCCCCCCTGCTCCCAAAGCAGATTAGCACCCTCCAGCAAGTCTATTGTTTTCATCAAGAACCGCTTGAAAGACAAGGAGTTGTCCTCATGTCTTCAGGCGGTTCTTTTGTGTTTTGTGGGTAGAGTTTTCGGAGAGTTTACGGGTTAGAATTGTCACCAATATGTCACCGGGTTGGGGCCTTCTTGTGTGGGCCACCTGGAGGAATCCCAACCCGGCACCCAAAAACCCCTTTCCTGGAGGGGCAAGATGAAAGATACATCTTTTCATCAAGAACCGATTGAAAGACAAGGAGTTGTCCTCATGTCTTCAGGCGGTTCTTTTGTGTTTTGTGGGTAGAGTTTTCGGAGAGTTTACGGGTTAGAATTGTCACCAAT